>JAFGME010000137.1 GCA_016927695.1 Bacteroidales bacterium
AGTTTCACGCTGGCCCCGTTTATCAGTTTTTATTCGTACCGCAGGGATTACTATTATGGAAATCCACATGACAATAACAGGTATTATTATCACGAAACCGTTATTCTTGGTGGAGTGAAAGGAACTTATTATTTTGATGACTTGCTCAATGCGAACCCAAAATGGGACTTCTACCTTGCAGGCTCACTGGGATTCGCATTTTCAAATTCACGTTGGGATGATGGCTATGAAGGGGATAAGGATTATTACAATAGTGCCAGACCTTTATTCCTGGATCTTCACATTGGTTCAGAATACCATTTTAATGACAAGCTTGGGGCATTTCTTGATTTATCGACAGGGGTGTCAACCATAGGATTGGCTATTCACCTTAATAATTAAGCGATTCAATGCCGTCTGTCATTTTTGAAGCACGGCTCTATATATACCCCCGAATCTTTCATTAAGGTAGCTAAACCCGCCATTTGGCGGGTTTGGTTATTTTATATAAATGTGGGAATAATGTAACTCTTTTCAATAATAATGTAACACAATCCTGATTCAAATGACAGACCTTTGCTTATGTAAAAATTATTTTACACCTGCCCGCAGGAAGCGGGAAACTTAATATATAAATAACATGGGAAGCTTACTTTACATCATCGCAGTCATCCTGATCATAGGATGGGCAGTAGGATTTTTTGCCTACAGCGCCGGTAGCATTATTCACATTCTTCTTGTTATCGCACTAATTGCATTATTATTCCAGATTATCCGCGGAAGAAGAAGTATTTAATACCAAATTAAAAACAATCATTTTTTAAAAATTTTAATTATGAGCACAGGAAAAGTATTATTAGGATTAGCAGCCGGCGTAGCTGTCGGAGCCGTTTTGGGAATTTTGTTTGCACCGGCAAAGGGTTCGGAAACTAGGAAAAAGATTTCTAAGAAAGGAGAGAAACTGGCAGAGGATTTAAAAGAAAAGTTTGATGAATTCATTGAAAACATCTCCGACAAATATACAGAGGTAAAGGATGAAATTTCTGACTTTGCTAAAAAGGGGAAATCCAAAATGGAAGAAGCTGAAAAGGAATAAAACAGCCGGTGGTGCATTGGCATAAAAACCATACACATGGAAGACAATACAAAATTGTTTGAAACCCTGCTTGAGAGAGCTACCGATTATGGTAAGGTAAGTTTTGAGCTGGCAAAACTCAAAACCCTGGAAAAAACATCCGATGTTATTTCCTCATTCATACCCCGTACGGTAGTTTTTATCCTGTTTGCTTCTTTCTTGCTTTTCGTCAATTTGGGCCTTGCTTTATGGTTGGGTGAAATTCTTGGAGATACCTTTTATGGCTTTTTTATAGTTGCTGCATTTTATGGTATTACATCACTCATTATTTATTTCTTCATGCACAAATGGCTAAAAAAGCGAATCTACGAATATTTCATTAAGCAATTGTTTAAATAATACCAGGATGGCAAATATAACTTCAGGCAAAGAGCTTAGAAATGCAATACAATTGCTGCAAGCCGAGCAGGCAATTAAAGGACAGCTTTTAAAGGAGCAGGTCTTCACAACCTACGAAAGTTTAAAACCCGTAAACCTTATCAAAAGCACATTGAAGGATTTGTCTTCCTCCCCTTATTTGATCGAAAACATCGTGGGATCCGCGGTGGGTATAGCTACCGGTTATGCTTCAAAAAAAATAGTTGTTGGAGCATCCGCCAGTATTTTCAGAAAGCTTTTTGGAACTATCCTGCAATTTGGAATAACTAATCTTGTTGCTCAACGATCTGATACAATCAAGTCGGTCGGGCAGTACATCGTGCAACAGATATTTCGTAAAAGTGAAAAGGGTTCTGAGAGCCGTGAAACATGAAAAATTTGAGATACCGCTTTTCGCAAGAGCTACCATATTTCTTGTGGGTATAATTGCTTTATTGGCGATACTGTATATTGCTAAAGGCATTATTGTTCCTATTGTTTTTTCGATTATTATAGCAATTCTGCTCCATCCCGTTGTTAAATTTTTTGTAAAGAAAAAAATAAACAGGATTGTTGCCATTGTCCTTTCCCTGTTAATTACCTTTATCGTTATTGCTGCGTTTGGAGCCCTGGTCATTTCACAGGCAAGCCGGTTTGCCGACTCCTGGCCGGTGCTGGTCGAAAGGTTCACCGCTATGATTAACGAGGTCATCTCCGGAGCTTCCGAATATTTCAATATCAACCCCCAGAGAGTTCATGACTGGATTTTAAAAACCCAGAGGGAGCTTCTCAGTAACAGTGGCGAGGCAATCGGAAAAACACTCGTTACAATGGGTGGTGTTGTCGTAGTTTTGTTTTTAGTGCCTGTTTACATCTTCTTAATTTTGTTTTACCAACCTCTGATCCTTGATTTTATTCGTAAGGTTTTTGGCGAAGGCAACCAAAGCCAGGTGAATGCAATAGTTTCGCAAACCAAAACTGTGATCCAAAGGTATTTGTTAGGGTTGGTTATCGAAACAGTCATTATTGCAATTCTTGAAACTGCAACACTTTTAATACTTGGAATTGAATACGCTATTTTGCTGGGCATTATCGGCGCCCTGCTTAACCTCATTCCATATATTGGAGGAATTGTGGCCGTGGCCCTGCCAATGATCGTTGCACTGGTCACCAAAGAAACGGCCTGGTATGCATTGTACGTTCTGGCAATCTATTATTTTATTCAACTGGTGGATAATAATTATATTGTACCTAAAATCGTTGCTTCAAAAGTGAAAATCAATGCGCTTTTTTCCATCATTGCAATACTTGTCGGAAATGCAATGTGGGGCATCCCGGGAATGTTTCTTTCCATACCACTGTTAGCCATAATTAAACTCGTATGTGATCATATCGAGCCTTTAAAACCACTGGGTTTTTTGTTGGGCGACACCATGCCGCCTCTTCTGAAAATTAAACCAAATTTGCTTATACTGTTAAAAGGAAAGTCTCCTTAATTGAAGAAAAAAACATACAACACCTGAAGTATGCTGCCTGAGGGAGAAAGGGTTCATTAAGGCACCTGGCAGCCCAATCCCGTATTGGGTTTCCATAACCCGTTTTTATCTGTGTTGTTGACTTGTATGTCGAGATTGAAATCTCCCTGCTGATATCCATTGCTGCCCGCCTGGGGCGCCCAAATGTCATTTTTATCGTTGTTGTTCACCTGTCCGTCTGCATTGCCATCGCCGCCGGCCATTCCCCACAGACCTCCGGTGAGTTGGGTGCATCCCATTGTCCCACCATAGATTTGAGTGTGGCTTGTCGAAAAGTCATAACTGTAAAACCCGTTTGCCCCGGAGGGTTCAAAAGCAGAAAGGATGCCCACGTGATTCCTGTGCCAGACAGCGCAATATAGTTCCTGTGTGATGCTGAGCGGGAATTGCATCGGGCTTAAGCCATCCGTTCCGACGATGTGTCCGTTTTTCAGGAGGAACCCGGCCTGCAGGGCGATTTTTGTGTCAGGAGTGGCATTTTGTGGTCCCCCGTTGGTTTCGCGGAGATCAACAAGTATCCAGTCAACAATGTCAGGGGAGGGGATGGCTGAAACGGATTCGCTGCCGGGATAATTCCAGGGTTGTATGTTGAATGGCTGGTTTAATGGTAAAAATCCGTTCAGAAATGTATTCATTTCCGATCCGTTGTATGGGCCTTCAAGAAACAGCTTGATATCCAGAGTGATCCCCTGGTAAGCGCCTATATCCACAATCACACCCTTCAGAACGGTCATACCATAAGGAAATTCTTCAGGAAGCAGATACCAGCCGTTGTATGAGCCTCCCCATCCAAAATTAACATGAAAATAATTGTCGGTGTTGTACCCGTCTACCACCACATTGTGACCTGAATTGCCTGCTTCATTGTTTACCGACAGATGTGCCGGAAGGCCTTCTTTCATATTGGCAATGAGCTTGTTAAAAAATCCGGTGTCGCTTGGCCATAAAAGAATGGCTTCGTTAAACTGAAATTTCTGGTAAGCCTGATGAGCATATTGTATTCCAAATGTGCCTGAAATGCTTGAAGTATAAACCTGATGAGCAGCTACGCCACAGGCGAATATAAGGGCTGCTTTGTCCTGGCTGGTAATGATTGCCTGTTTTTTGTAATGGGATGAAAGTGTATCAAGGAGTGTGTTCAGCTCCGGAAAGGAAGGGAATTCAACATAGGAATAATCGTTATCTATCCAGTATTGCCTGCCGGCATAACTGTGGTAATAATCATCCTGATCAGAAAAATGAGTGTCATTTGTTTTCTGATGATAGTTCAGTACCATGGCCATAGCAACAGCAGGGCATCCTGCAAGGCTCCTGTTCCAGGTTACGGGATCGAGGGGACAGGATGTGTTATATGGATTGCCTTGCGACCATAGAGTTTCAATCCATCCTCCTGTGGTGGTTGTTCCGGGGGATGGCCATTGGTGGAAATCCCGCGAAATGCCATTTTCCGGGCCAGGGGAAAGCAGATGGTTCCATCCGGCATGCCTTTGCTTTATGATGTGTTCAGGAAGGGCTTGTAAATGGGTCAGGCGCTGCTTCAAATCCGAGATAAGAATCTCCTCAAGAAGGTTTGCCGGACTGTCTTCTCCATAAAAAGATGAACTGAAGGAATAAGCGATCACAGGGGGCAGGTCTGTGTTTCCCGAAACAACAATATATCCTGCCGGGGAAAGGTGAAAAAGGAAGAAAAGCGTTTGGCTGTCAGAACCCTCAATGCTTTTTGATCCGTCTATCTCAAACCTCCCCTGATTATCATACCTGAGAAGGGTGTTCTCTGCGACAGTTTTCGCCATGGTAAGAGAAACAGTTTCAGCCCTGCCTGATCGCATAAATAATATGGCAATTGCAAGACAAAAACCAATCTTTAAAATAAAGCAACTTTTCATGATGGTAAATTTTAAAAATTCAGATTGTTTTCAGTGTGCGAATATAAAAAAATCCCGGATTCGCTGCTGTGCATACGGGGTTGATTTCTCCGGTATTCTTTTACCTCAACCCGGGAAAGTTGTCGACCATCTTAACTTTGATATCCTCGAAAGATTCCACAATCTTTACCTTAATATCCTCAAACGATTCCACCACCTGCCATTCACCGCAGTCATCGGGGAAGTTTTCCACCATCTTCACCCTGATGTCTTCAAAACTTTCAACAATTTTTATCCTGATGTCGGGGAAATTGTCTGTAAATTTCACTTTCCCGTAGAGAGGGAACCCCTTGTATTTGCAATTGAATGTGTTGATTTTGAATGAGGACATATTCGTTTTTGATTCGGGCACCCCTGCCCCGTAATTCACATATTTGATACGGAGGTCGGCCCCGTATTTTACGAATTCCACTTTTAAATCGGGGAAATGTTGCACGAATTTCCATTGTCCGCATTTTGAGGGCCACGATGAGGTTGTGTCCACTTCCAGATCGGCATTGTAATCAACTACTTCCACCTTCAGATCAGCAAATGAAGTGACCCTTTGAATCTTTCCGAAAAGCTCTTTGCCTTTAAAAGTGCAGGTGTATGGATCGAAATCCTGGGAGTGACCGGTTTTCGCAAGGGCAATAAGAACAATCAGAATAAAAATCAGCCTTTTCATTGTGATAATAAATGCAAAACAACCATCAGATAAACAGAAACGATACCGGATTATAATAAATTATTTACAATAGTAAAACAAGTTATCAGCCTATCATAATTAAATGCGAAACTTTAGTAAATCAGTGTGGATCATTTTTCAGGGAAAGCAGTTCTCTGGCTTTTTTAATGATATTTTCACTGTTCAGTCCGTATTTATCCATCAGTTCTTCCGGTTTGCCCGATTCCCCGAAACGGTCTTCCATCCCGGTCATAATCACCGGAACCGGATGATACTTCGCCGTCACTTCGGCCACAGCGCTGCCAAAGCCCCCCATTATCTGATGTTCTTCAACCGTTAGGATGGCTTTGGTTTCACGGGCTGCCCGGATAATGATTTCCTGATCGATGGGCTTTATGGTATGTATATTGATCACCCTTGCGTTAATTCCGTCTTCCTGAAGCTGATAAGCAGCCTGAAGCGCTTCCCAAACCATGTGACCGGTGGCAAGGATGGAAATATCCCGGCCTTCTTTGATCATCTGTCCTTTTCCGATTAGCAATTCCTGATTTTCAGGTGTGAAATCAGGGACAGCCTCTCTGCCATATCTGATATAAACGGGCCCTTTCAAATCTTCAATCGCTTTTAAGGTCAGCAATTTGGTCTGTGTGGCATCGCAGGGTGAAAGGACAGTCATATCCGGCATCACGCGCATTACGGCTATGTCTTCGAGGGCCTGGTGTGTTGCGCCGTCCGGCCCGACGGATATCCCGGCATGTGCGCCTCCTATGACCACATGAAGATGGTTGTAGCAAACCGAAACCCTCACCTGATCAGTGGCCCTTAATGCGGAGAATACAGCGTAGGTGGAGAATACCGGAACCATATTTCCGAGGGCCAGCCCGGCAGCCACCCCCATGCAGTTTTGCTCTGCAATGCCAAGAGAGATGAACCGGTCAGGGTATTTTTCCCTGAAAGGACCCAAACCGACCGATCCGGTTATGTCGGCTCCCAAAACTACAATCCTTTCATTGGTTTCAGCGGCCTTCAGCACGCCTTTTCCAAAGCCTTCTCTGGTGGCAATATATCCCTTATTGGAGTATCCGTTCATGTCATTGTATTTTTAGCAGCTGGTTTTCAAAATCTTTCGCCTGATCTTTATCCGGAGCCTTGCCATGCCAGGTATAATCTCCTTCGATGGAACCCACCCCTTTGCCCATGAGGGTATGGGCAAGGATCACGGCAGGGGCGGAAAGCTTTAAATTCCCGATCTTTTCAAAGGTGGTAAGGATATCACGGATGTTGTTCCCGTTGCATTCAAAAACAGCCCATCCAAAGGCAGTCCATTTCTCCCTCAGCGGTTCAATTTCCATTACAGAGGAAGTGTTCCCCTCAATTTGCACTTTATTTCTGTCGATGATGGCAACCAGATTTGACAGTTTATGGTGGGCGGCGCTCATGGCGGCTTCCCAGATCGAACCTTCCTGTAGCTCACCGTCGCCATGCACCGATACTACCCTGAAATTCTTCCCCCTGAACCGTGCTGCCAATGCAAGTCCTGTTGCAATGGAGAGGCCCTGCCCTAACGACCCTGAGGATATTTCCAGTCCGGGCAGACCGTGCTCTTTCCCGGGATGCCCCTGTAGCCGTGAGCCCAATTTCCTTAGCGTCAGAAGTTCAGCGGGATCGAAATATCCTGCATGGGCAAGGGCAGTGTAAAGCACCGGGGCTACATGCCCGACAGACAGGATCAGCCTGTCACGCTCTTCCCAGTTCGGGTTTTCCGGTTTATGCCTCAGATAGCTGAAGTACAGGCAGGTGAATACATCGGTAAGCCCCAGGGAGCCTCCCAGATGACCCGACCCGGCGGCAGCAAGACTTCTGATAATATCCCGCCTGATGCCCACTGCAATATTTTCCAGCCTTTTGGTTTCTTGTGTCAGATCAAAACTCATGTCCGGTAATTGTTTTTAAAGGAACAAAAATAAAGAAGGCCGCCCGAAAAGGACAGCCTTTTTCTGAATTATTGCTTCAGGTATTTTATTTGATTTTGTACATTATCCCGACTGAAGCGCTGATGGTATTGGTTTTTATCTCTTCCAGCTGTGCTTCCGGGATATCTTTTGCCGTGGCTTTGTACTCTCCGACGTTGGCCATTCCTGCGCTGTAACGGGCATCAAGGAAACCTTTGAATTTGTCGCCAAAAGGTATTGCTATTCCGGCCCCGCCTTGCAATCCCATGTCGAAACCGGCATATTCTTCCCTGTATTTCCTTTGGTCGGTGTTCACATTTTTATCATGATCCCTCATTTTTTCACCATCAATGGTAAGGCCGAAGAGCGATGAAAAATAAACGCCTGCATTGACATAGACCTGGAATTTCTCAGCGTTTCCGAAAGAAAATTTAGCCAGTACCGGAATGGTTACATAGGTAAAGTTTTGCGGAACATCACTGAGATTTTTCGTTGTATCAACAAACATGTAATCAGCATTTGCGCCTTTCGTTTCCATGTATAATTCAGCCTGCAGCGAGAATATTTTCCCAAAATCACTGCTGATGGCATCTTCCAGGGAATAGTTGAATACACCCCCGAAATTATACCCCATGAGCGAGCTGTTGTTTTCAACGGAACTGCCGGAAAGGTCGGCCATATTAACCCCGCCTTTCAGGCCTATGCTATATTGTGAGAACAACATTGCCGGCGCTGCAAGTAGTAACAGGGTTAAAACCAATAATTTAATGAAGTTTAATTTTTTCATAAAACGAATTTTTTTTGTTGATTTATCTGATCCTATTTCAGGGTAAAAATAAAACAATTTTAATTGTATACCATATAAAGATTCATTTTGTTACAAAAAGAAATAATTAATTGCCGATATTTGTGAAAGTAAGTTGATCCCCCGCAAGGTCAACCGTGATGGCGTTGTCTTTGTTTACATTGCCGGAGAGGATCATTTTGGACAACTCGTTGGTGAGGGTTTTTCTGATAAATCTTTTTACGGGTCTGGCCCCGAATTGCGGATCAAAACCTGCAGCAGCGATAAAATTTCTTGCCCTTTCTGTGAGAGAAACCTGGATTCCCTGTTTTGCAAGCATTTTTTTAAGCAGATCAAACTGCATTGAGGTGATTTCCCTGATTTGAAGCTCAGTCAGGGGTTTGAAGATGATGATTTCATCGATCCGGTTCAGGAATTCGGGCCGGATTGTTTTTTTTAGCAATTCCATCAGGTTATTGCGTGTTTTTTCAAACCAGTCGGGTTCATTGCCGGTTCCTGCTTTCATCAGATCTTCCCTGATCAGATGTGAACCGATATTTGAAGTCATGATCACAATGGTGTTCCTGAAATCGACCACTCTGCCTTTATTGTCGGTCAAACGTCCGTCGTCCAGCACCTGAAGAAGTATGTTAAAAACATCCGGGTGTGCTTTTTCTATCTCATCCAGCAAAACAACGGAATACGGTTTTCTGCGGATGGCTTCGCTGAGCTGGCCGCTTTCGTCGTAACCGACATATCCCGGAGGGGCGCCAACGAGGCGTGAAACGGAATGACGTTCCTGGTATTCCGACATATCTATCCTGACCATGGCATTTTCATCATCGAACAGAAATTCAGCAAGGGCTTTCGCCAGTTCTGTTTTGCCTACTCCGGTGGAACCGAGAAAAATAAATGACCCTATAGGCCTTTTACCGTCAGTCAGCCCGGCCCTGCTTTGCCTGATGGCATCAGCAACAGCCGTGATGGCCTCATCCTGCCCGACAATCCTTTTGTGCAACTGATCTTCAAGGTCGAGGAGTTTTTCCCTTTCGCCCTGAAGCATTTTGCTCACCGGGATTCCTGTCCATTTTGAAACAATGTCTGCAATATCCTCGGCTGTAATTTCTTCATTGATCATGGGGGCCTCACCCTGGATTTCACTCAGTTCTTTTTTCAGGTTGCCGATGTTTGTTTCTTCATTTCTGATCTTACCATACCTTATTTCGGCCACTTTGCCGTAATCCCCGTTTCTTTCTGCCTGTTCGGCTTCCAGTTTGTAGCTCTCAATGGCTTTTTTACTGGCCTGGATGCGGTCCACCAGCTCTTTTTCGGCATTCCACTTTGCCCGGAGACGGTTCCGGATGTCGGAGAGGTTTGCAATTTCATCATTCAGCAAACTAAGTTTAGGTTCATCCTTTTCGCGTTTGATGGCTGCCCTTTCGATCTCCAGTTGTCTGATCTTTCTTTCGACGGTTTCCAGCTCTTCAGGGAGTGAATTCATCTCAAGCCTGAGTTTTGAGGCTGCCTCATCGATGAGGTCAATGGCTTTATCAGGAAGAAAGCGGTCGCTGATATATCGCTGTGAGAGTTCCGCTGCAGCAATGATGGCCTCATCCAAGATCCTCACCTGGTGATGGTTTTCATATTTCTCCTTCAATCCTCTGAGGATGGAAATGGTTGCAGGAACATCAGGTTCACCTACCATGACGATTTGAAACCGCCTTTCAAGGGCTTTGTCCTTCTCGAAATATTTTTGATATTCTTTAAGGGTAGTAGCGCCTATTGCCCTGAGTTCACCACGCGCAAGGGCCGGCTTCAATATGTTGGCAGCGTCCATGGCGCCTTCGGAAGCCCCGGCCCCGACCAATGTGTGTATCTCATCAATGAAAAGCACAATTTCCCCTTCTGAAGAGATCACTTCTTTTACCACACTTTTCAGCCTTTCTTCAAATTCTCCTTTGTATTTGGCCCCGGCGATAAGCGCACCCATGTCGAGTGAATAAATTTG
This sequence comes from Bacteroidales bacterium, assembly GCA_016927695.1. Taxonomy (GTDB): domain Bacteria; phylum Bacteroidota; class Bacteroidia; order Bacteroidales; family JAFGHD01; genus JAFGHD01. The sequence goes on from JAFGME010000137.1 coordinate 10,340, forward strand.
CTTTGATTTCAGGTTTTCCGGCACGTCGCCATTGATTATCCTGTGTGCAAGGCCTTCTGCAATGGCAGTTTTCCCCGTGCCGGGTTCCCCGATCAGAATCGGGTTGTTTTTTGTCCGCCTCGACAATATCTGAAGGATCCGTCTGATCTCGTCGTCCCTGCCAATCACCGGATCGAGCTTTCCTGCACGGGCAAGTTCATTCAGGTTGCGGGCATACCTGTTCAGGGCATTATATGTTTCTTCAGCCGAAGCGGTATTTGCTTTGCCGCCTTTGCGAAGTTGACGGATCGCTGCAATCAGCTCTTTTTCAGTGACTCCGCTGTCTTTTAAAATTTTTCCCGCTGTGTCGTCTGAACTTAACAGACCCAAAAGCAGGTGCTCCAACGACACAAACTGGTCGCAGAAAGCGCCCGGGTAGGAAGCAGCTTTTTGCAGCGCTCTGTCGGAGGCAGGGCTCAGGTATTGATCACCCCCTGACACACGGGGAAGCGATTGAATAGACCTCTCCGTTACATTTAATATCTGATCAGGATCAGCCCCTGTTTTCCGGATCAGAAAGGGAGCGAGGTTCTCGTCAATGGTAAGCAGGGCTTTCAGAAGATGTACCGGTTCGATGGACTGATGGTCATGCCCCTGCGCAATCTCACCGGCCTTCTGAACAGCCTGCTGCGATTTTATGGTGAAGTTGTTGAAATTCATTTTTAAAAATGTTTTTAATATCCATCATCAAAGACTCTGCCATGCCACATTTCTATGTCCGAAGCTGAATTTATGACATCTTTACACCCTCTGAACTGCCGTGATTTCAGGTTTCGGGAATAAGTTCCATGCCACCGGTAATTTTCCGGGATCAAATACGTTAGTGATAAGTTGATAAAAAAAATCAAATACGGTTATACAGTGAATTGTTGATAAACTTGGATATCGAATTAATCAACTGAAACCTTTGGCTTGAGGAATTTTATATTTTTGCTGTCACTTATGAAGAAGTATCTTACAACAGGGATAGTTTTCTTTTTTCTTGCAATGGGCTTATCGGGGCAGGTATATATCCTTCCGGACACCTTGCGTATATGCAGCGCCGACAGTGTGCAGGTGGATGCAGGGGAAAGTTTTGACAGCTATTCATGGAGCACCGGTGAAACATCGCGCACCATCTGGCTGAAAACCACAGGAGAGTACTCCGTTCAGGTGATTTCAGGAGATACCATCGACATCACAGGTGACATTTTTTTTGTCAATATTCCTGCTTCCATCGTTCAGGAAAATACGTTAATCCCTTGCAGCGATACCATCATGCTTAATGTGGATTCCACCGTTTTTAATTATTTGTGGACACCCGGGGATTTTACCACAGACAGCATCCGGGTATGGCCAAGAGAAAATACAACCTTTTCAGTGAAAATATCCGATTCTTCCAATGCCCTGCATTATTGTACCGATAGCGTGCAAGTAGAAGTGGATCCCAGAATATTTGTGGATACACTCATCCAGCTCACCATGGGCTGCCCTGGCGATAAAGTTGCCCAGATGAAAATTCTGGCCACCGGCGATTTTGAACCTCTGGAATATGAATGGTCAGAGGGTTTCCAGGACCTTTATGAACCCAATAAGGCGGGAGGTTTATACGATGGGGATTTCGATGTAACTGTCACCGACACATTGGGTTGCAGAATCATTGAGGAGTTTACGGTAAAAGCCTATCCGCTTCCTGAAATAGCTCTTTATACCGACAAAGAAGATGACCAGGGAAGCAATGTGGTTTACCTGCAAAATCCTGCAGTGGCTTTTTCTTTTGAAAACATCTCTTACGATTCACTTGCAGTGGATACTTTCCAGCTTATTACCTGGTCATGGGATTTCGGAGATGAAATCACCTCCAACCTTGCCGCTCCCATACACTCCTACACGGCTGTCGGGACATACACTGTGACTTATGATTTTATTACCTTTTTCAATTGTCTTTCCTCCGATTCCATCACGGTGGAAGTTAAACCTGTGAAGCTTAAGGTGCCCAATGTGATCACCCCCAACGGCGACGGGGTAAACGATACCTTTGTCATTGATATTGACGAAGGCGACGGCGAAGGCGGACAGGGGGGAGGGGAGTCATATAAAAACGCTTCATCAGATATCCCCGATCTTTCGGAGTTTTACCTTGAAAATACGCTGGTTATCTTTAACCGGTGGGGGCAGGAATTGTACAAGATCACCAACTATGAAAATAACTGGGATGCCGAAAACCTGGCGGAGGGAGTGTATTTCTATATTTTAAAGTGCCACGGTCAGTACCAGGATGACGTGTACAAAGGATCTCTTACCATACTCAGGTACAGGAATTAGGGGATTTGCCTTCTCATAAAACTGCGATCATTTTGCCGTCCTCAAAGCCTTCCGTTGAGCAAATATTTAAATGTACCCAATTGCTATTCGCATTATATTTTTTTATATTTGTATCATAAAATATTGAACTTCAAATTTTACTCCTATGAAAAAGATGACCTATGCTTTGGCAGTTCTGACTGTATTGCTGACAGAACTGCCCCTTGCTGCACAAAACAATTATGCCCTTGAT
>JAFGME010000138.1 GCA_016927695.1 Bacteroidales bacterium
AGGTATCCCCGGAGGCATCTGAACAATAGACAAAAGGGCATCAAGGCCGTCAAAAGAAACCTTCACCGGTACGCCTATCACCGGTAAGGGGGTCATGGCTGCAATAACGCCCGGAAGGTGGGCCGACATACCGGCTGCGGCAATAATGACCCTTATCCCCCTTTGCAGGGCGGATTTTGCGAAATCCTCAACTTTTTCAGGGGTTCTGTGGGCTGATAAAGCATTTACCTCGAAGGGAATATCCATTTCGTCAAGGAATTTTGCCGCTTTTTCCATTACGGTCCAGTCGGATGTGCTGCCCATGATCAGGCTGACAATGGGTTTCATATTCAATATGTTTTTGTTTCACGGCAAAAATAATCATTATTAACGCATCCCTGTAGGATACAATCGTTATATTTGTATGGATAAATGCTTCCGTACAATGGACAATATTAAAATACTCGATAAACAATTCTCTCCCTTCATCCACTCTGACGATATTCAGCGCCAGGTCAAACGGATGGCCGCTTCCATCTCAAAGGATTTTCAGGGACAAAACCCTCTATTTGTCGTGGTTCTTAACGGGGCATTTATGTTTGCCTCCGATCTGCTGAAAAACATAACTTTTGCATGTGAAGTATCCTTCATCAAGCTATCCTCTTATGCCGGGACCCGGAGTTCAGGACAGGTAAAGGAACTGATAGGATTGGAAAGCAGCGTTCACGGCCGCACAGTGTTCATTGTTGAGGACATCATTGATACAGGGATTACAATGGAGCATACCATGAAACGTTTTCAGGAGCTTGGCGCCTCCAAAGTGGTAGTGGTTGCACTGCTTTTTAAACCGGATGCCTTTACATGCAACTACAGGATAGATTACACAGGAATGGAAATACCCAACGATTTTATTGTAGGTTACGGCCTTGATTACTCCGGATATGGCCGAAACTATCCTGATATTTATAAAGTTTCTCACGCTTAACACCTCCTCAGGATGTCCAATCCCAACTTTGTTGATTACGTAAAAATCTATTGCAAATCAGGAGATGGCGGCCCCGGTTCCGTCCACTTCAAACGTTCGAGGAACAATCCGAGGGGCGGGCCCGACGGTGGCGATGGCGGCAGGGGAGGCCATATCGTCCTGAAAGGCAATAAGCATCTTTGGACCCTTTTACATCTGAAATACACCAAACATCTGAAAGCCGAAAATGGGCAGAATGGTATGTCGGATCTGAAAACCGGAGCCAATGGAAATGACATTGTCATTGAAGTGCCTCTGGGTACTGTGGCAAAATCATCCGAAACAGGGAATTTGCTGCTTGAGATCACTGAACACGAACAAACAAAAATCCTGCTATCGGGTGGAAAAGGTGGATTGGGTAACGACCACTTTAAATCTGCCACCAACAGGACCCCCAAATACGCTCAACCCGGCCTGAAGGGTGTGGAAGGGTGGTTTATCCTGGAACTCAAGCTGTTGGCGGATGTCGGGCTCGTTGGATTTCCGAATGCGGGTAAATCAACACTGCTTTCGGTGGTTTCGGCAGCAAGGCCCGAAATAGCTGATTATATCTTCACCACGCTTACCCCTAACCTCGGAATGGTAGGGTACAGAAACCACCAATCCTTTATCATGGCCGATATCCCAGGAATTATCGAAGGAGCGCATGAAGGAAGAGGGCTTGGACTCAGGTTCCTCCGGCATATCGAAAGGAATCCGGTGTTGCTGATCACCATCCCGGCCGACAGCCCTGACATTGATAAGGAATACAGGATACTGATACATGAACTCGGCGCCTACAGCCCCGAATTGTTAGACAAAAGCATGGTGGTGGCCGTCACTAAATCGGATTTGCTGGATGAAGGCCTCATCCGAGAGCTGGCCGCTGAAATCAATCACCTCTCTCCCGTATTTATCTCTTCCGTTACCGGGATGGGTCTTCAAAAACTAAAAGATATCCTGTGGAATGAACTTAATAAACCCTGACATCCCTGTTTTTATCCATCTGATCAGCGCTTTTGAAAAGGCGGATAAAGACCTTTTCCTCTTTCTTAACGGGCTGCACAATGAATTCTTCGACTTCATGATGTTTTGGTTGAGCGATAAGTTTATCTGGATTCCCTTTTATGCATGGCTGCTCTTCCTGCTTTTCAGGCATCAGAGAAAAAACTTCTGGATATTGATCCTAATGATTGCCCTGCTGATCACTGCCAGCGACCAGCTTAGCGTTTATATCAAAAATTCGGTTATGCGCCTGAGGCCCTGCCATGATCCGGAACTGACCGGCCTGGTACATCTTGTGAATAATAAATGCGGGGGATTGTACGGCTTTATTTCCTCCCATGCATGCAATTCCTTTTCCATCGCCGTATTTCTATCTTTCATTTTCAGAACACATTATGCCCGCATGTATATTCTTTTATTGACCTGGGCATTTCTTGTTTCGTACAGCAGGATTTATCTGGGGGTGCATTTCCCCGGAGATGTTATGGCAGGTGCTTTAACAGGCACAGCCCTTGCCATGGTTTTCTGCCGGGGTTTTGCAAAAATGAAAAAAACCGTTTGATTGTTGTGCATCAGTATCCATACACCCTGCATTCAAACTTTTTCACTTTCACTTTATACACCATCACGTTTTCAATGGCAGGCCGGTTGTAAGAAAAATCCTTTTCAACATACTGTTTCATGATAATATTCATTCCTTCTACTTTCTCGTCATACTCCTCAATGAATTCCACCTCCCCGCGGGCCAGAACGCTTTTATACTTCATACTGTAACTGCAAGCCACATCTTCGTGCTGCCAGCGCAGATCATAACCTGTACTCAGTGCAATACAGACCCTGGGATTTTCTTTCAGAACTTCCAATTTCCAGCCCTGTGGCGCTGAATGAAAATAAAACACACCCTCCCTGTAGCCGAAATTGAAGGGCAACACATAAGGCTCACCCGATTGACCGGCCATGGCAAGATGGCAAACCCGGCACTCAGCAATGATCTCCTCAATGGCAGGCATAAATGTGATGTTTCTGCTTTTCATAATAACACTATTTGTAATTCAAAATCATCAACAAATGTTTCGAACTAATCCATATATTTCTATCAATCAATCCTTTGCAAATTTAAGGAAATCATCAAATCATTTATTATCAAATACCTGACGATTCCATTTTTTATTTAAATCTTAGTGAAACTTTGTGCCAGCCCGGCCGGTCAGGTGGGTCTCCTTTGCTTCCTCCTATGTTTGCAAAGTTAGATATTTTAGTACCTGTAAAGTGAAAAAGGATGAGAGCAGATTTGTGTCCAAATAACTCTAAGAAGTATATTCTCACAAAGAAATTGCCTCATTCTTTTTTATCTCCAAGAGTTTGAACAGAATGTAAGGAATAATGCAGGCCATTATATCCTGGATATCCGGTAAGGAGACCAAACGAGGGGAGATTCTTCACTTTATTATTTAACTTAAAAAACATAAAAAGATGAAGAAAGTATTAAAACAAGTTTTGGGAACTGATGTAGCCCAAAAAGAATTAGTTGTTACCCTGGGTAGGATGTATGAAGATTTGTCCGTCGAAATGTTTGCTTATAACGTATTCAAGAACACTGACGCAGGCATCACAGCATTGTTGAAATGGGTTCAAAAGCTAACGATAGTTGAAGTAAAAGTTCGATTCGTAATGGAAGCCACGGGTATCTATCATCAGAAATTTGCTTATTATCTTGATGAACATGGCTTTGAGGTAAGCATCGTGTTGCCAAACAAAATCAGTAGCTATATGCGTACCCTTGAATTAAAGACCATCAATGATAAGACTTGTTCCGAAGCCATTGCCCAATTCGGACTGGAAAGAAATTTAGATCTGTGGAAACGTCCAAAAGAAATTTACAAACTATTGCAACAACTCACACGGGAACGGGATCAGATTGTAGCAGAAAGGTCAGCAATCAAAAACCAATTGCATGCAGAACAAACCGAAGCTTACCCCAATAAAAACAGCGTCAAACGGATGAAATCAAGAATCCGGTTCTTAAACACCCAGGAAAAAGAGATCAAGCAAGAGATCGATACTATTGTCAAGAGCAGCACGGAACTGAAGAATGAAATCGATAACATTTGCACCATACCCGGTGTAGGTCAGTTAACGGCTGTGATTGTACTTGCAGAAACCAATGGATTTGAGCTAATCCGCAACAAAAGGCAACTGGTGAGTTATTCAGGCTTAGACATTAAAGAAAAAACATCGGGCACATCCGTAAAAGGGAAACCCCGAATATCAAAAAAAGGAAATAAGAATTTACGTCGTGCAATGCATTTACCGGCATTGGGAGCCATCAAGTACAGTCCGGTCCACCGGGCCACTTATGCCAGGTTAGTATCAAAACACGGAATAAAGATGAAAGGCGTGGTAGCAATACAAAGGAAACTATTGGAACTGATCTATACACTTCACAAAAACAAAACAGTATATCAGTCCGATTATGAAGAAATGAAAAGGGAGCAGCTGCAACCAACCAACTCCCTTACAAACTAGCTCAAGGCTGTTTTAAAATGCAAAAATAAAAAAAATTAATATTTAATTTGGATTTTATCACAGAATCTCTGTGGTTTTTCATTAGATTTCAACTCAATAGCTTTGAAGTACATTGATTTTTTACCACAAAGTGCACTAAGGTTTACACAAAGATCACAAAGATTATTTGTTCCTGCAAATTACACTGCTTCATACAAAAATGCGATGCGAAACATTAGTTATTAAAAAGTTAAAAAAAAAGCTTTACCGGTAAACCGGTAAAGCTTTTTCAGACTTGAATGAAAGTAGATGCTATTCTAATACCTTTTTACGGGCATCGTACACTTTCTTTGTTCCATAACCGGCAGCAAGGGCCAGCATGATAATGAGGCCGCCACCAATGGGGGCTCCACCACCAACAGGATAATTTCCTTCGCCGCCGCCTATCGTCTGATCCCATGGAGCCGGCTGGGCAGAAAGGAACATAGGTACTATCAAGATTGACGCTGTCAATGCTAAAATTTTGATTGCCTTTTTCATATTGTTATTCATTTTAAATTGTTATCAAATCAGTTCGTCATCCCATTACCTGATATAGACCTTTTCGCTAACCACTGTGCTTTCGGTGAGAACTTTTACAACGTAGTAATTGTTCATATCATTCAGTGTGATCATGTTGAGGCCGCCTTCAAGTTTGGCTGTGGTAACCTGCTGTCCCATCATGCCGAAGATGGCTATCTCGCCCTGCAGATTGTTGGTATTGTATACAAAAACTTTGTTTTCGTTTGAATATACAAGTATGCCATTGGTGGCGTTGTCTAATGATACTTCGCCGAAATGGATCACGAACCTGTCAGCATTTTCGCCTTCAACATAGCTGAATTCGTAGTTTGTTTCGAGGTTGTGCAGAATTCCGGTTTTGAGGTCCTGCAGAATAATAGTTCCGAGGTCGTTTTCATCAATTGCAATGCTATAAACACCCGATCCGATTGCTGTAAAGCTCATTGGAACAGATTTAGCCGACTCCACAGCATTGATTGCATAATTCTGACCTGTGCCGGTTGTGTAGATCTGCGGTACGCCTTCAGCTTCCGAAAGGAGCTTGTGTGCATCCCACATCCTGTCAAATCCGGAGGTAGCTTCGTCGAGGAAACGAACATAAGTCTTGTCGGCATACCCGTTACCGGTAGCTTCAAGAACAAGCAGGTTGCTCACTTCTTCTTTGTAGAACGGAACATTGCTGTGGCCTCTCATTGTGTTATCCAAAGAAACAAAATGAGGTCCAGCAGTATTTGCCTTAACAAAGAATCCCTGTGTTGGAGGAATATGATCAGCTCCGATTCCGCCGGCATACACCTGATAGGTTTCTGCTGCATTATCATAGTAGTAAATAGAGCCATCTACCCCGACTGGAAGAGTAGCAACAAAATTGGCAGCGATTATATACGAAGGATAGGGGTTTCCGAGCAGGTTCCACCCATCGCCCGTATTATCTACATTTGCAGCAAAGGTACCGGTATTAACAAGAGTAATGTCAGCCACATTTGTAGCATTAGCAAACCAATTATCAATATTAGGAAATCCATTAAATGGATCTCCGCCAAAACTTATTACATCTGCACCTAATCCATGCATAGACCATACCGGAGGTATCCAATTTAAACATGCGCCTACGAGAGGATAATCAACAAACCTTTTCACAGCATATCCCTGCATTGTACTCATTGATATATTTCCAAAGGAGGTTCCGTCACAAGGCGTTGGGCCTGGATAAGGATCAATAGGGTAATAAAGCGCGGTGGGTTCATCCCATGCATTAACCCAATATCCGGCAAAATCACCTGATACTGTGTTGTTTACTGGTGATGAAATCAAATGCCATCCGGCGTTTGTTCCGGTAGCGCCTGATACAAGATACCTGTTAAACACAAAAGTACCTGTTCCGGCTAAACCTTCATCAACAAAAGAGGGCGATAACAAGGTCATGTTGGTTTCCATAACCAGTGCGCCATCGACTGTTGTAAGGCCGATTACTGTAAGAGCGCCATCTTCAAGTATGGTGAGGCATGCACCGACATTAACGGTCAGCGTACCGGCAGTAGCAACGCCACCGCTAATATCAACGCAGGCTGCTTTTCCAAGGTCTGGAATGGTAACATTCTGCACATTAGTGGGAACTACGCCAAGGCTCCAGTTAAGCGGGTTGAACCAATCATCGTCCATTGCTCCATTTGTCCATACATTATCAGTAGGAACAATGCCGCATGACAGTGACAGGGTCAGAAGGTCGTTTTCATATACGCCTGCATAGTCCGGCGGATCGCCGTACTTGGTGGCTGCAGGATGGGTGGCATCCAGGTAATACTGGCCGCCGTTCATCAGGCCTACGCCACCGTCTTCCGCTACAAACTCAATGCCGGCAACCTGGTTCTCATCAGCGATGATCATACTCACCTTCATGTATCCGCCAAAGGCCGGAAGCATCGGAACGGCATTCATGAACATCGGGTTGGGTACAGTAAAGGTAGCCTCTGAAAGAATCGCATACCTGTACGGTTTGTTGTCAACGTTTCCATAGATGGCATACAGAGGTGTGCCTGCCAGGTCGCCCTGTAACAAAGGAAGCCTCGTGTAGGATAAAACGCCGTTGGTGACAACGTTCTCGCCAAATGCCAGTGTGTTGTAATCAAAATACACCTGAAGGTCGCTGTGGTAGGTGTTGGCCATATCGCAGGACAACTCTACGTCAAACTCCAGTGTGCAGACACCCGCGTTGTCGTAAACAATCGGGTTGGCAAACCTCCAATGCAATATCGGATTCTGTGCCATAGCGCCAACTGCAAATAACATCAGCGCTGCAATCAAAAGTTTTGCTTTTTTCATACGTTTCATTTTTTTTTTTGCCTGGCTGCCCTCCCCGCCGGCCTAAACATGACCGGCGGGGCGTGGCATCCACAATTTAATTATTAAATGATTGAATTCAAATTTTTCACTTAGTTAGGAACCTGTGATGACTGACCTGCGTTGGGGCTCCAAACGTCGACCTTATCCTGTGAGTTGGCCTGACCGTCTAAGTTGAAGTCGCCACCACGATATCCTGAACTTCCTGCTTCAGGCGCCCAAACATCCACTTTATCCGGTGTATTGATTTGTTCGTCACCGTTACCTTCACCGCCGTACATACCGTAAACTCCGGCTGCCAGCATTGTCTGACCGCCTAAGTAAGCCTGGCCTGCGGCTGTTGTGAAGTCATAAGCATACATTCCACCGCCTGCATCGGCAATCGGGGCAGCGTTCATAACGGATGCATGGTTCCTCTGGTAGATCACTGCGAAGAGGCCAAAGTCGATGTTGGTGGTGAAAACCGGGAAGCTGGTACCATCGAGGTCCTTAATTGAACCGTCTTCCATGAGGAAGGCAGCGAACTGCTCTTCAATGGTGGCGCTTGTAGCTGCTCCTCCGTTGGCGGCATCCCTGATCTCAACCATTACCCAGTCAACAACGCCTGCCGGAACTGCGGCTACGGCTTCCGAACCTGCATAGAGCCAGAACGGGGTGGGGTTTCCATAATAAGGCAGTGCCGGGTTGAAGGGCTGTGCCAGCGGCAGGAATCCATTGGACAACAGGTAGGTGTTCATCATGCCGGTGCCTGTGTTGTACGGGCCTTCGAGGTAAACCTTGAGGTCTAACTGGTTTCCTGACATAACGTTCATTGTGATCGGAACAACCTGTACCGGGTTGTACCTTGCATCTGATGTAAAGGTGAGCTCGGCGGTCTTTACAG
>JAFGME010000139.1 GCA_016927695.1 Bacteroidales bacterium
ACCGCCGTCGCCAAAGCTCCACTGCCAGCTTGTGGGGTTGTTGGATGACTGGTCGGTGAAGTTTACGGCAAGGGGGGCTGTGCCGGAAGTGGGGGTGCCGGAAAAGTTTGATGTAGGGGGGCCATTTTCCCTGAGGCACCGGACACTAAAGCCAGCGCGCTTATCGTAGTTGTTCACGGTCACGTAGCCGTAGCTGTAAACCAGGCTGCGGTACCAGGCAAAGTTTGATGAGAACGCCGTCGAAGACCACCAGTAGCCGCCGTCGCCAAGGTAGCCGTAGAAGTAACCAAGGTCTTCACGGTATTTGCCCGGAAGACCTGAAAAACCATAATCGTCTGTGCCATATTGAGTACTGTGCTGACTCCATCGCGGATGCTCGCTTGTGTTGCAACCGCCGCCCAAGGGTGAATTCACCTGCCTGCACGACTTTAGCTTATTTCCGTTGGGGGAACCTGTACCACCAATATGATTGGTCAATGCTGTCCATTCATAATGTGTCGGAACATGCCAGCCTGTGGGGCATAGGCCGTTGGCATTAACCGTTGCATACCAGTTGTACAAAGCGCCGTATTTGTCTTTCCAGCTTATATCATTGCCGTACCACACGTAGGCGCCGGTTGTAAGATTTGACCAGGCATAATCATCTTCAACATTAGGAATGGGCGTACCGTTTTTATACTTTGTTGTTTTCAGGTTCTCCTTCATCCAGCATTGTGAGCCTATGAGAACGGTGTTGTATACATTGCCGTCAATGTCGTTAACGGTTGGCATGCCCGGGCAGGGTTCGCCGGTTCCGCCGCCATATTGAAATACGTACGTCTTGTCCCCGGTAGGCGTATCAATGATTGTGCGCTCGCCTAAAGCTGTGTTTGCCGTGTATTTAAGCTGGTCGCCCAGGTTGAATACGAAATTGTTCATGGCGTTTCCCGTTTTGTATTCCCCCACTCCGGCTTGTTGCCGCCCGTTGTATTCCAGTTGCATAATTCCTTTACCTATAGAGCTGTATGGAGAATTAAGCATTTTTATTGTCCGGCTTTGCTGATCTGTCCGGACAGAAAGAAAATACAGGCTTTCCCTACCGGGATAAAACATGAAGGAATGGTTGCCCCGTTCCAGATGAAATTCCTTATTGACCATCTCCCTGCCGATCACATCACAAATGGTGATCAAGATGTCATTTCTTTCAGGCAACCAGAGGCTCACTGTCGTTTTGCCTTTCATGGGGTTGGGGAAGTTTTGGGAAAGGAAAAAAGAATTGTCATCGAAGGCGATGTGTTCATTCATGCCGGTGATGTAGTCAAGCACCAAAACGGTATCGGGTGCATAAAGCGTGGTGTCGTCGCCCTGGGTCAGGTTTTCAATCAAAATGCTGTTCAGTGGAACAGACTGGCCATTGTTGTTGGCGGTGAAGGTCAGGGTTATTGCCGGTTTCTGGGCATTTGCGCCCATGACCATAAAGATCATTAAAACTGTAAGAAATGTGTTTGTTTTCATAGTTTATTATTTTTTTGCTTATTTAGGGACACTTTGAATATCTACTATTTTTTAATACCTTCGTTTTGCTGTAAAACTATGCTATTATTTTGAAAAATACAAGGATTTTCTGTTGAAAAAGAATATATTTAAGAACAAGGATTAACCCCGCCTGCCCTCGCTGGCGCTTAATCGGGGCGGGCAGGGATTTTTGATTTACGAAGTTTTTCCCCACTTCTAAAATCATCATGCCCTTCCCGGGCCGGCAGGAACCTGAAATGCCCATAAGGGTAATACATCCGACCCCGGACGGGGTCGTACAAATCTGAGCATGAATTCAATTCTATAAACATGCAAACCCTTCGGGTTTGGCTCAAATTATCCCTGGCAGGTTTTGTATCCCACAATTTAGGAATAAGCGTTAAGGTCTAAACCTTTTAACAGGACGAACAGCCCACTGTTTAAAAATAAATCTCAATTCTATTTGTCGTTCTCCAAAAATTTATCTTTATGCTGCAGGTTTCCAATAAGCATGTACAGCAGTGGCTTTTACCCTCCTGCCGGCTTCCCATCAGCCCAATGATCAGTTCATTTTCCATATTATCGAGAAGAGTATTAAAAACATCCCTGTTTTTCAGGCTGTATCGGACAACCTCTATCAATACAACGAAAATCAAACTGGCAGGAGTTTGAAATGTATGGGACGTGTCTCAGCGCCCATGCCAACACTTCAGACTTGTCATTGGAAAAATGAGTTGATTTGCCGGAAATCGGATCACCTGCAAAATCTATTGCATCCCTTTTATCTCCGGATTCAGCGAAAACTCCGGTATCCTCCTGCTATAATCCATGTGAAGTATATCCATGGCGGCCATTTTCGAGATGATCTCTTCGGCATCCCTTTTCCCCAGTTGGGCGAGCTCTGAGAAGCCCATCAAAGTGATGGATGGATGGGAATGCAGGAAATTCATGAGTAGTTTCTCCGTATCCGAGAAGGAGATCAGGATATCTTCGGCGCTGTTCTTTTTTCGCCAAATCTTAACAAAAACATTTTCAGCCACCACATTCTCATCCTGTACCCTTACGAAAGCCTTCCATTTATTGTCGTTATCCAGGGCAAAATAGGGTTTTTCAGTACCTTCGGGGATGGTCACCTGCAACACGGTCCTTTTGTTCTCCTTCCATTCCCTGATCTGAAATGGGATCTCAGGCCTGCAGAATTCACGGGCTGCATTCTTTGCCATGAACACCTCCTCTTCCGAATGAATACCGACAATACAGCCCTGATCGTCCACCCCAATAAGCAAAACACCGCCATTGGTATTTGCAAAGGCAACAAAGGTTCTGGCGATCTTCCGGGCATCGGCAATCTCAAATTTAAAATCAAGCCCGGGGCCTTCACCCTGCATGATCAGCTTATGAAGAGGAGAGGTTTTCAATGGTTTAACTTTTCTATGAGTTGCGCCTGGATTTTCGCATTATTTTATTGAATCTCAGTTCATAATCCAATAATGGCGACAGGTTATTGCCGTCATAACCGGCAGCCTCCTCATCGCTCATTGTATCGCGGAGTTTCAGTATGGTTTCCAGCTCCATTTTATCATCCTGAAATGAAATGATTTTAGAGACAATTTTCTTTCCGAACCGGTTGGTTTCAGTGAGTACAGCGCCCTCTTCACCAAGTATCCATGTTCCGTTATCCGTCACCGTTTCTCCGGTACGTGTTTCGCTGGTCCCGTCGGCCCTGTATTCTGTGATTGAGTTTTTTATCCCTTCATGCAACGATTTGCGCGCTTCATTGAATTTAACCCTGAAATTTTCCAGCGACTTCTTCCTGGTTTCATCCATTCCTGCAGCATACAGATCCTTGTCCTCCGCGTTGTCGTATTCCTTTTGAATCGTCTTTTCAATGTTTGCTTCTGCAATCTTTTTCATTTCTTCCTCATACCGGTCCCAGTTCAGTATCAGCAAATGCTCAGTTTTCCAGCGTCCGGTGATCATCTTTTCCCGGGAAACATCACAGGCAGTAAAAGTTATCCAGACAAGCAGACAGAATTTCAGGATGTTTTTCATAATTTAAACCGCTTAATTTTCCGCGGTAAAATTATTATGAAATCGCATTAATCCGGAAAAAATCCCCCATAATTATCCACATTATACTTCCCTGGGGTCCTGTTTCAGGGGAAGGCGGGCAAGCTTCTCCACCGTCAGGCCGGGAAAACCAAACTCTTCAGTGATTTCACCCAGGATCAGGTAAATGCCTTTTCCTTTGAAGGGATAGTTCTTCAATGATGACGGGAAATGCACAGTGTCAAAAAACTCACCGGTTGCATCGAGGAAAGTGCCGAAGTGCATCCACTCCTTCTTCACCGTCCTGACGTATTTGATGGTGACCAGATTCCCTGCCATTCTGACCTTACGCCCAGCAAACTGCAACATATCTTTTGCCATGATCTCGCCCCTGAAAGGGGTTTGCAGCATATCGAACCAGGTCATGGACACAGGAAATCCGATCAGTTCAATCTCGTCATAAGCCATTTCCAGGGCATTACATTCAAGTTGCGGGAGGGAAAATTTCCTGGCGGGGTTACCGAAAAGGGAGAAGTGCGTTTTGGGTTTTCCCCTGTTCATCAGCATGTGCGCTTCCCACAACAGGGCGGCTTTGGTCTTGCCTGTAAATCCGAAGGCGCCGGTACGGATGAGGAGTACAATCTGCTCAATTCCCGGATTTATCCTTCCTGTGAAATCCTCAAGGTTTTCATACAACCCGTTCCGTTCGCGCTCTTCTACAATACCGAGGCACAGCTTATGTTCCAGATTGGCCACATGGACGAAGCCGGTAAAAATATCCTTTCCTTTGATGTGTGTGTGATAGCGGCTGTTGTTCACACAGGGCAGCCTCACATTTCCCCCCTGCCGGCGCGCTTCGTTAAAATAGACCCATGTATGGTAAAAGCCCCCGAAGTTATTGATCACCGCTGTGATGAATTCAAGGGGAAAGTAGGATTTCAGAAAAAGGCTCTGGAAGCTCTCCACAGCATAAGAAGCTGAATGGGCTTTGGAGAAGGAATATCCGGCAAAGGAATCGATCTGGCGCCACACCTCTTTTGTCAGCTCTTCAGGGTATCCCTTTTCACGGCAGTTGGAAAAAAACTTCTCAATGATCCGGTCAAGCTCTTTCCTGCCCCTGAATTTGCCGCTCATGGCCCTGCGCAACACATCGGCATCGGCCAGATCGAGGCCTGCAAAATGGTGGCAGACCTTGAGCACATCCTCCTGATACACCATCACGCCGTATGTTTCCTTCAACTGCTCCTCCATCACCGGATGCAGGTATTTAAAGCTGTCAGGATGATGAAAACGGTGGATATATTCCCTCATCATCCCCGATTTGGCCACACCCGGCCTGATGATGGAGCTGGCTGCCACCAGGCTGATGTAATTATCGCACCGCAGTTTCTTAAGCAGGCCTCTCATCGCAGGGCTTTCGATGTAAAAACAACCTATGGTTTCTCCCTTTTTCAACTGGCATTTCACTTTTAAGTCGTTTTTAAACTTCTCCACCTGATGAATATCCACCCGTATGCCTCTGTTTTCCAGAATGATATCCGCCGCATCGCGGATATGTCCTATTCCCCGCTGGCTGAGGATGTCAAGTTTTTCAAAACCGATGTCTTCAGCCACATACATATCCCATTGTGTAGTGGGGAAGCCTTTGGGCGGGAGGTCCAGCGCCGTGTAACAGGTGATGGGCTCTTCCGAGATCAGCACACCTCCGGCATGTATGCTCCGGATGTTTGGAAAATCAATCAGTTCGAGAGAAATATCATAAATTTTACGGGTGATGGCATTCTTATATATACCGGTTTCGGGATGATCAACCAGCTCATCAATCTCATTTTTCGGAAGGCCGTAAACTTTTCCCAGCTCCCTGAAGATGGATTTGCCCCGGAAGGTGGAGGTGGCGCCAAGAAGTGCAGTATGTTTATGGCCATACCTTTTAAAGATGTAATCCTGTACCTCCTCCCTCTCACGCCAGGAATAATCGATGTCGAAGTCGGGCGGGCTGGTACGGCGCGGATTAATAAACCTCTCAAAGTAAAGGTCGAGGTCAATGGGGTCAACATCGGTGATCCTCAGGCAGTAGGCTACCACACTGTTGGCGCCGCTGCCCCTGCCCACATGGTAAAATCCCCTCGACATGGAGTAGCGGATGATATCCCATGTGATGAGAAAATAAGCAGAAAAACCCAGCCTGAAAATGATGTCAAGCTCCTTTTCCACCCTTTGCCGGGCAAGGGAATTTTTACTGCCATACCTGTATTCCAGACCATCGAATGCCAGCTTGCGCAGCAGGGTGCGGTCATCATCTGCATTGCCTGTGAAGGTCTTTTTGTTTTTAGCGCCCCTGAATTCGAAGCCAATGCTACATTCACCGGTCAGATTCTCTGTGTTGCGGATGATCTGAGGGTAGCTTCTGTAATACTCAAGCAGCTTGTCAGGCGGCATAAAAACATCCGAAGGCCGCGCCAGGTGCTCTTCCTTCAGGCGGCTTATCAGAATATTGTTGTCGATGGCCCTGAGGTTCCGGTGGAGCATGTAGCCCTTCTTGTCCGCAAAAGTCACGGGCTGACGGATAATGAGATTCGAAAAGTCATGAGCATAAGGCGAACCGAACAGTTTCAGCATTTCATCGGGCCTGATGCCGGTGAATTCGTTTTCTGACATAGTCCCGGGCATTTTCCTCCCGAAAGGATACACAATGAATGCGTTCTCAAAAGCAGGGGCATGTACGGGATAATGTGAAGAACTGAGGTTATGCTGTGTAACAAACTCGTTCAGCTCCCTGAAACCCTCATTGTTCTTTGCAATACCCGTGTAAAGAAACTCATTTCCGTTTCTGAACTCAATGCCGGCAATGGGTTTTATTCCCTTCTCACCGCACAGTTTCACAAAATCGATCATGGCTGTGGTATTGTTGATGTCAGTGAGCGCCAAAGCGTTAATATTCATGGAGGCAGCCGTTTCCACGAGCTTTTCCGGGGAGAGGGTGCCGTACCTTAAACTATAATATGAATGTGCGTTCAGATACATATTATTTCTTTTTCAGGGAATCTGCTTCCTCCAGATCCATCATCCCGGCAGCACGGCGTATGGCGCCGGTCCCGAAACGCAGCCGTATCCTGTCCAATGCCTGGTATAATCCGGTCATTTCGGGAGTGTTCTCAAAAAGACTGAGTTGCTGGAATCCCTGTACCAGATGGCTGAATTTGACACCGATCAGGCGGATCAGCATCCGGCGTGTGTACAATCTTTCGAAAAGCTCATGTGCCGTGCTTATCAGGATATGATCAAAAGAGGTATAAGGGATAAGTTTTTGCAGCGTATGGGTATCGAAATTGGAATACCTGATCTTTACCGTAACGCAGGAAGTAAGTTTCTGCTCTTTCCGCAACCGGAATGCCGATTTTTCGACCATTGCCGTAAGAATGTTCCTGAGCATAACCACATCGATGGTATCGTTCCCGAAAGTTCTTTCCGTTCCGATCGACTTTCTTTCAGAATAGGGTTGTACGGGAGCAGGATCAATGCCATTGGCTTTCTTCCAGATCACATTGCCGTTTTTCCCCATCACCCTTTCGATCATATCAGGGGGTATCTGCCTGAGCGTGCTTATCCTGGAAACCCCCATTGAGCGGAGCAACTGATAAGTTTTGTTACCTATCATAGGTATCTTTTTGATGGAAAGCGGATCGAGGAAAGGGGTTACACCGGGCCCGGGTATCTGCAGCAGTCCATTGGGCTTGGCCTCGCCTGTGGCTATCTTGGAAACCGTTTTGTTCACTGATACACCAAAAGACACAGGCAGCCCGGTCTGCCTGATGATATACGACCTGAGTTCCTGCGACCATTTCAGGTTACCGAAAAACCGGTCCATGCCTGTAATATCAATATAGTGTTCATCAATGGAAGCTTTTTCGTACAGTGGCGCACGCTCCGCAATGATTTCGGTAACTATCCCCGAGTATTTGGTATAACTGTCCATATCTCCGCGAATAAAAACAGCCTGACTGCAAAGCGATTTTGCCATTTTCATGGGCATGGCCGAATGCACACCAAAGCGGCGTGCCTCATAACTGCATGAAGCCACCACACCCCTGTCGGACATACCCCCGATAATGACAGGTTTGCCAATAAGGTTGCTGTTGAGCAAACGTTCCACCGACACAAAAAAAGTGTCGAGATCCAGATGTACAATACAACGGCCTGATGCATCCATTTAAAAAAAATTTTAAAAAAACTTGACATTTAAATTTTTAGTATTACTTTTGATTAGTTTTTAATCATTTTTTTGCTTACAATATAATCATTTTTATAATACACAAGACATTTTAACCTAAGAAAAAATGAAAACTTCAAAAAACACAGAAATATACAGGATGGCATTTGAACTTGCCGTCAGGGTTTACAGGCTGAATATGTCATTGCCTGCAAACAGGCTTGTAGTGGAAGGCCACAGGCTGAGGCGCTCATCAGTGAGAGTAAAGGATGCCCTTTCGGAAGCATTTGCGATGATGGCGCCAGGCAACAGTGATGCCGGTGAAAATTACCTGCACCTGATGATACTTGCACAGACCTCCTGCAATGAAACGATCTCGCAACTCAGACAGATACTGGGGATATCTTATCTGAACAAAAACATATCAGAGCTGATCAACTCGTACAGAAACCTCAGAAGGAAGATCAACAAACACATTCAGGATAACGGCCCCGGCGGAAGTGTGCTCACCCTCCCCTTTCCTTCTGTTAAAAATACCGGATTCTTAACCCTTAAATAGTTTACAACCATGTACTTCAGCAACAACATCAGGTTTCTGAGAAAAAGAAAAGGACGCACACAGGATGATGTGGCACAGGCTCTTCAGATGAAAAGATCTACCCTGAGCGGCTATGAGAACAATGTGGCTAAACCGGGAGTTGAAGTCCTCATTGCCTTTTCAGAGTATTTCAGGATTGCGGTGGACACGCTGATCAAAACCGATCTGGCAGCCCTGCCCGAAAGTCAGATGATCCAGCTTGAACGGGGGTACGATGTTTACATCAAGGGAAGCAACCTGCGCATCCTTGCCACCACTGTTGACAGCGAAAACACCGACAACATCGAGCTGGTGAACGAAAAGGCCAGAGCCGGATATAAAAGCGGCTTTACCGACCCCGAATATATCCGGATATTGCCCACTTTCAGGCTGCCGTTTCTTTCGAGGGAAAGAAAATACCGCACCTTCCAGATCAGCGGTGATTCCATGCTGCCCATTCCCGACAAATCATGGGTAACAGGCGAATATGTTGAAAACTGGCAATATCTTAAAGACGGCCAGCCCTGTATTATTCTTACCCTCGATGATGGCATTGTTTTCAAAATCGTCGAGAACAGAATAGAAAAATCCGCCAGACTTATCCTTCATTCCCTGAACCCCGCGTTTGAACCTTATGAGATTGACATTAAAGACGTTAAAGAAATATGGAAATTCGTTCACTACATCAGTTCCGAAATGCCTGAAGCCAATACGGAAAACGGTCAACTGATACATGAGGTAAGGGAGCTTAGAAATGAAATTAAAGCCATGCAATTAAAGCTGAATTTATAACTACTTTTACTTTTGAAAGAAATGAATAACTATAATTCACAAGAGGATGAAAAATATTTTCTATAAGCCACTGTTTACCTTTCTTTTTTTGGCAGTTACCCGGATAGCAACCGGACAGCATATTCAGTTTGAAGAATACAAGCTGGACAACGGACTGACGGTGATCCTTTGCGAAGACCATTCCAGGCCCGAAATTTTTGGAGCTGTTGCTGTGAAAGCCGGGAGCAAGAATGATCCCGCCGATGCCACAGGTATGGCACATTACCAGGAACACATGCTTTTCAAAGGCACTGAAGAGATCGGGACCCTTGACTGGCAAAAGGAAAAACCGCATATTGAGGAAGTATTCCGGCTCTACGACGAACTGGGAGCTACCATTGACCCTGAAAAAAGAAACGAAATCCAAAGCCGGATCAATGAAGAATCATTAAAAGCAGCGGAATACGCAGTGCCCAATGAGTTCAGCAACCTGATCAAAAGCATCGGAGGAACCGGAATGAACGCCGGTACCGGGCCTGACATGACCATTTTTCACAACACATTCCCGCCCAACCAGGTTGAAAAATGGCTTGAGTTATACAGCCACAGGTTTCTTAACCCCGTATTCAGGTCGTTCCAGGCCGAACTCGAGGTGGTTTATGAAGAAAAAAACATGTACTACGATAACTTTTTCAGCCCACTTTTCGAGGAATTCAACAAAAACTTTTTCAAAGTCCACCCATACGGACAGCAAACACTTATCGGCACTTCAGAAGACCTGAAGAATCCCTCCCTCACCAAAATGTATGACTTTTTTAAAACTTATTATGTGGCCAACAATATGGCGCTTATTTTATCCGGAGATTTTAAATCTGATGAAATCAGGCCTTTGATCGCAGATAAGTTCGGCAGGCTGCCTCAGGGAATTGTACCTGAAACCCAGAAATACACTGAGGTTCCCTTTAACGGAAGAGAGAATGTTACAAAAAAAATGAGCCCGGTCAGGCTGGCCCTGCTGGGATTCAGGACACCTCCGGAAAATCATCCCGACAAACCCGTCCTGGATGTTTGCAACAACATTCTGTCGAACGAAAACCAGAGCGGTCTTCTTGACAGACTTGCACTTGACAACCGGTTGCTTGGGGCCGGGGTGATCCCTGTTCCTTACAATGATTATGGTTGCACCATCTTTATTGTTGTGCCCAAAATCCTGGGACAAAAACATGAAGCTGCGGAGCAACTTGTTTTGGCTCAGATCGACAGTCTCAGAAAGGGCAATTTTGAAGATTGGATGGTGGAATCCGTAAAAACCGGGATATACAGGGACCATATGCTTTCACTTGAATCGAACGATTTCAGGGTCAGCGCTTTTGCGTCGGCATTCTCCCGTGGTCAAAGCATCGGGGACTTCCTCTCCTACCCATCGAGGATTAAGCAGGTGACCAAAAAAGATGTGATGAGGGTTGCCAACGAATATTACAATGACAATTATCTTGCCTTCTTTTCCGGGATGGGCTTCCCCAAAAAGGATAAGATGGAAAAGCCCGGATACAAACCACTGACGGCAAACTCAGGCAAAGAATCGGAATATGCCCGGCTTTTCATGGATGCAAAAGCAGCAGAACCGGTTTTCCGGTTTGTGGACATGAGCAGGGATATCAGCATCGACACCCTCAGGGAGAACTTCACCTTATTGACGGTTGCCAATCCCATGAATGATATTTTTACTTTCACGATAAAATCCGGTATCGGAGAAGAAGGGCTTCCTTTGCTTGAATATGCCTCCACGGCCATAAATTATGCCGGGGCAGGCGGGTATGACCCCGAAGACCTTAAAAAAGAATTCAGCAGGATAGGATGCACTTACAGTATCTATTCGGATGAAAGTTATCTTTACATTGAATTGACCGGCCTTGACGAGAGGCTGCCCGATGCGCTTGTACTTCTTTCCAAACTCCTGACCGAACCTAACATTCCTGAAACAGCCATCCATAGAGTTTACGAGGATGAGAAGGCCCAAAGAAAATTAGACCAATCGGACCCCCGGATCATTGCAGATGCATTATTTGAATATGCAAAGTTCGGTAACAAATCAGACTATATCCGCCGGATTGCGTTAAAGGAGGTCAAAAAATTAAATACAGACACCCTGGAAAAAGTTTTTATGAAGGCGCTGCATTTCCAAACCGAAATTCACTATTGCGGCACATATCTTCCCCGCTATGTAAAAGAGATTATCAACAAATACCTGGAACTGCCTGCTGAGTTCTGTGAAAGCAATTCTCCCGTGGTGACGGACCCCATTGCTTATCCTGAAAAAACCGTATTCTTCACCCCAAAAAAGCGCGCCCGGCAGAGCAACATTTTCTTTTTATTGAACGGGGAGCCTTATGACATCCGTGAAGATGCATTCATCAATGCATTTAACATGTATTTCGGAGGTGATTTTTCAGGACTGGTATTGCAGGAGATCAGGGAATACCGGTCTATGGCCTATTCTGCTTATGCCAGTTATACAACACCCCCGCTGCCTGAAAAAAAGACATTCTTTACAGGATATATCGGTACACAGACAGACAAAGCGATTGATGCAATTACCGTATTTGACAGTCTGGTTTATTATATGCCTGAAAAGCAGGAAAGAACAGATTTGATCAGGGATTACCTTAAACTGTCCGCCATGACAGGCAGCCCGCATTTCCGTGATCTGAGCAAAAAAGTCACCCGGTGGAAACTGATAGGTTATCATGAGGATCCTGCAATTTCATGGGTAGAAGAATATGGTGATCTCGCCTTTGGGGATATCCTTTCATTTTACCAAAAAAATATTCAAAACCGCAATCTGGTGATTTGTATCAGCGGCGACAGGAAAGGAATTGATGTAAAGAAACTGGAAAAGTTTGGCCGCATCAGCATTATAAAGGAAAAACAATTGTTCACAAAATGAGAAAATGATTTTGAAACGCAATTCAAACTTATTATTTCATCCACGGTGAGATGTATTCCATCATTGATATAGAAACAACAGGGCTCAGCCCCAACCGGGAGAAGATTACGGAGATTGCCGTATATGTACACGACGGTGAAAAGATTGTGGATGAGTTTACAACGCTGCTCAATCCTGAAATTGAGATCCCCTTTTACATTATCCAAATGACAGGTATCAACAACAGGATGGTAAAGGAGGCCCCCCGCTTTTGCGAAATTGCAAGACGTCTGGTTGAAATGACAGAGGGTTCGGTGATCGTGGGGCATAATGTGAATTTTGACTACAATTTCATCAGAAAGGAATTCCGGGAATTCGGTTATGATTTCAGGAGGGAGAAAATCTGTACTGCAAAGCTGAGCCGCAAGTTGCTTCCCGGCCGCCGTTCCTATTCGCTGGGAGTGCTCTGCCAGGAGCTTGGGATTGAAAATCCTCACCGACACAGAGCCTTCGGGGATGCATTGGCCACGGTTAAACTTTTTGAAATCCTGCTCCGTGCTGAAAAAAACCTCCATGAACTCACCTTTAAAGGACTTAACGTAAGTCTTGACCGAAAGGTCATTGACCGGCTACCCCGGAAACCGGGGGTTTACTATTTCTACAATGGAGACAAAGAAATCATTTATATAGGAAAGAGTAACAACATACACGACCGGGTGATGTCGCACCTTACCAACAACAAAAGCAAAAAAGCCGTTGAAATGCGCGAACAAATCGCCGACATCGGTTGTGAAGTCACAGGCAATGAACTGATCGCCCTTCTGCTTGAATCGGAAGAGATTAAAACACATCAGCCTTTATTCAACAAGGCATTGCGCAGAAGCGCCTTGCAATGGGGGCTTTATTTTTCTTATGATGAAAACGGGTATATGCGTCTTGAAATTGCAAAAAACAACAGGGATGAATTGCCGCTGACATCTTTCTCTTCAAAAATGGCGGCAGCCAGTCACCTTTTCACGCTTTCAGAGGCCTTTTCCCTTTGTCAGAAACTTTGCGGCCTTTACGATTCAAACGGGGCGTGCTTCCATCATCAGATAAAACAGTGCAAGGGCGCGTGCATCGGAAAGGAACCTGCTGAAGATTACAATCTGCGCGTGTCACAGGCCATCGAACCTTATGTGCTCCACCACGACAATTTCCTGGTCATCGGGCAGGGGCGTTCACTCAGCGAAAAGTCTGTAGTGTTGGTTGAAAACGGGAAATACAAAGGTTTTGGATATGTAGATTATGAGGTAGCCGACGAGCTCTCCGCTGACATACTGAAGGAATCCATCACTCCTTATCCCGACAACCGCGACAACAGGCAGATTATAAAAAGCCATGTTAGAAACAGAAACGGTTCAAGGATAGTTTATTTATAGCTCTTTTCTGAACCGCCTGATTTTCACAAAGTATTTTTTTATATTTGCCCGGTCGCGAATTTAAAATCAACAAAATGCACAAGGTCAGAACAACACTCTTCAGCCTCCTGGTGATTGTTTCCGGGAGTGTCTTTCCTGATGAGGGCATGTGGATACCCCTCTATTTAGGAGAAATCAACGAAAAGGAAATGCAGGAAATGGGAATGCGGATCACCGCGGAGGACATTTACAGTGAAAACAACACCAGCCTTAAAGATGCCATTGTGATTTTCGGAGGGGGCTGTACCGGCGCACTTGTTTCGGATCAGGGCCTTTTGCTTACCAACCACCACTGCGGTTATGGCCGGATACAGGCCCATTCTTCCATCGACCATGATTACCTCACCCATGGTTTCTGGGCTATGGATCAATCGGAAGAGCTTCCCAATCCGGGGCTGGCCGTGACTTTCCTGGTCAGAATGGAGGATGTGACCGATCAGGCGCTGGAAGGTGTGAATCTAAACATGTCTGAAAAGGAACGGAATTCTAAAATTGATGAAAATATAATCAGAATAAAGGAAAGTGTGGAGAAAGACACCCACTACAAAGCACGCATCCGGCCATTTTTTGGTGGGAACCAGTATTTTCTTTTTGTCAACGAAATTTATCCGGATGTACGATTGGTGGGCGCACCGCCTTCCAATATCGGCAAATTTGGAGGAGATACCGACAACTGGATGTGGCCCCGGCACACCGGTGATTTTTCTGTTTTTAGAATTTACGCCGATAAAGACAACAAACCGGCCCCCTATTCTGAAAACAATGTCCCATTTAAACCAAAAAAACATTTTACCGTTTCGCTAAACGGAGTTGAAGAAGGGGATTTTACCTTTGTTTTCGGTTACCCGGGGTCAACCCAATCCTACATACCCTCATTCTCGGTTGATCTAAAAACCAGACTGAACCCGATAAGGATAAAGATCAGGGACAGGAAGCTCGACATCATCAGCGATGCGATGGACAGCGACCAAGAAATCCGGATTCAATACTCGGCAAAGCAGGCCGGCATTGCCAACGGATGGAAAAAATATATCGGTGAAAGCCGGGGGATCAAAAGAACCAATGTCATCGAAAGAAAAAAGGAACAGGAGCAGACCTTCAACCAATGGGCCCAATCTTCAGAAAGAAACAGAAAAGTTTACGGCAGCCTTCTTAATGAATACGAAAAAAATGTGAAGGAGTCCGAGCCTTACTATATTTCTCTGGCTTACTTATCTGAAGCAGGCTTCGGAATCGAAACGCTCAGATTTGCCTTGTCGTTTGAAGAACTTGTTACCCTTTGCAAGGACAAGGAATCAAAGGATGATGACATCCGGAAAAGCGTTGAAAGATTGCAAAAGTCTGCCGAAGGCCACTTCAAAAACTACCGAAAAGAGGTCGATAAAAAGATTTTCATTGCCCTCATAAGGACAATGGTCAGCGACTTATCGGTTTCGGGCATTTCCTCCGGGCTTTCCGGTATGCTTGAAAAGCACAACAACGACGTGGTTGCCTTAGGCAATTCATTGTATGAGGAATCTATCTTCAGCAACAAAGCCCGTACAGATGCATTTCTTGCCGGATTTAAAAGAGGGGACAGAAAAAAGATCGAAAAGGATCCGGCTTTCATCCTGGTGAGTGATTTTGCAGATTATTATTACGGTTTCCTCAGGCAGAAAGTGAATATGTACGAAACAAAAACCGACAGTATGCAGCGGATTTTCATGAAAGGACTGATGGAAATGGAACGCGACAAAAAATTTTACCCTGATGCCAATTCAACCCTCAGGGTTGCCTACGGCCTTGTGAAACCATACCAACCTGCAGATGCTGTTTATTATCATTATTTCACAACCCTGAACGGCATTATGGAAAAGGAAGATCCTGACATTTACGACTATGTGGTTGAAGGAAAACTAAAGGAACTTTACCTTGAGAAAGATTTTGGCCGGTATGCCGATAAGGACGGCACCATGCACACTTGTTTCATTGCAACAAACCACACCTCAGGCGGTAATTCCGGGAGCCCGGTACTTAATGCCGATGGTCATCTTATCGGGTTAAATTTCGACCGCTGCTGGGAAGGAACCATGAGTGACATCATTTACGACCCTGCACTATGCAGGAACATCACCCTGGACATCCGGTACTGCCTGTTTATCATTGATAAATATGCCGGTGCAGGGCATCTTGTCCGGGAAATGACTTTTTCAAATCAATAATATCCTGTCATGAACGGACACCTTGCATTTAACCGGGGAAAGATTCATTATTCCGATACAGGCACTGGCCCTGCCATTGTTCTGCTGCATGGATTCCTCGAATCTTTGGAAATATGGGATGACTTCACGAAGGAATTGTCGAAGGAGTTCAGGATCATTGCCATTGATCTGCCGGGTTTCGGAAAAAGCTCAGATGTTGCTGAAGTCCACACCATGGAAATGATGGCGAAAGCCGTTTATGAGGTACTTTCTCATTTGAACACCGGGCAGGTAGTCATCACAGGCCACTCCATGGGAGGATATGCAGCGCTGGCTTTTGCCGCCTCCCATCCTGAGAAAATGAAAGGCCTGGTAATATTCCATTCGCATGCAGCAGCGGATTCGGAAGAGGCAAGAATAAACCGTGACAGGGCAATCAGGGCAGT
>JAFGME010000140.1 GCA_016927695.1 Bacteroidales bacterium
ATTATGAAGCAGTCTTTCCAGGAACAAAACTTAAGCTGGTCTACAAAACCGCGACACTAACTCCTGCGTGAGATCAGGAGTTCTGAAATTGTATGTTTGAGTAAACCAATATCCACGAAATATGGATTAATTATCAGTTTTAACAAACGTCTGATAATTTCATCCAAAATACCCAAACTCCTCCACCAGCAACCTGTATATTTCTTCCTTTACTGCTTTGGTCAGCCTGGAAATTTCTTCAAACTTTATTATCAGATCTGCTTTGTTATTTATTGTTGCAAACTTCCTGATCTGGACGAGGCCGGAGTAAGGTGTGAGAAAATCGGGGTAGCTGAAGTATCGGAAGTATGGCTCGTCCTGAAGGCCAACGTATTCCATTGTATTGCCCTTGCAGTATTTTTGATTCCAATAAGTATATAATTCTTTTACTTTATCCGCAAGCAACCGGGCCAAAGTCGGTTCCTCCGCTATTTCATTGTCAAGTACGGTCGACCAAAAAGACGCCGGGTTGACGGGACACATCGGATTATCCACGAACACTTCCGGGGCGCCCTCTACCGGGTTATCAGCTTCAAATCTTGTGATAATACAACGATTTTCAGATAATCCAAAAGAAAAACAAAGTGAATACCAATAATCCCTTATCTTAATGTTAATATCCGGCTTCCATATGTCATATTGGTTTGCCCAAATAGGAAAAATACTATTTATGGCTTTTGTTATTGCAAACCATTCAAATATTACATGAGCACTTTGTAAATCATACGCACAATAACTTCTATTGTCTGTAGGCCCACTAAAACATTTTGACTTGTTTGAATCTTTAAATGCCGTATCAAGCCGAAACCATACTGCTCCAATAATGCCATTATTATATCTAATGTCATCTTTTGGTTTTATTCTAACTGGAGTTAGGTCGTCCATAAAACCAATATATGAGCCGTCATTGTAACCATGTGGAGCTTTTATCCTGAAATGCCTATCATCTTTTAAAGGGAATCCACTAACTATATCTATATTTTCCTCATTTTTGGTTCTACTTCTATAGAAGTTTTGCATTCCCTGTTTTTTTAGACTTCCTTCCTCATATTTTAAAGCTGGTAAAATGCTCCTTATATCTTCACGTTTCTTTGATAAGAGTATTTTTTTGTTTTGAAATACAAACTTTTTAAGAAGATTAAATGTATGTTTAGTATCATTCCAACTAATATTCAAGTTTTGTTTTGTTAATGATGTTAAATCCAAAACACGAATAGATAAATTTTCTCTATTCTCTTGATAGTCATATTCCCATATAGTAAAAGCTAATGGCCAGCTACCATCAAGTTTAAAAAATTCTTTGCTTGTAACAATAAATCCATTTCTAAACTTAAAATATTTATCAAATTTTTTTCTAAAAGGAACAAATGCTGATCTTGGTATTAACCATGATGTAGGTGTAAAAATCAACAATAATGGTCTTGCGTTACCCAATTTTTGCACATGGTTTTTACAAATATTAATAATCTGTGCAATAAAAGCAAGATATCTTTCTTTGCTTCCGTCAGGACCTGTTATTTCGATTATTGATTTATCAATTTCATACTCTGAATCTGTTGACTCTCTGTAATCCTTGCTTTCCCTAATATTTTTATAGGGCGGATTTAACAGAAATGCCAGGGGTTTATCAATCGCAAGGTTTTTTTTGTTCAGCTCCTTTTCAAGCCGTTCCAGGTATTCTTTCCCCGGGATGTCCAGGAAATTCAATCCTACGCCTTCACTCGTTTTAGGAATGATGGTAAACCCTGCCTGAAGTTCTTCCGGATCAAGCTGCATACGGCGCTCGATGGTTTTAAGAAGATCGGGCTGCAACTCAGATACAATCTTATGTTTCAGATTGCCTTTCCAGCTTGTCACCAGATTGCCTGATCCTCCCGCAGGATCAATGACCACGTAGTTCTCGCTAAGTTTCTTTTCAAAATACTGGTGAACAAACCATAATGCAAATTTGCTGAGGTTGATGTCGGTGAAAAAAATACCATGCTGTCTTGCATACTCCGGATTAATGCGGGAAATCACTTCATCAAAGCGGCTGAAATAGTAGTCTTCTGTCAGTCCCGAGCCTTCGTTTGTAAAAATGTACCTTTTCTCCACGAACTTTTTATACCCGTCAAAATGCTTTGGATGAATGCAAAGAGGCTCGCTGAAACGTCCTTTTTTTGTGCTGAATGCCCTTATTTCATTGTTATCGTTCATGGCAATCATCGAGGTTTCGTCCCACACCCCGATAATCGCGTAAAAACTATGTATGGCATCCAGGGGTTTATCGAAAAATTTTTCCATCAAAACAATGGTCTCAATGAAGTTGCGGGTATCCACCTGTAATCGTTTCGCTTCAAGGTTCCTGACCATTTTCTCAAATTCATACAGTTCGATAATGGTAGGCTGAAACAATGATGCATCAAAATCACCGGGCATTAGTAAGAAAGATGCGCTTTTTCGTATGACCTCGCCCTTGTTTTTACCGGTTTTTTTCGCGTTTATCACACCTGTTTCAGAGGCCGGTTTCAGAGGGTCGGAATAATTGGCAATTTTGTAAGCAAAATCGGGTATATCCTCAGCACGCCAAAGTGCGATGAACTTATGGGCGATAACACAAACGGCTGAAAAACTTAATCCCTTTTTTCTATAGTGAAGCGCCTGATAAAAGCCTTCAAGAAAAAATGCAGCATGGGTTTTGGTTTCCACAACAAGCTGTCCGTCAATATAAATGTCTGACTTTCGCTTTTCCGGATGAAAACTTTTCGGGAAGAGATCACTGAAATATTGGTAAATCAGATGCCTTTTCTGTTCCTCCGGCTTGGGAGATAAAATATACTCTTTTAATGTTTCTAATGGCAAGGATCACGATTTGAGCGTAAAAATAAAACGGATAATTATCAAATCAAAATATTATGATATATTTTTTTGTAAAATTTTTAAGTCAATAAGAAAAATAACCCCGCTTAATGACTTGGGAAAAGAATCCAAGTCATTTCACAGATACAGGCTATTTAAAATACTCAAACCCCATTATCACCCCCGGGCCGTCTTTTCCTTCGCTGGAGATGTAAAGGGTTCCGTCAGTACTGAAGCAAATGCCTTCGGGCTTGGGAAACATCGCGGGATCAAGGCCTGTGACAGCCAGAATGTTACTGTTCCGGTCCATCACCAGCAGCTTTTTGCCCGTGCTTGCCAGCACATAGATTTCATGGGTTACCGGATGCACAGCCACCGCCGAAGGCCTGAACTTTCCGGGTTTATCATCTTCTGCATCCCCTTCCCGGATTTTGGCGCCGGAGGCTTTGGCATACCCGGTGATCAGGGATTTCAGCGTGTCGGTGTTGATCAGATACCGGGGTACCGGGTCCGGCCATTCCTTGTCGGGGTTATAGGCATATATGGCCCTCAGCGGGGTTTTCTCTTCCACATTGATAAAAGGGTCTTCCTTGCAGGCGATGAGCAACTCGTTTTCCACCGGATCGTAACAAAGGCCCTCGGTGTTGTTGGCTTCCGAAAGGCCGGTTTTCAGTATTTTCACCTTTATATCTTTTCCCGGGGAAACATTACCGATCCTGTAAAGCAGGCCGTTGCTCAGGAGCGCCCATATCTCCCCTTTTACCACTTCAATGTCCTCATAATCATGATCTGCACCGAAACGCAGGGTATCCTTAATATTTCCCGTTGCCGGATCGACGAACCACACCACTCCCCTTTCATCCTGTATGCAGGCAAGGGTATTCTCATCGTAATAACTAACACCAGAGACCTCCTCCAGCACATCCGGAAGATTGGCCTTTTGTGAAGGGTTACCCAGGTTATATGGAAAAATGTATCCCTCCTGCAGGAACATTGTCCGGGTCTGCTGACCGCTGGCAGTGATAACAGACAGAATCAATACAATCGCCAGGAGGATCCTGTGTTCAATAGTAAAAATCATATTGCAAATATCCGCTATTTAAAGTTAACCACAAACACAATGAAAATCCTGTTTGATTTCCTGGTGCGCTTTGTGCCTCCCCTGACTGCCCTGTCTGCCCTGTCTGCCCTGTCTGCCGACAGGCAGGCGACAGGCAGGCGACAGGCAGGCGACAGGCAGGTTTGTGGCCTCCGTGATTTATTATTATATTTCAAATCAATAGCTTAGAGGTACTTTGGTTTTTAACCACAAAGGGCACGAAGGTTTACACAAAGGACTCAAAGAAAATACTGTTTGATTTCTCTGTGTACTTTGTGCATTCTTTGTGTTCTCCGTGGTTAGAATTAAATTTACATTCTCAATACAAAACTAAACTATTTCTAATGCATATCCATGACGGATGAATTATCTTTGTCTGACAGGACAATATGAACATAAATTTCAGAATCAGAACTTTCAGGCACGACCTCATTTTTAAAAGGCCGGCAGGCACCTCAAGAGGGACGATGACACACAGGGAGTCATGGTTCATGGAAGTATGCGATCCGGAAAGTCCTGAAATCACAGGGCTAGGGGAGTGCGCCCCGCTGCCCGGACTGAGCCCCGAATATGGAAATGCCATGATTGCAAAACTGGAGGAACTCCAAAACAATCCTGAAAACTATGTCAAAGACCCAGGCAGCCTTGAAGGCTATCCCTCCCTTCGTTTCGGGCTGGAAACAGCTTTACTGGACCTGCGCTCCGGAGGCAGAAGAATACTTTTCCCCTCCCCTTTCACCGATGGAAAAGACACCATCCCCATCAACGGACTGATATGGATGGGAGATTTCAATTACATGAAACAACAACTCAGGGAAAAACTTGCCGCCGGGTTCAGGTGCATCAAGATAAAGGTCGGGGCGATCGATTTCGGGAAAGAGCTTGAGTTGATCCGGTTCCTACGGAAAGAACACAAAAAAGAGCAGGTTGAGATAAGGCTGGATGCCAACGGCGCTTTTCAACCGGATGAGGCTCCTGAAAAACTTAAGGAACTCTCGGATTACGGCATCCACTCCATCGAACAGCCCATCCGGCAGGGACAGTGGGAAGAGATGGCGCACCTTTGCGAAACATCCCCCGTTCCGGTCGCCCTTGACGAAGAGCTTATCGGTGTGTACGGGATCAGCAACAAAGAAAAGCTGATCAGGACCATACGCCCTCAGTACCTTATCCTCAAGCCATCCCTGCTGGGAGGTTTCAAGGCCTGTGAAGAATGGATAGCGCTGGCAGGGAAATACCATACCGGCTGGTGGGCCACCTCTGCACTGGAGTCGAACCTTGGGCTGAATGCGATCGCCCAATGGGTTTACACCCTTAAAAATCTCTTACCGCAGGGGCTGGGAACCGGGCAGCTTTTCGCCAACAACATTGAATCGCCGCTTTACATCCATGCCGGCAGATTGGGATATGACCCTGAGGGGAAATGGAATGTAAGCTTCCTGAATTTGAACGAAGGAGGAAAGTGAAGGTGGCGCTTTACGGAATACTGCACACATGAAAAAAAATTAATCTTTTCTCTTTTCATGGATTTTGGTATTTTTGTGTTGTAAAACTTAGTAAGAATAATGCCACGAAAGCACTCCTGTCTGCAGCCAGGCAGGAATTAAAGACCAATAATTCGTCTTCCATTAGTGAATTGGTGGCAGGTATAAATCATCGCCACGAATGCACGCCTGTCTGCAGCCAGGCAGGAATTAAAGACCAATAATAATTCGTCTTCCATTGGTGCATTGGTGGCAGGTATAATTCATCGCCACGAATGCACGCCTGTCTGTCGCCAGTCAGGCTTTCGTGGTATAAAATCTTAATCAATGACCGAGCTATATCACAAAGAACAATGCTATTCAATTATCGGCAAGTGTTTCGAAGTCCACAACAACCTCGGGGCAGGATTTCTGGAGATTGTGTATAAGGATGCCCTGGAATACGAATTCGGTATTTCCGGTATTCCCTTTGAAAGAGAAAAGGAATACACCGTTAATTATAAAGGGATTACACTGCGGCATAGATTTTATGCAGATTTTGTGGTATATGATGAAATCATTCTTGAAATCAAAGCAGTATCAGCCATTTCCGATGAATTTATTGCACAGGCAATAAACTATCTTAAAGTATCGGGAAACAAGCTGGCCCTGATTGTTAATTTTGGAGAACTCAGGCTGAATTATCAGAGGATTGTTTTATAAGCTACGGAACATTATAAACAATTAAGGCCACTAATGCACTCCTGTCTGCCGCCAGGCAGGAATTTAAGACCAATAATAATTCGTATTCCATTGGTGAATTGGTGGCTGGTAAAAAATAATGCCACGAATGCACTCCTGTCTGC
>JAFGME010000023.1 GCA_016927695.1 Bacteroidales bacterium
AACATGAACGCAAATGTTGAGAACGGCGACAAGCTGGATTGCTGGGCGCCCAATGCAGGCATGGGAGCACAGGTGCCGCAATAGTAGTTTCCTGGTTATCAGGAACAGGCTGATTTAAAAATTTGAAAATAAATCTCCTTATGATTCATTTCATTGCCTGAAAGGAATCCTAAGGAGATTTTTACTTTGCGTTCCTGACGAAATTGATTGAAATGACAAATTGTTGAATGGCTGAGTGTTTGAATTATTCACAGGGGTGTGATTTTGTGATTACTCGTCCGGATATTTACTGTTTAACCAGTGCCTGATGACTGTTCAAACCGGCTGAACTACAATAGGCATAACAGGCCACAAGGGAAAAAGTACATAGAATGGTAGGACTTAAGCGCCTTTTATGGTAAAATACTGAACCACAGCAGATCACAATAGAATAAACAATTGGTCAGATATCTTTGGGGTTCGTGTTTACACCCAAGGAGATTTGACTTTTATCTGAAAAGCTTTCAGCCGCTGATCCATTTTTCAATCTCCTCTCTGGAGACTGCCGGAACATCCGGTTTCAACTTTTTGCGGAGGCCGTTCAGGTCGTTCATCAGTTTGCCGGGGGAAGCGTTCTTCAGGTCATTTACAGAACTAATTCCTGCCTTTTTGAGAAGGGGTATCCAGGCAGCGTCAATGCCCAGGGAGGCCCAATCTTCTTCGGAAGGCTCCTGTCTTTTCTTTTCCGGACGCATCTGCGGGAAAAAGATCACTTCCTGTATGGAGGGCTGGTTGGTGAAGATCATCGCCAGCCTGTCGATACCGATGCCAAGGCCGGCTGTGGGAGGCATGCCGTATTCGAGCGCCCTCAAAAAGTCTTCATCCAATACCATCGACTCCTGGTCGCCCCTTTTCCCAAGCTCAAGCTGGTATTCAAACCGATTCCTCTGGTCAAGGGGGTCGTTCAGCTCGGAAAAGGCATTGCATATCTCTTTTCCGTTGCAAATGGCCTCAAACCTTTCCACCAGGCCCGGCTTTGAACGGTGTTTCTTTGCCAGTGGCGACATCTCAATGGGGTAATCCGTAATAAACACCGGCTGGATCAGTTTGGGTTCCACCGTTTCTCCGAAAATCTCATCGATAAGTTTTCCTCTCCCCATGGAGTCGTCCACCTCAATACCTGTCTTTTTCGCAAAAGCGCTAAGCTCCTTTTCATTCATGCCTGAAATATCGGTCCCGGTGTATTCATTAATGGCATCGTACATGCTTATCCGCTTCCATGGTCTCCTGAAATCAATGAGGTGATCGCCAACCTGCACTTCTGTTTTCCCGCAAACATCCACGGCAATCTTTTCAACCATCTCTTCCACCAGGTCCATCATCCAGTTATAATCCCTGTAAGCCACATAAAGTTCCATCTGGGTGAATTCGGGATTATGGAAACGGTCCATCCCTTCATTCCTGAAATCCTTCGAGAATTCATATACGCCGTGAAATCCGCCTACAATGAGCCTTTTAAGATATAATTCATTGGCGATCCTGAGGTACAGGGTCATGTCGAGCGTGTTATGGTGTGTTTTAAAAGGCCGGGCCGCAGCTCCACCATAAAGAGGCTGAAGGACAGGGGTTTCTACTTCAAGATATCCTTTCCTGTTGAGAAAATCACGCATGCTGTTCACCAGCTTTGTCCTGTCGGTAAAAATCTTCCTGACATCCGGGTTCACAACCAGATCAAGGTATCTCTGCCTGTATCTCTGCTCAGGGTCCGTAAAGGCATCATAGGTTTTTCCATCCTTTTCCTTAACCACGGGAAGTACCCTGAGAGATTTAGACAACAGTTTCAACTCCTTCACATGGATGGTTATTTCTCCCATCTGGGTAATAAAAACATAGCCCTTCACCCCGATGATGTCGCCGATGTCAAGGTATTTTTTAAAAACCGTGTTGTAAAGGGTTTTATCCTCCCCGGGGCAAATGTCGTCCCTTTTGATATACAACTGTATCCTGCCCCAGTCATCCTGTATTTCAGTGAATGAGGCAGCCCCCATAATCCGGCGCTGCATAATCCTGCCCGCAATACTCACCTCCTGAAAAAGAGTATTATCCAGAGGAAACTTCCTCAATATTTCATCCGTTGTAACATTAACCTCATAACTTTCCGCGGGATAGGGATCTATTCCCAGATTGCGAAGCTCATCAAGCGACTGCCGCCGCTGTATTTCCTGATCACTGAGATTCATAGTCGTGCTTTTTCGAAATCAATATTAAAATAGCGCCTTACGGCAGGCAAAACCGGCGGCAAAGATACACAATGGAATGGAAGTGAATAAAATCTCCTAATTTTGCAACCCTTAATAAACTTTTTTCTGTCTGAGATGTCTATTTAGTAAAATATTAAAATATGAAGATTAAACAGAATGTGGCCATCAGCGAGTCGGGATTTGTTTTCAATCCGATATCCGGTGAGTCTTTCACTGTGAACCCCGTGGGCATAGAGATCATAAACTATCTGAAGGAAGGGAAATCTGCCGAAGAGATCACCGGGCTGATCCTGGAGGAATTCAACGTGGAAGAAAACACCTTTGAAAAGGACTACCAGGATTTTACGGGCCTGTTAAATGCTTATGGTTTAATCGAAAAAACCAATGAAGAAAAGAATTAATGTTGCCGTCACCGGCCTGAATGCCATCGACAGTCCGGGACCCGGTATCGCAGTGATAAGGGCATTGAGGGAAGCCTCCTCTTTCGACGTCAGAATCACCGGATTGGCCTACGAATCTCTCGAACCGGGGATTTATATGCACGACCTGATAGAGAAAACATATCATATTCCTTAC
The DNA here is from genome assembly GCA_016927695.1 of Bacteroidales bacterium. Taxonomy (GTDB): domain Bacteria; phylum Bacteroidota; class Bacteroidia; order Bacteroidales; family JAFGHD01; genus JAFGHD01. Next base: position 2,817 of record JAFGME010000023.1, read on the forward strand.
CCCTCTTCGGGTACAAAAAACCTTATGGAAAGGCTGGCTTATATCCATGAAAAGGAGAAACTGGATGTGATTGTGCCGAATTTTGATGCGGAACTTTTTCCGTTAATTAAGGTGTCAGACGAGCTCGCCTCCATGGGGATTAAAACTTTTTTACCCACGCTGAAGCAGTTTGAAGAGAGGCAGAAGATCAACCTGGTGGAATTCGGGAAAAAATACGGGATTAAAGTACCCTTCAGCAGAGCTATTCTCTCTCATGCTGAAATTCCCGGGTTAAAAAACGACTTTACTTACCCTGTGGTGGTCAAGGGCAAATATTATGACGCCAAAATTGCCTATACCGAAGAGCAGGTCAGGACATTTTTCACCAAAATCAGCAATCAGTGGGGATTGCCCATCATTATACAACAGTTCATTAAAGGCAATGAATATAACGTAACAGGCCTTGGCGACGGCCAGGGCGCCACCATTGCAGCGGTTCCGATGAGAAAGCAGTACATTACGGATAAGGGAAAAGCCTGGGGCGGTATTTCCATAGCCGATGATAAAATCCTTGAAATGACGAAAAAGTTCATTAAGGAAACCCAATGGAGGGGAGGATTTGAGCTCGAACTTATGAAAGATGCTGCCGGGGATTATATCCTTCTGGAGATCAATCCAAGGATGCCCGCATGGATTTATCTTTCCGTGGGGGCCGGGCAGAATATCCCCGAGGCACTCGTAAACCTTGCCCTAAGCCGTGAGGTAAAACCCTTTGAAACCTATCAGGTCGGAAAGATGTTTATCCGTTACTCCTGGGACATGATCGTGGACGTTTCCGAATTTCATCAGATTTCAACCCTGGGAGAACTTTAATCCGTTTACAATTACCAAATATTATATATAAATGAGCAAACTGAGATATGAAAGGCCGGTAATCAAAAAACTGGAAACCGACATGCCGAACAAATTCGGCCTTCGCACCGAATACAAACCCATGACACACATCGACGAGGTAGCTGTTAAAGATCTTGCCGGGCAATATGGCTCGCCCCTTTTTGTGATTTCTGAAGAAACCATAAGGCGAACCTACAATGAAGCCAAAAAAGCTTTCACTACAAGATATCCCAAAGTTCAGTTCGCATGGTCGTACAAAACCAACTACCTGAATGCCGTTTGCAAGGTCTTCCATCAGGAGGGCTCATGGGCTGAGGTAGTCAGCGGTTTTGAATACGACAAGGCGCTGTTGAACGGTGTTCCCGGGAACAAAATCATCTTCAACGGCCCCGACAAAAACGAAAACGACCTCGAAAAGGCCATCAGCAATAATTCTTTTATTCATATCGACCATCTGGATGAACTCTACACAGTGATTGAGCTGTCGAAAAAGACGGATAAAAAGCCCAGGGTGGCCATTCGTATTAATATGGATACCGGCATTTACCCGATGTGGGACAGGTTCGGTTTCAATTATGAAAACGGGCAGGCCTGGGATGCCCTGAACAAAATCATGCGGTCGCCCACCTTAGAGCTGGTTGGACTGCATTGCCACATTGGCACTTTCATGCTCTCCCCCGAAGCCTATGCCGCCGCCGCCTACAAACTGGCCGATCTTGCTTTGGGCATCAAGAAAAAGTATGACCACAACATCAAATACATTGATATGGGAGGGGGATTTGCATCCAAAAACACATTGAAGGGCTCTTATCTTCCGGGGAGCGACATCAACCCCACTTTTGATGATTTTGCCGAAGCTATCACTACTGCCCTGACCAATTCAAACTTTGAACCCGATCAGCTTCCAACCCTTTTCCTCGAAACAGGCAGGGCTTTGGTGGATGAAGCCGGTTTTCTTATCGGCTCGGTGATCTCCAATAAAAGGTCATCGGCCGGAAAGAGGACAACCATCATCGACATTGGGGTGAATATACTTTTCACCTCATTCTGGTACGATCACAAAATCACCCCGGCTCAGCCTTTCACCCATTATGCCGAGGAAACAACGCTCTATGGCCCGTTGTGTATGAATATTGATGTGGTAAGGGAAAGCGTTAACCTGCCTCTCCTGAACAAGGGAGACTACTTCGTGATCCACCATGTCGGGGCATACAACATGACCCAATGGATGCAGTTTATCACCCTCAGGCCCAACGTGGTGATGATCGGGATGGATAAAAAACCCTATCTGATCAGGCAAAGTGAAACTCTGGAGATGGTAACCAAACTGGAATCTGTTCCTGAACATCTGAAAAAAGCCAACCTGTGACAACGGACATTAAAAGGTTGAAAAAATCACTGAAATCAATGCTTTTCATAATTCGTGAAACATTCCTACCTTTACAGGGCAAATGCATTTTCAGTTCCGGATGTCAGAAAGGTTGAAAAAAATATTCCCCCAGTTCGTCAGCAGTATCCTCAACAGTTACAGTCAGGTATTCTTTTCCGACAGCAGGATATTTGCCGTGTTTCTGATGGCGGTGAGCTTTTTTGACCTGTACGCCGGTATAGCCGGATTACTGGCTGTGACCGTTTCAAACACTTCAGCCTATCTGATCGGGTTTAACCGCTATAATATCAAATCGGGGTTTTACGGATTTAACAGCCTGCTTGTCGGCTTGGGATTGGGCATATTCTTTCAACCCGGTTTAGAGTTTTACATGGTGCTGGTTTTTGCCGCCGCGCTGACTTTGTTTATTACCGTTTCTCTGGAAGGGTTCTTCGGCAAATACGGGCTGCCTTATCTCAGCATCTCGTTTTTGCTGGGGATATGGATGACATCGCTGGCCACGAGGCAGTTTTCCGCCCTTGATATCAGCGAACGGGGAATTTACATGTCGAATGAGATTTTTACCCTCGGCGGGTATTTTTTTCTGGGCTTTTACAACCGGATCAGCAACCTCTCTCTCCACGAGTCGGTCGTCATCTATTTCCGTTCGCTCGGAGCCATCTTTTTCCAGTATCATCTTTTTGCAGGTTTTATAGTGGCATTGGGACTGCTGATCTATTCCAGGATCGCCTTCCTCCTCTCCCTGATCGGGTTTTTCGGAGCCTACCTGTTTTACAGGATGGTGGGAGGCAATTTTCTTGAACTGAGCCACAGTTATATCGGTTTCAACTTCATCCTGACCTCCATTGCCATCGGGGGATTTTTTATTGTCCCTTCCCGCTTTTCTTTTCTCTGGGTATTCCTCCTTATTCCGCTTATTTCCATCACCATAACAAGCTCCATTGAACTGCTGGGCCTTTTTCAGTTGTCGATCTATTCCCTGCCCTTCAACCTGATTGTTATCCTGTTTCTCTATATCCTGAAGTTCAGGGAACGATATTACAACAAGCCGGAGTTGGTGTACTACCAGCAATTCTCCCCTGAAAAAAACCTGTATGCCCATATCAGCAACAAAATCCGCTTTGAAGGCAACAGATTTCTACCCGTTTCACTGCCTTTCTGGGGGGAATGGACGGTCACACAGGGACATCAGGGGCAGTATACCCACAAAAATGAATGGTCTGAAGCATGGGATTTTGAGATTATGGATGAGGCGGGGAAGCCTTTCAGGGGAAAGGGCACAAAACCTTCTGATTATTTCTGCTATAATAAACCTGTGATCGCCCCGGCTGACGGATGGATCGAAACCATTTACGACGGGGTGGACGACAACGAAATCGGCGAGGTGAACCTGAAGCAAAACTGGGGTAACAGTGTCATCATCAGACATCATGACACTCTGTTCTCCCAGCTCAGTCACCTGAAAAAGGAATCTTTCAAGGTAAAAAGGGGGGATTATGTTAAAAAAGGCGACATCATTGCATATTCCGGCAATTCGGGCAGGTCGCCGGCGCCCCATCTGCATTTCCAGTTCCAGGAAACACTTTACATCGGATCCAAAACACTGAGATACCCCTTCGGATATTACATACTGAATGAAAACAACCGCTTCGACTTACAATCCTTTTCCATCCCGCAGGAAAAGCAGGTTGTTTCAAACATAAAGAAGAACAACTCCCTTACGACGGCCTTCAGGTTTGTGCCGGGAAGGGTGTTGAAATTCAGGATCAAAGACAACATCACCGGAAAAGAGCAGGCAGCGCTTTGGGAAATCCGTGCCGACATTTACAACAATACCTATATCTACTGTGAGGCCTCGAAATCGTTTGCCTATTTCAAAAACGACGGATTCATCCATGCCTTTACCCATTTTACCGGCCCGAAAAACTCCCTGCTGTATTATTTCTATATGGCGGCTTTCAAGCTTACCCTCGGCACTTATGAAGGCCTTGTCGTAGAAGATGTTTACCCCCTGAATGTTTTCTACAACAGGATGATTATGACCATTCAGGATTTCGCTGCCCCTTTCTACATTTTTCTGCGGCCCGGTTTCAGACTGGAACACGTAAGCGGAACCGGTGAGTTCTCTGAAGACATCATCATTTTCAAATCGTATGCCTTCACCGGAAACCCAAAGGATGTTAAGCATAAAATAAACTTTGAGCTGAAAATCGAATCAAACAAAATAAAAGAAATCAAGGTGAGGGGGAACCGTACCGACTTTGACTTCTATTCTGAAACATGATATAAGCAGCCTGAGTAACATGAAACTCTACCTGAAAATAAAGATCACCCTGCTTTCTGCCTGCCTGTTCCTGCTTATGGCGCCGCAGGAGGCGGATGCCCAGGAGGTGACGCATAACTTCAGGTATTTTGACAAAACAACTTATGATCATTACATACGGGGCAGTTACGATTCGGTGATTGTAACGGGAAACCAGGCTTTGAATGCAGGTTATGATTATTTTTACCTTCGCCTGAGGATGGGTCTTGCATATTATTTCTCGGAAAACTTCAGGCTTTCCTCATGGCATCTTTTGAAAGCAAGAAAATTCAACCCGGATGACACCCTTGCTTTCCGCTATTTGTACCTGAGTTATTTATTTTCAAAACAGGAAGCCGAAGCCGATGCTTTGATTGCAACTTCACCCTCAAAACAGCTTGCATTCATGAAAGGGCAGAAAAAGTCCCTTTTCAGACAAATCTATGCAGAAACGGGTTATATTTTCAGCGATGCTGATATAGAAATCAAGGGAGGGAAAAAACATGCCCCGGACACCGCGTACCGTGAGTGGGACCTGAATGGCGACAGGTTGTTCTTCAGCGCCGGATTTCAGATTAAACCCTCACCGTTTGTAACTTCTTTTGCAGACTATACTTATGTTACCAGTCAAAAGCAAAGGATCATCGAAGCGCCCGGTTTCATAAAATCGGGTTACGATACCATCCCCTACAACGGCTGGTATTATGTGGATACAGTGTACCGCAAAGCGCTAAACATTTTCAGGGACGATTACCGTCTGGAGCAGCATCAGTTGTATGCCAATTCGGTGATCCGGGTTTCAAACTCATGGAAAATCATCCCCGCAGTTCATTTTATCTTTCTCAGTTACGAAACCATTTATCCTGTTTTCGAACCCGCTTTTGCCCAATCTTATGATACGGTGCCGACCATCGGGGAGTATTCTGTCATCAAAATGAGCAGCAACGAAACGGATATGGTTGTCTCATTTGGGGTTGTCAAACCGGTGAAAAGAACAGATGTGGGGCTGAGGGCTTCCTATTCCCGCCTGAACAAGGCCAAACAGTATCAGATGGAGGGTTCTTTGACATGGTACCCCTCGGGAAACCTCAATACCTACACACATTCGCAAATATGGGTGCAGAAACAAAACCATAACACCTATCTCCTGGTGCAGCAGTCGGCAGGGCACAGGATATCTTCCGGGATATGGGCCGAAGCGAATATCCAGGTCGGGGAGATGAGAAACTACAATGAATCCAATGGTTTTGTCGTTTATAACACCGGGGATCAGATAAAAATGAAAACAGGCTTTAACCTGATATTCCTGCCCGGAGCAAAAACAGAATGGACGTTCAGGTTCAACTATTATAAATTGACGGGAAGTTCAAGGAAATTTACAGATATAAACAATTTCAGCGCAGATTCGTTTGATTATAACAACTACAGTATAACAGGAGGATTAATATGGAAACTTTAAAGTCGCTTACAGCAAAACTTATTTTCATTTTTGCAGGGATACTCATTTCCCTGACTGCCGCAGCCCAGGATTACGGCAAAATACAGGAGGCGTTCAAAACCAGCTACTCATACGAAAGAACAGGGGAGTACAGTAAAGCCATTGATGCATTGAAAAATGTGTATGATGAAAGTTCGTACGAATTGAACCTGCGCCTGGGGTGGATGACTTACCTTGCAGGTTTTTTCACCGAATCGGTAGCTTTTTACACCCGGGCCATAGAACTGAAGCCCATGGCCATCGAAGCCAGGTTCGGATACGTTTATCCTGCTTCAGCCTTAGGCAACTGGGAACAGGTGAAAACCCAGTATGTCGAAATCCTGAAAACCGATCCGCAGAATACCGTTGCCAATTACCGGTTAGGATCCATTTATTATGGAAATGAAGATTACACCACTGCCATCAAATATTTTGAAAAAGTGGTGAACCTGTATCCCTTTGATTATGATTCATTGCTCATGTACGCCTGGACATGCCTGAAGTTAGCCAAACTGAGGGAGGCAGAAGTGCTTTTCAACAAAGTGTTGATGTTCAGCCCCAACGACACTTCGGCCCTCGAAGGACTTTCCCTCATAAAATGATATTCCATGCAACGGGTTTCACTCCTCTTTTCTCCACGGCAACCCGGGTACAAATGGTTAAAAACACATACTGTTTGCGTGGGTGATGTGTGCATTGGAGGTGAACATCCGGTCAGGATTCAATCCATGACCAATACGCTCACCTCCGACACCGGCGCCACTGCCGGCCAGGTCGAAAAGCTCGTCAAAGCAGGCTGTGAACTGGTCAGGATCTCTGTCCCGGGGTTGAAGGATATACACCCCCTGCAGCAGATTAAAAATGAATTGAAGAAGAGGGGCGTCCGCGTTCCCCTGATCGCCGATGTGCATTTCAATCCTGCGGTGGCCGAAGAGGCCGCCAGGATCGTGGAAAAGATCAGGATCAACCCGGGAAATTATGTGGACAGGGTATCATCTTTTCAAAATCATGATGATAAAGCATATCTGCAGGCGCTGGAAAAGATCAGGGAAAGGATCAGCCCCCTGGTGAAGATATGCAGGCAATACGGCACAGCCATCCGGATCGGAAGTAACCACGGCTCGCTTTCCGAAAGGATACTTGCCAGGTATGGCAACACAGCCGAAGGGATGGTGGAGTCCACCCTTGAATTTGTCCGGGTTTTTAAAGACCTGGGCTTCACTAACCTGATCCTTGCCATGAAGGCCAGCAACGTGGGAATGATGGTCCAGGCCACAAAACTCCTGGTGAGAAAAATGTGCGGGGAAGGAACCGTTTATCCTGTGCACCTGGGCGTTACGGAAGCAGGCGATGGTGATGACGGAAGAATCAAATCGGCAGCGGGCATCGGCGCCCTGCTTTACAGTGGGATCGGCGACACGGTAAGGGTTTCCCTCACCGAAGTTCCGGAGGCGGAAATACCTGTGGCGCAATCCATCCTGGCGCCCTTCAATGAATTCAGAAGCGGATCATTTCAGGAATGCTCCCCCGGTCCGGATGATTTTTTTTTCCCTCCCGAAAGGTCTTTTTCACCATCCGGGGTTCCTCCCCCTTTTGACAAACCCATTGTGGTTTCTGGCAAAGAGGTTATTGCCGGACCGGTGAAACCGGATTATATGATCAGAGAGCAGAAAACCGCAGGTCTATCCCAAAAATTATGGATTCTTAAGAGTACGACAGGACAGGGAAACCTCTTTGCTGTGGATGCTCAGGCCGGGCATTCTGAAAAGCAGGCTGTTTTGCTGTTTGGTGCCTCACACGACAGGAATATTTATCAGATCAGGGATTTGTTACATGAGATCAACGCAAATCATCCCAATCTCCCGGTCATCCTGAAAAGGGATTTCGGAAACCTGCCTCATGAAACGCTGATGATCAGGGCGTCGATGGAATTGGGATTCATTTTTCATGAGAATCCTGTATATGGAATCTGGATGGTTGCCGGAGAAACCGGTGAAGATTACACTTTGAAGTTATCATTTGACCTTCTACAGGCATTAGGCCTCAGGTATTACAAAACCGAATACATTGCCTGCCCTTCGTGCAGCCGGACCACCTTTGACATTGTTACGGCGCTGGCCGGGATCAAAGAAAAGACTTCACACCTGGCGGGTCTGAAGATTGCCGTAATGGGCTGTATCGTAAACGGCCCGGGCGAAATGGCCGGCGCCGATTACGGGTATGTAGGCTCCGGAAAAGGAAAGATATCCCTTTTCAAACGCAACCAAATCATAAAAAAAGACATCCCGGAAAAGGAAGCGACTGAAGAGTTGGTGAAGTTATTGAAGCAATTTGGCGACTGGCAGAATAAATCAGGTTGAATGATAAAATATTTGCGACTTTTACAAGTTATTTGTTACAATTTATAATTCACAAGACAGCATGTTCATGATCAGATATTTGCTCATTATACCCGGCATCTTTTTGTTTTTTTTCTTTACGGCTTCCTCCCAGGAGGTGGCTATCGGACAGTGGCGTGACCATTTGCCCTACAAAAGCGGCCGGGAAATCACTGCCGGAAAAGGGATTATATACTGCTCCACCCCCTATTCCCTTTTTTATCTTGACACTTACGACAACAGCCTCAACCGTATCAACACCATTTCCGGTTTAAGCGATGTCGGGGTCGAAACCATCGGATTCCATAAAGAATTCAACACCCTGGTCATTGCTTATTCCAATACAAACCTGGATCTGATCAAAAACGGAAGGGTAATTAATATGCCCGACATACTGAAAAGCAATGCAGTAACTCCGGAAGAAAAAACCATTCACCATCTTATTTTTATTGATGATCTGGCCTATTTATCCTGTGGTTTTGGCATTGTGGTGCTGGATGTTGGCAAGGAAGAGGTCAAAGACACCTATTATATCGGTGAAAACGGAAGCCACCTCAGGGTTTACGGCCTTGCCGCCGATGGCGCTTTTTTTTATGCAGCCACAGAAGAAGGTGTTTTTATAGCGGAAAGGAGCAATGCAAACCTGGCATATTATGAATCCTGGAGCCGTGATGAACGGCTGCCCTTTCCGGAGGCGGTTTACAACCATGTAATAAACCATGCCGGCAGAATCCTCGTTAATAAATACAGTCCGGCTTACGGGCAGGACACTGTTTTATTTCTTGAGGGAACAGACTGGGCAATGGACATGGAGCTTTTCTCCGATGATGACGTTGTCAAAATGCGGGCTTTCAACAATTCCCTGTATATCGTTTACAGCTATTTTATCAACCTGTATGACCAGGATCTGAACCGGACCCTGAATATCTGGACTTATGGCGATACCGGTCCGAATCCCGACGATGTTGTGACCGATGAAAACGGCGTACTATGGATCGCCGACCGGGAAATAGGGTTGGTGAAAAGGCACGGCGACTATGACTATGAATCCATGCATCCCAACGGCCCGTCAACCGCCAATGTTTACGCCATGGCCTCAGCGGGTGGGGAACTCTGGATGGTCCCCGGCGGGATGACCCCCTGGTGGAGCAACCTCTGGATTGCTGCCTCAGTTTCCCATTTCTCTGAAAGCGGCTGGGGAACCATATCAAGGTCAACCGTGCCGGCATACGATACTGTGAGAGATATGGTTTCTCTGGCCATTGATCCTTTCGACAATAAAAGGGTCTTCGCCGGTTCATGGCTGCACGGGGTTTCTGAATTCTACAATCATGAGTTTGTAAGGCTTTATCATGCCAACAACAGTTCACTTCAGCCACATCTTGACTGGTCTGACATTGTGGTAAAAGTGGCCGGTCTTGCCTTTGATCAAAACGGTAACCTGTGGGCCACCAATTCCGGGGCAAACAACATACTCTCCGTGAGGCAACCCGGCGGAACCCCTGAAGGAAAGTGGACCTCCTTTTTCCTGGGATCCTCATCCACCGGCAAAGACATAGGTGAACTTATAGTTGACTCTTACGGTCAGAAATGGATACTTATGCGGGATGACCATTCCATCTTTGTGTTTGATGAGAACAATACCATTGATGACCCCGCCGATGATCAATACAAACTATTAAGCTCGGCAGTGGGCAATGGAAATGTCCCCGGAAATAAAATATACAGCATTGCCGAAGATCTGGACGGAGAAGTGTGGATTGGCACAGATGCCGGGGTGGGGGTTTTTTATTCACCCGAAAATATCTTCACCGGGTATGACTTTGATGCTCAGCAAATCCTCGTTCCGAAAAATGACGGGTCGGGCCTGGCCGATATTTTATTTGAATTCGAGACCATCACCGCCATCGAAGTGGACGGCAGTAACAGAAAGTGGATCGGTACCGACAGATCGGGTGTGTTTCTGATCTCCGCAGACGGACTGGAAGAGATACACCATTTCACTGCTGAAAACAGCCCTTTGTTTTCCAACTCAATATCCAGTCTGAAACTTAATCCCACCACGGGAGAACTGTTTATCGGCACTTCCAAAGGGCTCATTTCCTACAAAGGCACCGCCACCCGGGGCGGGGAAACCAACAGCGATGTGTACGCATATCCCAATCCGGTCAGACCCGGATACAACGGCGTTATTGCGGTCAAAGGCCTTGTAACGGATGCCGACGTGAAAATCACTGACATCAACGGGTCTCTCGTTTTCAAAGGCAGGTCCGAAGGCGGGCAGGCCATCTGGGACGGCAGGACAATGAATGGTGAAAAGGTGCAGACTGGCGTTTACCTGGTGTTCATCTCCAATGATGATGGTTCTGAAACGCATGTCACCAAAATTCTCTTTGTAAACTGATGATACATTCAACGCGGGGGATTGTTTTCCAGCAAATCAAATATTCGGAAACCAGCCTTATCGTCAAAATTTACACTGAATCACACGGCCTTCAGGGGTTCATTCTCAAAGGGATAAGAAAAACCAAAAAAGGGATGAAACCGGCTCTTTTTCAAAACATGTCGGCGCTAAATCTCCAGGTTTACCATAAACCAAACACCTCCCTTCATCATATCAGGGAAGCCTCCCCCTGCTTTTATCCTGCCACACTTTACAGTGAAATAAGCAAATCATCCATGCTTGTTTTTATCAATGAAATCCTTGTAAAATCGATCAGGGAAGAAGAGGCCAACCTTGAACTCTTTGCCTTTATTTATGATTCCATTGAAAAACTCGATGGGATGGCGAGCCGCTTTTCAGGCTTCCATCTGCATTTCATGATTCACCTTGCAAAGTACCTCGGTTTTTTCCCACTCGGCAATTATTCCGAAACCAATCCACATTTCGACCTTGCCGGAGGAATGTTCAGGAAAGCCAAACCGGATGAAGCACACATTTTGCCCGAGCAGGAAAGCCTGTGGCTGAACAGACTGGCTATGGAACCTGACATTCTTGCCATTCCCGGATTTCCCGATAAAAATACCAGGAACAACCTTTTGGATGGCCTGATGGCTTTTTATTCCATCCATATACCTGCATTCGGCGAGATGAAATCGTTGAAAGTGCTGAAGGCCATATTGCAAACCTGAGAGCTATCCCTTATTTCCCACAAAAATACATCCGGGGCGCTCCTCATCAAACCGGTCTGAAAAACTTTGAACAGATCAATTACAAATCAGGAAATTGATGTAGTTTTGTTTAATCGAAGTCCTAATTTTTTTACATGAGGAAGTGGTCATTTTTAATACTGGCACAAAATAAAACATTTCTGCTTCTGTTTTTCATCACCATCAACCTCTTTTTTAGGCTTATATATATTGGCGGGGAAAGTATTTTCGAAGATGAAGCCTTTTCACTTTATTCTTCACAACAACCACTTGACAAGCTATTAAAAATATTGAGCCAGGACCGAAACCCCCCGCTCTATTTCACATTATTGCATTACTGGATTCGTATAGGAGGAATTGATTCAGGCTGGGCAAAGGGGCTTTCAGTTATTTTTGCAACAGGAGCTGCGGTTTTCATATTTCTCATCGCCTGGGATTTTTCCGGACGGCTTGCAGCCATTATAGTTTCGGCTCTTTTCCTCACATCGGGTGTGGTATTCACCTATTCCCATGAAATCAGGGCATTTGCACTTTCATCCCTTCTTTGCAGCGCCTCATTTTACGTCTATTTCAGAATGGTCGCCCGGGCAGGGATAAAACATATTTTTATTCTTGGATTTCTAAACGCTTGTCTGCTCTATTCTCATTTTGTTACAGTTTTTATACCCTTTGCCCAGGGTGTGGGCATTTTGCTTTTTGTCAAAGAAAACAGACAGTCTTTTCGGATTCTGACTGGAAGTTTTATTATCACATTTTTACTCTTTATCCCCCATATTGCGATTGTGATCAGCAATGTTCCTAAGGCAGGCCATTTCTGGCTTAGTAAACCGGATTTAAAAGACTTGTTTTATGTATTTCAAACCCTGTCGGGCACAATGAAAGTTTTTCAGTTACATGTATTATTCATTTTGGCCTTCATTGTCATACTGTTATTTGACAGAACGCATAAGATTGTAAAGGAATCGTTCAATTACAAGGTATATCTTGTCCTTGTCCTATGGTATCTGGTACCGGTATTGGGAGATTACTTTGTTGCTCAATACACCCCTGTGTTCAGACTGAAATACCTGTACTATACCACAGGAGGACTATTTCTGCTAATTGCATTCATACCGGGTTCTTTAAGAATTGGATGGTATTTTAAGCTGTTAATAACTGTCATCTTGCTATATTATCCTGTAAGATGGATTAACCTGAGGCCGGATGTAACTGAGGACTGGAAAAGCTTTGTCCCGAAGGTTATGGAAATCAAGACCGAAGCTATCCCTGTCCTTATTTCTGCCCATTATAAAAAGATTGATTTCGCCTACTATTACAACAAGGATATTTTCAGGGATTATAAAAACATTATATCACGGTTAAGTTCGGAAAGGATTTTCTGTTTGGGCGACTCATCGGGCATGGCCAAAGTTGATCTGAAAGAGACGTACATGTTGATTTTCGTAAACAGCCATAACAAAGGGTTAGATAAGGACAGTACCATTCATAAAAACCTGCTCTCGCAAGGTTTCAGGGAAAGTTACCGCTATGGCCGCTGGGATGTAAAAATGATTGTGTACCGCAGAAATGCAGATTTCTTTAAAACGCACTATGCTGTGATAAGCTCCGATAAATTCAACAATTGCCAGGGATGGATGAAAGAAACCCTGGTCAATCCGGTGAATCATGACACAGCACTTTACTTCTATAACGGGATGGAAATTGAAGGGGATTGTGGGAAACAATCAGCAATAACAAATGTTATGGTGAAAAGCGGGAATTTTGCCTGCAGGTCAGGAAAGGATTCGCCTTACGGGATAGGATTGCTACTGAAAACCGACCGGCTTGATGGCAGGCGTGTGATAATGTATTCTGCAGATATTTTTCCCGAAGCCAAAACCTATGCATCTCTTGTAATAAGCCTTGAAAAAGAAGGAAAATCCCTTTTCAGGAAGGATTACAGGATAACCGACATTTTAGCGCCCGGCGAATGGGGAAAGCTCGAACTGGAAACCGTACTTCCCGAAACCTACCCGGAGGGGTCCGAAATAAGGATATATATCTGGAACCGGGAGGAACCGGCTGTGTACAGTGATAATATTGATATTATGTTCTGTTATTGACACAATGCAGAATGATCCAGAGAAAAAATGATGCTATACCCCATTCTCCAAAAGGTAGAAAACAGACAAGAAAGCCTCTCTTACCAACTCTTTTGTTCTTTTGATTTCAGTGCTCCTTCCCAGTTCTTTTTTAATTGATGTTACCCCTTTATCAGTAAATCCGCAGGGATTTATATACCTGAAATAATCCAGGTCTGTATTTACATTCAAAGCAAGTCCATGATTGGTCACGGCCCGGCTCACTTTTACGCCGATGGCACAGATCTTCCTTGCCCTGCCCGGCAAATCCGGTTCAAGCCAGACGCCGGTGGCCCCTTCCATCCGTTGGCCGCTGATGCCATAATGCCCGATGGTCATAATTACAGCCTCTTCAAGCAGTTCAATGTATTGCTTCACCCCGATGCCCAGCCCGGCAAGGTCGAAAACAGGATAGCAAACCAGTTGTCCCGGCCCGTGGTAGGTTATGTCGCCTCCCCGGTCGATGCGGATCACATTTGCCCCTTTTTGTTCCAGCATTTGTTCATTCACCAGCAGGTTCGACTCCGACCCGCTTTTCCCGAGGGTGTAAACATGCGGATGTTCGCACAGAAATAATCTGTGGACACCACTGTCGCCTGTCCCTGCGCTCTCATTTTTCTTTTGTATCAGCCCGGAGGCCGCTTTGCGCTGGATTTCCCATGCCTCCTTGAAATCGATGAGGCCGAGATCGGTGATGATGACTTTTTGTGGCCTGCCCTTCATTCTTCAAAGGATATGTTTCTCAGCATGATACGATGACCTCACCAGCGGAGCGCTTTCCACATGCCTGAATCCTTTGTCTAAGCCGGCAAGCCTGTATTTTTCAAACCTCTCCGGAGGCACATATTCCGACACTTCAAGGTGTTTTTTTGTGGGCTGAAGGTATTGGCCGATGGTAAAAACCTCGCAACCTGCCCGCCTGAGGTCGTCCATAGTCCGGTAAACCTCTTCTTCAGTTTCACCCAAACCTGCCATAATTCCGCTTTTACTGCGTATTCCCGAGCCGGAAATATACCGGATCACTTCGAGGCTGAGCCGGTATCCGGCCCTGCTTCTGACCAGCGGTGTCAGCCGTTCCACGGTTTCCAGGTTATGAGAAATCACCTCCGGGGCTGTATCCATCACTTTCTGCAGCCAAACCGGGTTGCCATCGAAATCGGGAATCAGGGCCTCAATGGTTACCTGTGGGTTCATCTCCTTGATCCTGAGTATGGTACTGGCCCAGAGGCCCGATCCTTTATCGGGAAGGTCGTCGCGGTCAACCGAGGTGATGACACAATGCTTCACCCCCATTTTTTGCACTGTTTCGGCTACACGCCCCGGTTCTTCTTCATCTGCCGGCCCCGGTTTTCCCGTTTTGACATTACAGAATCGGCAGGAGCGCGTGCAGACATCCCCTAATATCATGAGCGTGGCTGTTCCCCTGCCCCAGCATTCCGCCAGGTTGGGGCAATGTCCGCTGGTGCAAATGGTGTGGAGTTTGTTTATTTCCACTATTTCGCGTATCCCTAAGTATTTCTTCCCTGCAGGGAGCCTTGATTTAAGCCAGGCGGGCTTATGTACTCTGTCACCCATCCATTCAATGTTTTCGCTGTGCAAAATTAAGAAATTCCATGCCGGGCAACGAATGATGGTATTTAAATGTCTGAATAGAAATCAACAAAAGAAATTTTATGAAGAAATCATTTTCCCTTATGATCCTTGCCATGGCCATTTCGGTGGCCGGCACCTCCGGCTTTGGCCAGGACCGTTGCCCTTCCCTGGCAGCAAACACTTCCGGATTGTCCGAAAGCAAAGGCATCGTCGGTGATTTCACCATCACCGACACACAGGGCAATGTGCTTAACCTTTACGAAACCCTGGACCAGGGAAAAACAGTGTTCATCGACCTGTTTTTTGTAAACTGCGGCTATTGCCAGATGTATGCGCCCATCATCGAGCAGGTTTACCAGAACAGTGGAGCCGGGCAGGGCGATATCCTGATGTGGGGCATCAGCCCTGACGACAACAATGCAGCCATTGATGCCTATAAAACGCAATACGGCATATCCAATCCCTGCGCGGGCACACAGGGAAACGGCCCTGCCGCCGTCAACATCATCATTGCAGGCCAGCCTTTCCTGGGTTATCCCACCTATTGTGTGATCTGTCCCGACAAAAACATGTATTTCGATGTTTGTTACCCGCCACAGGTAAACTGCTTTAACCAGTATTTCGACGCCTGCGCTCAAACGGTTCTTATTGCCGGATACAGCGCCGATGTCACAGCAGTTTGTGAAGGCGGAACCGTTACCTTCACCGATGAGTCGGTGGGCAATGTGGTTTCATGGCAATGGACCTTTGAAGGGGGCGACCCGGCCGCGTCAGCAGATCAAAATCCTGTGGTGACCTATACTGCGCCAGGCGCTTACGATGTGGAACTCACCGTCTCGAACGGATCCAACACCAACACCCTGCTCATGGAGGATTATATTACGGTGAACACCTTACCTGTGGTAACACTCGGTCCTTTTGAAGATGTTTGTATTTACGAACCCCCTTTTGAGCTTACCGGCGGTATGCCCGAAGGCGGCGAATATTCAGGGCCCGGGGTCAACGGCAACTGGTTCTATCCTGAAAATGCCGGTATTGGCACCCATACCATCACCTACCTTTACACCGATGCAAATGATTGTGAAAATATTGCAGAATCAACAATTTTCGTTGACCTCTGTGAAGGGATCGCAACGATAAAAGAAAGCTATATCAGCCTGTTCCCAAATCCGGCCGCCGGTTTCCTCAACATTAAAACCGGCAGCAATGGAATAATGGAGGTTTGTATTTACAATGCACAAGGCAGCCTTGTGTACAGGCAGGAAAATACATTCAATGAAGACAAATCCACTTTCAGGGTCAACCTTGCGGGGATCGGCAACGGTATTTACATTGTGGAGGTAAAATCAGATCATGCCGTTACAAGAGGAAAAATAAGTGTGCTGCGGTAAATCCGCCCGTAAATAAGCAAACCATTAAACCATTGACAGGGTATTTTGTTGTTATTGTGCAGCAATATTCCGATCAATGAAAATATTTTTGTTTTCTTTTTTTGTTATTTTGAATATATCTGCTTACGGGCAGGACAAAATCCTCTATAAGGCAACGGGCGGCTCACTTTCCATACTGTCGGAAGCGCCGCTTGAGACCATACGGGCTGCCTCGGAAGAGATGAAGGGCTTTATTGACCCGGATAAACGGAGTTTTGCCTGTGAGTTAGCGGTGAAAACCCTTAAAGGGTTCAATTCACCCCTTCAGCAGGAGCACTTCCACGAAAACTACATGGAAACGGATAAGTATCCGAAAGCCTCCTTCTCAGGGAAGATCATCGGGGATATTGATTTCACCAGGGACGGCCAATACCTGATACGGGCCAAAGGCATGTTGCAGATCCATGGCGTCAGCAGGGAGAGGATCATCCCCGTGACCCTCGGAATTGAAAACGGGAAGATCAGGGCAACCTCGGAGTTCAGCGTGGCCATTACCGATCACGACATCACCGTTCCGCGCCTGGTTTTTCAAAAAATTGCGGAAGAGATCAATGTCAGCATCGACGCTGTTTTTCATAAAACCGATGCGGAATGAACGGAAAGGGCAGCCTCTTACTCCTCATCATCCTGATCTGCGGTTTATTCCGGGCTGCACCGGCGCAGGAATACAGTTTCAGTGAATGGCTTACTGCCGGCAATTTGGACAACGCCCGTATGCAAGCACTCTGCCAGGATCATAAAGGCTTTATGTGGACAGGTACCTCCCGGGGCCTTTACAGGTATGACGGTTATGAGCTCGAAGAAGTGATGCTGCCCGGAAGTTCAGGAGTATCCGTCACCTGCCTTTTCGAAGACTCAGCCCACCGGCTCTGGGCCGGTTTGGAAAACGGTTCCATGTACCGCTCTGCCGGAAATTACTTTCTACCTGTTGAATATGAGGGGATTGCACTGCAAAACAGAATCGTTTCCATCGCAGAAGATATCCAGGGTAATATCTGGGCAGGTGTTTATGGCGAGGGGATACTGGTCATGGGCTCAGATACTATGTATTTTATTCATTCGGAAAACGGACTTTCCGACAATTATATCCATACGCTTGTCAGCGACCATTCAGGGAAGATATGGGCAGGGACAGACAATGGCATCCACATCTTTTATCCCGACACTTCGGGATTCAGCATCCACTCCCTTACCATCGCTGACGGGCTTCCTGATTTCATCGTAACCGTATTGGCAGTGCATCCCGACGGCAGGATCGCGGCAGGCTTTCACGACCGGGGCTTTTGTCTGATCGATCCGGATCACTACAATATCAGCATCCCGCAGCAGGCAGCCCCATGGTCTTACGGCCCTGTGATATCTCTGCTTGCCCTGGAAAACACTTTGTGGGTTTCATCAGAAAACGGGGGATTGTCAGGGTATGATTTCAGGTCAGGAACCCTGAGCCCCCTGGAAGGTAGAGGGCATGCCTTTCCTTCCGGGATCAGCCGGATGACCGTCGACCTGGAAGGAAACATCTGGTTGATGAACCCGGCCGGAATACACCGTTCTTTCGGTGAAAAACTCACCTTCTATTACGGTTTTGACGGACATGCTTTCATGAATGTGCATACTTTGCTGGCCGGCAACAACGGCATTCTTTGGCTTTCCGATGATACGGGGTTATATTCATTTAACCCTGACCAAAAAGGTTCCATGAAAAGGGCGCCCCTTCCGGCAAAAATGATGAAGCAAAAGATCATGAGCCTTTACGAGGATCCACACGGTTATATCTGGGCAGGCACTTTCGGGCAGGGAATCCTCCGCATTGATCCGGAGAACTTCAGCATCAATGAATTTGGTGAGAATGACGGGCTGATCAACGGCAATGTGCTCACCATTGCCGTTGACCGGCGTCACATCTGGTTCGGAACGCTCGGAGGCGTTTCACGTTACACTTTGGATGAAAGTTCTGATCAGCCGTTCATAAAGCCGGTTTTTGAAAACTTCGGGGCAGAGGAAGGCCTTTCCAACCATTACATCTATCATATTTATGTGGATTACGAAGGAAAAACCTGGTTTGCCACCGATGGCAGCGGTGTGTTTTATTATGATGAAGGGAAATTCATCAACATCGCGGAAGGCGCCCCGTATGCCGGAGAGGTCATTTATTCAGTGGTAAGGGATAGCTCCGGCACCCTCTGGATGAATGCCGCCCATAATGGTCTGCTGAAATACGATGGAAACACAGTTGAAAAAGTCTTTCACGACAATGCACACAAATCCGGATCATTCAGCGGTATTGCAATAAACAGTAACAATGAACTGATCATAGCGTATGACGATGGCATCGATGTGTTGGACATCGAAACGGGCAATGTTATCCATTATGAAGAAAATGCAGGTCTGGCCGGAGCCAACCCCGATCTGAACACATTGCAAACAGATAAGGAAGGGAACACCTGGGCAGGCATCTCCCGCGGCCTTATCCGGTATGCGCCTTCTGACCACCCATTCCGGAAAAAGCCGGTTCCGTTGATCGATAAAGTTGCCGTGTTCCTGCAGGAAACAGAAATCCTGGAAAATGCAGTGTTTCAGTATCATGAAAACCACTTCACTTTTTATTATACCGGATTGTGGTACCAGCAGCAGGAAAAGGTCAGATACCTGGTCCGGCTTGACGGGCACGACCTCTCCTGGATGCCCACAGGCAACAGGTATGCGGTTTACTCCGGCCTTAGCCCGGGATCATACACCTTCAGGGTAAAAGCTTCACTGTATGACAGCTTTAACGGGGCGGATGAGGCTTCCTTTTCTTTCACCATCAGGGAACCCTTCTGGACCAGAGGATGGTTTTATCTTATTGCGGGTGCGGCAATGTTGTCGGTTATCCTGGTCATCATCAGGCAAAGGGATAAATGGCTGAAAAGAAAACAGGCCGCTTACGAGGAGCAAATACGTTTCCGTTTCGAAAGCCTCAAAAGCCAGATCAACCCGCATTTCCTGTTCAACAGTTTCAGCACCCTCATTGCCCTGATAGAGGAAGATGGAGCCGCTGCAGTGGAATATGTGGAAGAACTCTCCACCCTCTTTCGCAATGTGCTTGATTTTCAGGAAGAAGAACTGATTACGCTCAGGCAGGAAATGGAAATCATCGCAAACTACTATAAACTCCAGGCCAAACGTTACGGAAGCGGCCTTTGCCTCGAAACCAACTGCCCTGAGCATGCCCTGGATATGAAACTTCCCCCGCTCACCCTGCAGATTCTGGCTGAAAACGCAATCAAGCACAATGTGGTTTCTTCCGGCAACCCTTTGACCATACACATCTTTTTTGATGAAAAAGAAGAGATGCTGTATGTGGAAAACAACCTCCTGCCCAGAAAAGACGAAGTCCATTCCACGGGGATTGGTATTTCCAATATAACAAAAAGATTTCAATTGCTCACCGGAAGGGATATCCGGGTGGAAAAATCCGTAACCGGTTTCAGGGTAGGGCTGCCCCTGATAAAGTAATGCATGAAACCGTATGTTTTTTTATCTTTGAAAAGGAATTCCAACACAATGAAGTAATTATGAAGGCCCTCATTATTGAAGACGAACATGCAACAGCGCTCAGGCTAAAGAAAATTCTGGAAGAGCTGGAGCCCGGGATCATTATTCCTGCCATCCTCGATACGGTGGATTCTTCGGTGAGATGGTTCAGTGAGAATATGCCCCCGGATATTGTTTTTATGGACATCCACCTTGCTGACGGCTCAGCTTTCGGAATATTCGACAGGGTGAAGGTGAAGGCCCCCGTGGTTTTCATCACAGCTTATGATACGTATGCCCTCCGGGCCTTCAGGGTAAACAGCATCGACTACCTGCTGAAACCGGTGAAAAAAAGCGAACTGAAGGCAAGCCTTGAAAAATTCAGGGAATACCATGCCTCCGGAACTGCCGCTCTTCCTGATTTTGAAGCTTTGGCCAGGATTCTCAGAAAGGAAGAATACCAGAAAAGATTTGTCGTACGATATGGCCAGAAAATCAAAGCCATTGAAAGCGAAGATATTGCCTATTTTTTCACCGAATCCGGAAATGCCTTTTTCAGAACCTTTGACAACAGCACTTATCCGGCCGAAACCAGCCTGGATAAACTGGAGGGCCTGCTCGACCCGAAAAAATTCTACAGGATCAACAGGCAATTTATCATCAATGTGAATGCCATCAGGGAGATGTTTAACTATTCCAAATCGAGGGTGAAAATTGAACTTACCCCGCCCTGCGAATATGACTCCATCGCCAGCGCCGAACGGTCGGGCGACTTTAAGAAATGGCTCTCCGGAAAATCCTGAGAAATTTCGGTGCCATAATATTCCTGCTCACCTGCCCTTTTTCCCTGCCCGGCACATTGGATTTCCCTGTTTCTAAATCCCATAGTTACTTTGCATAAAAATGATGCAATATGAAAAAATGGATAAAAATCATCGCAATACTCTTCTTCGTTGGCGCCATTGGAGCGGTTCTGGGATATGAATTCATCTACAATAAACCCCACAGGGACTTTGAGAAAGCAGAAGCAGATTTTAAGCTCAGCGGTCCGGAACTTTTTTCAGCTTTTGTAAACAACAGAAGCGAAGCAGAAGCCAGATACAACGGCAAGGTGATTGAGATCAGCGGAACGCTGAGCAAAGTGGAAAGGCCGGATTCCCTTACCATTGCTGTTTTTGCCTTTCAGGATGGGATGTTCGGGGAGGAGGGAATCCGTTGCACCATGCTTGATAACCATGCTGAAAAAACAGCCCTGTTAACAGGCCGGGAAGTCAGAATAAAAGGATTTTGCTCGGGATACAACGAAACCGATGTGATCATGGAAAAGTGTTCAATAGTAACAAATTGATTAACAATTAAATATAAATATTATGAAGCAAACAGTTTTATTGCTTGCCGTCCTTACCGCGACAAGTTTAGCCTTTGGGCAGAAATACATCACCAAGAACGGTTATATCCGCTTTTTTTCGGAAACGCCTGTTGAGAGCATCGAAGCCCATAACAGGCAGGTAAATTCCGCCCTGGATTCTGAAACAGGCGACTTTGTTTTCAAGGTGCTTATGAAGTCGTTTGAGTTTGAGAAAGCCCTCATGCAGGAGCATTTCAATGAAAATTATGTGGAATCGGATAAGTTCCCCAATGCCACTTTCCAGGGCAAAATTTCAGATATCGGCAATATAGGCTTCTCTGCAAACGGTAGTCATGAAGTGACTGTTTCAGGCGACCTTACCATTCACGGGGTAATGAGGAATATCACGGAAAAGGGAACCCTGATTGTTGAAGACGGGGTTGTAACGGCAAAATCAGTGTTTATGGTAAAACCGGCTGATTACGACATAAGGATCCCAAAAACAGTGATCAACAACATCGCCTCCGAAATTGAGGTGACAGTGGATGTGAAACTCGAAAAAACCGGAAAGTAACCCGGATTGAACTTAAACAGGCATTCATTGTTAGTTATAAAACAAACATGATATCATTATGAAAACAAACATGGGATCAATGGACAAAATTCTGAGGATCGCTGCAGCCGTCATCATCGGAATTCTTTACTTCACAAACATAATCGAAGGCACATTGGGCATAGTTCTGCTTATCGTTGCCGGCATAATGGTTCTTACCAGTCTTATCGGCTTTTGCCCTGCTTATACTTTGTTAGGAATGAATACCTGCAAAAAGAAATAGCGGGGACTGCCCTGAAAAATCATCCCGGTCCTCCCGGATCATGACGGACGGGGTGGTTTATATGCGGAACCCGACAGAATCTTTTGTGCATCATAATACTGCAGTAAGTCCCGGACACTTTGCCCGGGATTTTTTTCATAGTATCCTTTCACAATTTTCCATCCGAACCAGCCGCCAGGCCGCGGAGCTGATTCCTCCCCGAAATAGGAAGTAAACGGGCCGTCGGAGATCATTTTCCGGGTCATCATAATGTCGGAAGAATAAAGGAAGTTATTCTCAATGATGAAAGCCCAGACGTTATACTCATTATCCGCAGCCCATTCAAGCTGTCTGGTCGTATATTTCATCAGGATGGTGTCAGGGGTATCAGGTGCGAGCAATCCGGCAAACAGGAGAATTTTACCTTCATAAACCGATTGTTCAAGCAGATTGTATCCGCAACTGTCAGGGTGGATATATTGCTTTCCAAGTTCCCTGAGACAGTCGGTTACAAGGTAAGCAGGGTCCATCGCCCTGGCCCTGTAAAAAGGTATGCCGAATTGTCCGTATTTCTGATAATCACGTCCGAGATAAGTGTCAATGGCAATGATCAGATTGTTTTCGACCAGCGTCACCCGGTTCTCCAGGTCAAACCCTGAAATATAGGTGTAGATTTCAGGCAGTGAAGCGCCGGGAAAATAGTACAGGTAGTGGCGGAAGGCCTGTGCAAGTTCCTCTTTTACCCCTGAAAGATCGGGAAGGATGGTGTTGCAATCATCCGCCACTTCACGGATAAAGGGATCCATCAAATAATTCCGGAGGCGGTCAAGGTTTGCACTTTTCTTGTAATCCTCCCCAAGAAAAAAACGGAACTCCCCGCTGATGCGGTCCAGTTCAGCAGCCAGATCAGAGGTGTCGAGGGCGAACAACGCATTTTCGTAGCGGTGAATCTGAATTTCCGGCACAGGAATACTGCTTAGATCAACCCGGTTTTTTTCACCCGGCGAAGAACAACCCGCCATTAATACAATAACGAAAAGACAAAAACATGAACAACGCAGCATCAGATCAGGCTAATGTTTTCATATCGACGCAGGGATTTACGGAATAATTTTCCATCCCAGGCTCACATGGAATATATTGGCTTTGTATTCTTCCAGTTTCCCGAGGTCGTTTTCAGGCTTGTCATAAAAATTGCTCAGGCCGAATTCATACCTTGCGTCAAGGGTGAAAACCAGGAAGTCAATGCCGGCGCCCACCTGCATCCCCCATAGGGCATTTTTCAGGGTTTCTTCGAAATCACCTGCCGGTAAGTCAACCCCGTCCATTTTGATTTCAATGTCTTTGTTCATGACCAGGGAAGCCACCGGCCCTCCGTGAATCCTGAGGTTCATCAAAGGCGGATCGAACAGTTTATACCCCAGCAAAACGGGAATGTCAATTGTTTGTAAATTAACCTTCTGGCTGACTGCCTGTGCCGGATTGGGATCGTTAGGATCCACCTGCCCCATGTCATAAGTCAGCTCCCCGCCTTTCATGGCATAATACACTTCGGGCTGCAGATACCATTTTTTCAGGTTTAACCTGACAAATGCCCCGGCCACAAAGCCACTGTAAAAGTCGGTTTCAATGTCGCTGATGTTGGTTGAGATCTTTGAGGATGCATAACCGATTTTGATCCCCGGGTTGACGGGTGATTGTGCATTCACGGCGAAAACGGCAATGCCAAGCAATGCCAGGAATAAGTATTTTTTCATTTTCATAAAATTTATGTTACAAATATAAAACAAATTTTCGCTGCAGAGATATTTCTGATGAAATGCCCGGTTCCGGGTTTTGCCCGTTTTAAACCCCAAATGAACGGGTTTGCAAATAATACTGTGCTACATAAAGCGGTAAAACTTCGTGAAACTTTGTGCCTGCCCGGCCGGTCAGATGTGCCTGCTTTGTGTTCTTTGCGGTTATATTCATTGATTTTTAATTTTACCACAATGGCCATGAAGCAGGCGCTAAGACCACAAAGATTGGATATTATTGTAAATTTACATCCTGCTTAAAAAAATCAGTGCGAACATGAGTCAATAAGCAGCAGTTTAATCTGCCATAACCGGATTATTGCCTATTTTTGTGTGAAAATACTGTATTATGAAAATACGGATACACATGGTTATTGTAGTAATGCTTGTGAACCTCACAATAAACGCTTTCCCGCAGGTTAAACCTTTCCGGTTCGGTTTTAAACTGGCCCCTGACATATCCTGGCTCTTCCCCGACTCCGAGGGATATAGCTCTGACGGTTCCACCCTGGGGTTTACCTGGGGGTTTCTCAGTGATTTTGCACTGACCGAAAATTATTTCGTTTCCACCGGTTTTGGGATGGATTATATGGGAGGCAAACTTGAATATCCACATGCACTCATGCTGGGGCAGGACACCCTGTTGACCACCGGAGAACTGTCAAGAAAGTATAAGTTCAGGAACCTTGAAGTGCCGCTGACCCTCAAAATGAGAACCAATAAATTCGGCAGCATTTCCTATTTCGGGAAAATCGGCTTTGGAACCAGCTTTAACATAAAATCAAAAGCCGATGACGAGTTTGCCTATTACATTAATACGCAAAAGAAAACTGAGGATTTTAATGACGTCGATATCAAGGACGAAATCACCTTTATGAGGGCATCCATGATCTTTGGGGCAGGGATAGAATATTTCATCGACGAGTCCACATCCCTGATCTTAGGCATTGACTTCAACAGCGGGCTCACCAATGTGCTCAAAAATGAGAATGTAGTGGATCCCGGTGTGGAGCAAAAGGCCAACCTGAATTACTTTCAGTTGAATATCGGGGTTTTGTTTTAAAACGTATTAATTCTTCTGACCGCGTGAAAATTGCACTGGCACAGATCAATTACCACATCGGTAATTTCGAAAGCAACACCTCCAGGATCATTTCCGCCATACATGAAGCCGGGGAAAAAGGAGCTGAGCTTGTAGTGTTTTCAGAACTTGCCGTTTCAGGTTATCCGCCCCGTGATTTTCTTGAATTTGATGACTTCATCCATAAATGCCTGAACGCCATTGAACAGATTGCACGGGCATGCATAAACATTGCCGCCATTGTTGGCGGACCCTCCGTCAATCCGGAGGTCAAAGGGAAAAACCTCTTCAACACGGCATTTTTTCTGGCTGACGGGAAAGTGACATCCATGCACCACAAAAGCCTTCTTCCCAACTATGATGTTTTTGATGAGTACAGGTATTTTGAACCGGCATCCCACCTGCAATTGGCTGAATATAAAGGGAGGAAAATCGCCGTGACCATCTGTGAAGATCTGTGGAACATCGGCGATGATCTTTTGTACCGGTCTAATCCCATGGACGAGCTTTTCAGTCTTGGCCCCGACCTCATTGTCAACATTGCAGCCTCTCCTTTTCACTGCGGACATGCAGAACAAAGGAAAACGGTGCTGATGAAAAATGTGGAAAAGTATAAGCTGCCCCTGATTTATGTGAATCATGTCGGGGCGCAGACAGAGCTGCTTTTCGACGGGGGTTCCATGATCTTCAACTCATCGGGGGCGCTGGTCGGCCGGATGCCTTTTTTCAGGGAGGGCCTTTCGGTGTTCGACACCGCCAATTCCGAAAAAGTCACCGTACCCATAGATGCGGTTTTATCCGCTCCATCGCGCATTGAACTCATGCATGATGCACTCGTCATGGGCATAAAGAACTACTTCGGCAAGCTTGGATTCACAAAAGCCATCCTGGGACTCTCAGGAGGCATCGACTCGGCAGTCACCATGGTTCTGGCCGCCCGCGCCCTGGGGCATAAAAACGTAAAGGCCGTGTTGCTTCCCTCGGCTTTCTCCTCAGCGCACTCCGTTGCGGATGCCGAATCCCTGGCGCTCAAACTCGGCTCACCTTACGAAATTATACCCATTGAAAACGCATACCAGGTTTTTTTAAAAGACCTGAAACCCGCTTTTGAGAACAGGCCGTTTGACATTACGGAAGAGAACCTGCAGGCCCGCATCAGAGGGGTCATACTGATGGCCCTGTCCAATAAATTCGGTCATATCCTGCTCAACACCTCCAATAAAAGTGAGGCTGCCGTCGGATACGGAACGCTGTACGGCGATATGAACGGCGGATTGTCTGTTTTGGGCGATGTATATAAAACCGGTGTGTACGAACTCGCCCGATTCATCAATAAGGACGGTGAAGTCATCCCGGTGAACACCCTTCGCAAACCCCCTTCAGCCGAACTCCGGCCCAACCAGAAAGACTCCGACTCCCTTCCCGATTACGAAATACTGGACAAAATCCTTTTCCGGTATATTGAAGAGAGAAAAGGGCCGCAGGAACTGATCCGGATGGGATTTGACCCCGAAACGGTAACCAGGGTGCTGAAGCTCGTCAACACCAATGAATACAAGCGTTACCAAACCCCTCCCATATTGCGTATTTCACCCAAAGCCTTCGGAATGGGGAGACGGATGCCCATTGTGGCAAAGTACCTTTCATAGGTTTTATCAGGAAACAGGCGCTTACGACAGACAATTACATAGTGAATTCACAACTGATTTAAATAAAAATTTAGCTCTTTGACAAGACTGTACATGTTTGTATGAATTTATTTTGTTTTTTCTTCTCCCCTTCAAAAAGACAAATCCAACACACATTGCACACATTTGCAAATCGCACCGGCTGACCCTCGGACCAAAATTTGCAAAAGAGTGCAATCTTGCCAACTCACAGAAAACACCGATAAAGAAACATTCAACTATTTTTGTAGAACACATACTTAAAAATATATTTTTGTTTTTATTTGGTAATTCAAAATATATGATTTAATTTTGTAGGCGAATTACTTAGAAATAAATATTGAAAACAAGCCTAAAAAATATTACAAGCATACAAACAGGAGTTTTTGCAAAGCCAATACAAAAAGGTGAGATTGTATATTTACAAGCCAGGCACTTTGATGAAAATGGTGAGCTTGCAGAAACTTTATATCCTGACTTAAGTGCGGACAACAAATTAAACAAACACCTTCTCAGAAAAGGAGATATATTGTTTGCAGCTAAAGGTTCAAAGAATTTTGCAGCATGTTTTAAAAATGCAGAAATGCCCGCAGTAGCTTCCACTTCCTTTTTTGTAATCAGGCTAAATGAAAAAAATGTATTGCCTGGATATTTGACCTGGTTTCTCAACCATCCAAGTACACAAACTTTATTAAAAGGACAAGCAAGAGGCTCTTCGATTGTTTCAATTTCAAAAGCTGTTTTGAATGAATTG
>JAFGME010000141.1 GCA_016927695.1 Bacteroidales bacterium
ATTCGAAATTACTCGGAACTTTCTATTGTTATTCTTTCGATTGCCAGTATTTGTTAACAATCTGAGTTTAAAGACAGACACTAAATAATACAAAGGATTGCTCAAGTAGCCGCAGGTACCGTTGCACAGTTTCTACCGAAACCTTGAGCAGGTTGCTTAATTCCCTGAATGAGACTTCGTTTCCCAACTGGAGTGCAATGGCTTTAAGGAGATTAACCAGGATTTCCGGGCGGCGGATATTATCAAACCGCAATACATCCCGAAACAGGTAATCACCAGTGAGCTCATCGAGCAATGGCACTTTCTGAGCCAAAGGCCGGCTGACAATATCAGGATACGATCCGAATACCAGCAATTCTTCGATTTTTTCCCTTAACTGTATCCGGTCATATTTTTCCCCTAACTCAGAAATGGACAGGGGATACATGATAAACTTTATATTTCGGCCTGTCAGTGGTTCTGATAATTTGTCGGACAATTCGAAACTGCTTGATCCTGTGGCAATATATTGTATGTCAGGATACGTGTCAATGAGTAATTTCAGGACCTGTCCGATTTCCGGCACCTTTTGGGCTTCATCAAAAACCACCAGGTTTGCCTCACCAATGGCCGAGCGGATCCGCTCCGGATTGGATGAGCCGATCAACTCCCATATCTGCGGACGTTCACAATTCAAGTAAAGTGAATCCGGATAGTCATTCAGCAGGTCCTTAGCGAGGGTGGTTTTGCCTACCTGCCGGGGCCCGAATAATATGATCACCTTCCCCTGAAATAACCATGTAATGATCTTATCCTTCAGGGTTCTTTCAAACTTGGTCTTATCCATGACTTAAAATATGACGAATATACCTGACAAATTTAACAGATTTTGTCGAATTAAGCAAACATATTGTAAAAGCATTGTATAACCTGCTTTACATTTCTTATAAATTCTTTTCTTTCAGAAATAGCCCGATCCGTCCCAGCAATGGGTGCAGAGTTTTTCCTTAGGCAGGCCAATGGCCTCCACCAGGTCGTTCAGCTTCTGGTATTGCAGCGACTCTACGCCGAGCTTTTCGCGGATTTTATCTATCATGGCGTGGTACCTGCCGGTGCCGGGGGTGGCGTATTCTTCAAGGTGGCTGTCCTCGATCCCCTCCAGCTCCCTGATGGCCTTGCGGCCGGCAAGGTCAAGGGTGGACCGCGACCTGGAGAAGTTCAGGTATTCGCAGGGGAAGATCAGCGTGGGGCAGGCGGGCCTGATATGGATGGATGCGGCGCCGTATTCATAAAGGCTCCTGACATTGTCCTGCAGTTGAGTGCCCCTCACGATGGAGTCGTCGCAAACGGCAAACTTCCTGCCTTCGATGATCGGGCGGATGGGGATGAGCTTCATGCGGGCCACCAGGTCGCGCATCTCCTGGTTCTGCGGCATGAAACTCCTCGGCCAGGTAGGCGTGTATTTCACATACGCCCTCTTATACGGTATCTGCTTCTCATTGGAATAGCCGATGGCATGTGCTATCCCCGAATCGGGTATGCCGCTGACGAAATCGACTTCGGCTTTGTCGTTGCGCGCCAGGGCGGCGCCGCAGCGGTAGCGGCATGCCTCTACGTTAATACCTTCATATTCAGAGCTGGGGTAGCCATAGTACACCCACAGAAAGGCGCAGATCTGCATTTTTTCGTCGGGGGCCCTGAGCTGCTCACAACCGTCGGCGGTGATCTTAAGCACTTCGCCGGGTCCGGGGAAGTACGAAGTGTCGAAACCCAGGTTGCAAAAAGAACTCGACTCGGAGCTGACCGCAAAGGCGCCGTCCTCCCGTTTGCCCATGATCACCGGTGTCCGGCCCAGTTTGTCGCGGGCGGCATAAATGCCTTCCTTTGTCAGAAGAAGCATCGAACATGATCCCATGATCTTTTCAAAAACACTTTCAATCCCGCTGAGGAAGGTGTCGGCCTCCGAAATGAGCATGGCTATGAGCTCGGTAGGGTTGGTTTCTCCCAGCCCCGTTTCGGAAAAATGCCTGTATTTCTTCAGCAACCCCGAGGTGAGTATCTCAATGTTGTTGATCCGGCTTACTGTCACTATGGCAAATTCCCCGAGATGTGAGTTGATGAGGATGGGTTGCGACTCCGTATCGCTGATGACCCCAATGCCGCTGTTGCCATGAAAGGAGGGGAGGTCCTGCTCGAATTTTGTCCTGAAATAGGAATTCTCGATGTTGTGGATCGACCTTTGAAAACCTTTGCCGTTCAGTACCGCCATGCCGCCCCTCCTCGTGCCCAGGTGAGAATTGTAATCCGTACCGTAAAAAAGATCGCTGACACAGTCGCGTTTTGAAATAGTGCCGAAAAAACCGCCCATGATGATCGTTTTGAATGAACAATGTTGAAGGCTTAAAACTACTCAATTCAAAGCGTCAAAAAACTGTTGTTGAGAAAATGTTGAAAACCTTCGGCAAAACACCGGCGAGACACTTTCCGTTTACCCGAAGAAGTTTCACTCCTGTCGAACACCGGAACCGTGGCTCTTGCACAGGCTTGTTCGTACAGGTCTTTCACATGACGTAGTGTGGCGGCCATGAAGTATGCCTCCCCGGTTTTAATTTTGGTTGCTTTGCCCGGCCAAAATAATCATTTTCAAATGAAACATCTTACCATCCATTTGTTTAGTTTTGAAGAATAATATTTACAAGATGAAAAAAGTCTGCTCATTTTTGCTTGCATCCATTTTCATTGCAGCTTCCACAATCAGGATTACTGCCCAGGAAGTCGATACCACCAAATGGTATTCTGAATCCAATTTTACAGGCCTCAGGCTCAGAAACATCGGGCCGGCCTTTATGTCGGGCCGCATTGCCGACATTGCCATCCATCCTGAAAACCACAACATCTGGTATGTGGCAGTGGGTTCGGGCGGAGTCTGGAAAACGGTCAATTCCGGCACCACCTGGGAGCCCTTGTTTGACGGGCAAAAGGTGTACTCCACCGGTTGTATCGCCCTTGACCCTCAGAATCCCAATACGGTATGGGTGGGCACCGGTGAAAACATCGGGGGCAGGCATGTGGGCTTCGGCGACGGGGTTTACAGGAGCTGCGACGGGGGTAAAAGCTGGGAGAATATGGGATTAAAAGAATCACAGCATATCTCGAAAATCATCATCCACCCCGGTAATTCCCGGATCATCTGGGTGGCTGCCCAGGGGCCCCTCTGGAACAAAGGCGGAGAGAGGGGCATATATAAATCCAGTGATGGCGGGAAAACATGGAAACAAACTCTGGGCGACGATGGATGGGTGGGAGCCACCGACCTTGTGGCAGATCCCCGTAATCCGGATGTGATGTATGCCGCCACCTGGCAAAGGCACAGAAATGTGGCAGCCTATATGGGCGGAGGACCCGGATCAGGCATCTATCGCTCCTCCGACGGGGGTGAAACATGGGAAAAGCTCAGAAAGGGCCTCCCCTCACAGGATATGGGTAAGATCGGCCTGGCCATCTCCCCGCAGAAACCCGATATCCTTTATGCCTCCATAGAGCTCGAACGCCGCACCGGGGCCGTTTACCGCTCCACAGACCGCGGATCGTCATGGGTGAAAATGTCGGAAACCGTCTCCGGCGCCACAGGACCCCATTACTACCAGGAGTTGTATGCCTGTCCTCACCGTTTCGACCGCATTTATCTGGCGGATGTGCGCATCCAGGTTTCCGACGATGGAGGAAAAACCTTTACAAGACTGAAAGAGGAAAACAAACACTCCGACAACCACTCGGTTGCCTTCAGGCCTGGAGAACCCGAATACCTGCTCATCGGTACTGACGGAGGCATCTATGAGAGTTTTGACCTGGCAGAAACCTGGCGGTTTGTCGCCAACCTGCCCCTGACACAGTTTTACAAAGTGGCAGTGGATGATGCTGAACCCTTCTACAACATATACGGTGGGACGCAGGACAACGGCACACAGGGCGGCCCTTCACGGACGGCCAACAGCAACGGCATACGCAATGCCGACTGGAACATCGTGCTGTTTGCCGACGGCCACCAGCCCGCCACCGAACCGGGAAATCCTGATATCATGTACGCTGAATGGCAGCAGGGAAACCTGGTCAGGATCGACCGTTCGGTGAATGAGATCATCCACATTAAGCCGCAACCTGAAGCCGGTGAAGGAAGTGAACGCTTTAACTGGGATGCGCCCATACTGGTAAGTCCGCATTCCCCCACCAGACTCTATTTTGCTTCCCACAGGGTCTGGCGTTCCGACAACCGCGGCGACAGCTGGACACCCATCTCAGGCGACCTTACCAAAAATGTGGACAGGATGACTCTGCCCCTCATGGAACAGACCTGGAGCTGGGATTCCCCCTGGGACATGGACGCCATGTCGTATTACAGTACCATCACTTCCCTGTCTGAATCTCCCCTGAAAGAAGGGTTGATCTATGCCGGAACCGATGATGGCCTCATACAGGTCACTGAAAACAACGGGCAGAGCTGGAGGAAAACAGAAGTGGGAAACATTCCCGGAATTCCGCCTACAGCCTTTGTAAACGACATCAAAGCAGACCTCTTTGATGTAAATACCGTTTACGTCGTCATGGACAACCACAAATACGGCGATCTGAAGCCTTACGTGGTGAAAAGCGCCGACATGGGAAAAAGCTGGCAATCTGTCACCGGGAATATCCCTGACAAAACCCTCACCTGGAGGATTGTGCAGGACCATATTAAACCGGATCTTCTTTTCCTGGCCACAGAATCCGGGATTTACGTCACTGTAAATGCAGGCAACCGCTGGACAAAACTCACGGGGGGCGTGCCTGCCATTTCTTTCAGAGACCTTGCCATACAGAGGCGTGAAAACGATCTGGTCGGGGCCTCCTTCGGCAGAAGTTTTTATGTTTTTGATGATTATTCGGTGTTGAGATATGTGTCAGAACAACAGCTTAGGGAGGAAGCCACCCTTTTTCCTGTTAAAGATGCCTGGTGGTTTCTTGAAAGGCCTGTTTTGGGTTCTGAGGGCAAAGCCTCTCAGGGGGATGCCCTTTTCACGGCCCCCAACCCCCCTTTCGGGGCTGTGTTCACTTACTACTTAGGACAGGGATATAAGACAAAGAAAGAAATAAGGAAAGAAAAAGAAGCAAAGATAAAAAAGGATAAAGGAGAGGTCGGTTTTCCGGGATGGGATGCCGTGGAGGAGGAGAGGCGTGAGGAGAAACCGCGGGTGTGGCTTACCGTAACCGGATCTGACAGCGCTGTGGTCAGACGCATTCCCGGGCCTGTGGACAAAGGGTTCCACCGGGTGGCATGGGACTTAAGACTTCCGGCGCCCCGGGCCATTGATGTTAACCGGCCGGGCTCACCCGATGACCAGCCTTCAGGGTATATGGCGCCTCCCGGACAATACAGAGTGAGCCTTTCAGTGCAGATGGGAGGAGAGATAAAAGAGCTTGCAGGTCCGGTTGATTTCAGGGTGGTACCCCTGAAAGAAGGGGCGCTCAAGGGTATGTCACATGACGAAATTGCCACATATACAAAGGATGTGAACGAATTGCAGGAAGCCGTGTCATTGCTTGGTATTAAACTGAGAAGCCTTCAGAAAAAGACGGAAGCCATGCAAACGGCAGTTTCAGCGTCGCCTTCCTTTCCAGGCGAACTTGATGAACGCATTCACAGCCTGAAACAGCAATTAGCGGAAATTGAGATTGAGCTCTACGGTAATTCCTCAAGGTTGCAGGTCGGAGAACTCATCCCTCCCACTTTGGGCGAAAGGCTCAGTGTAGCAGCGAATGGCTGGAGGAACTCTACCTACGGTCCTACACAAACGCACATCAGAAGCTTTGAAATTGCCGGCGGACAATTTGCAGAGGTAAGTAAGAAAGTGGAGCTGATCGCAGAAACCATCCTTCCACAGCTCGAAATGGCATTGAAAGAGGCCGGCGCCCCCGCAATCGGACCGGAATGATCATTGCACAGTTATTCATCCGGAATAAATGCATCCTCAGCGTAATACAATGATCCCCTGGTTCCCTGGTATGGTACTGGCAGTCAGTAATGAAAGTTACGAACTGAATTTCCAATCCATTCCCAATGTCCAAAACCCAATAAACATTCTGTGGCCATCTGCGGGGTCTGTGTGCGCTTTTTCCGCTGGTTCTGAAATCATCATTCCCTGCCCGCCTGGGTCAGGTCTTTGCTGTGGCAGGCGGGGTTAACCGTTGTTCGATATAAATCCCTTTCTCTTTCTGACATCCGGAACATGTACTACCGTTAAGCATGTTGCCCTCTCCCGCTCGTTGTCGTTGTCGTAATCGTTGTCCACCCTGTCATTCCTTTGAATTTGAGGGAATTTATTGCCACGAATGCACTCCTGTCTGCCGGGCAAGAAACAGGCAGGAATGAAAGACGAATTGAATTCATATTGATTTTTTCTTTGCTACCGGTATCATGCCCCTGACGGGGAAATGGCCTTAATCCACAATGGTTTTCACTGCATTATGCTTTTCCCCATGCTGCAACAATAAAAACGGTCAGTTCCGGATTGAAAAGGAATGTCATCGCTATTCAGGCATCAACAGTCGCCGCAAGTCCATGAGGGAGGACTCTCATCTCTGAGGTACCGGCGAGGAGACTTCGATAATAATCTGTTTGGAATAACCGGCAGTGCCTGGGATTGGGATGGTAATCAAAAGCAATTAAAAATGATTTCTGCTGACTCACGTAATTTTTTCAATCCCTCTGTAACGTTTCATATTTTTACAGGTATTTAATATAAAGACAAATTCACTCAGCCTGTGAAAGAGATCAACGACGAAATACAGATGCTTGAAGTTAAAAAAGGAAATCTCGATGCAATGGTTCCGCTTTTCGACAAATATCATAAAAGGATTTACAACTTTTTTCTAAGGGTGACAAAAGACAGTACCAGCAGTGAAGACCTGGCACAAACAGTGTTTTCACGGATGCTCAGTTACCGAAGATCCTACAATGATATCTATCCATTCAAAACATGGATGTATCAGATCGCACGAAATGTACATATTGACCACTACAGCAAACCAGGACCGGAACTTTATTACAGCGAAAAAAGTGAACATTTGGTCAGTGAAGAAAGGGAGGCCATTGAGAAAATGGACCGGGATCAAAAAGAAGAAACCCTTAGGGAGGCGCTTGGGCTGCTTTCCCCGGAACAAAGGGAGATCATTGAAATGAGCAGGTTCCAGGACCTCCGATATGAAGAGATAGCCGGTATCACCGGTAATTCAGTTGGGGCCATAAGGGTGAAAGTACACCGGGCCATTCAGAGACTTAAAGACATTTACTTTCAAATCGCATGAAAAATGAAAAATAAAGATTGCAATAGTATCAAAGGGCTGTTCATTGATTTTGCAGACAAAAACCTCGATGAAAAACTCACATTGGTGGTCAGGGAACATATAGCCTCATGCTCTTCCTGCAGGCATGAACTGGATGCTTTGTCAGAAGTTATCTCAGGCCTGACAACCATGGCGGATGTGGAACCCCCTTCGGGAATGAAGGAGAGATTTCTCAGTAAACTGAAAGAGGAAAAAGTCAGGACAAGCCGGGAGAGGGATGGTTTGCGGAAGGTCTGGCTTTACAATCCCTTTAGCCAGATAGCGGCAGGACTGGCCATATTGCTTACAGGCGTCTTGCTTGGAATAGTTTTAGGCATGCCGTCATCAAAAAATCATAATGACATTGTGGAATTGCGGAATGAACTGGATGCCACAAAACAGATGCTGTTTATGAGCAAACTCGATCAGTCATCGGCCAGCCAGAGAATACAGGCTGTAAACCTGATCCAGGATTTTCCGCAGCCGGGCGACAATATCCTTTCGGCGCTTATCCAAACGATGAACGGGGATGACAATGTCAATGTCAGGATAGCCGCGGTATACGCGCTGGCACAATTCAACAGCAGCAGGCTCGTCAGGGATGCGCTGGCAGAGTCTCTTTCATTGCAAAAAGATCCTCTGGTGCAGATAACTCTGATCAACGTTCTGGTACAGATCAGGGAAGAAAAAGCCAAAGGTCCGATAATGGATATCCTTCAAAAGAAAGAAACCATCGATGCGGTGAAGCAGATGGCTGAGAAAGGACTTGCTACATTCATTTAAAAACGATCACAGAAAAAACAATAATACACACTAAAAAAATTCAAAAATGACAACTAAAAAACTGATGACCGCAACAGCAATCAGCATTGCTCTTTGCCTGCCGCATGCCCAAGCCCAGAAATACGAATATGATGCCGCATCGGCAAAAAAGATTATTATTGAGAATCTCATCGGGGAGATCATTATCAAAGGGTACTCCGGTTCAAAGATAAGCATTGAAGCCAGTAATATAGAACCGGTTTCAGATAAAGCCAGCGGGTTAAAAGAAATTTACGGAGGGAAGGTTGATAACACGGGGATAGGGCTGTCGGTAACAGAGTCGGAAAAGGTGATATACATTTCGGGAGCATCCAAACGCAGTGAGGATGGAAGCTACACATTCAACATCCCTGGGAAGATCAGTTTGAAAATTGATTACAAAAGTCCTTTCGCCAGCGAAGACATCCTTGTGGACGGTTATGCCGGTGAGCTGGAAGTCAGCATACTCAATCCCGGCATTGAATTGAAGAATATCACAGGACCGGTAACGATAAACACGATCAACGGAGACATCAGCGCAGCCTTCAGCAAACTCAGCCAAAACAGTCCTTCTTCCGTGACTTCCATCAACGGCGATGTCGAGATACAGGTTCCTTCCGACACGCCGGCAAATTTAAAATTCAGGACTTTCGACGGTGAGGTCTACACAGATTGTGATGTGGAGTTTAACAAGGACAAGTCATCTGGTGACTTATACCTGATCGGTGGAAATTCCAGTTCAGAGGGCAGGCTCAATGGCGGGGGCGTTGAATTATCACTCTCATCTATCAACGGATCAATTTTTCTCAGGAAAAAGTAACCTCTTAATTCATCATCATGAAAGCAATAATGATAAACCTTATGGCGCTGCTTATCCCGGTTCTTATTTCCGGGCAGCGTATTGTTGAAGAAAAAGCCACCGTGGATGCCGGTCAGAAGATCAAACTGGATTTCGGTTTTGCTGATGATATTGTTGTCAAATCCTGGGAGAAGAGCGAAATTGATATTAAGGCCACTGTCAACATCGATGAAAACAGAAAAAATGACAAATTCAAATTCAATGTAAGCAAAAGCACCTCCATGATCGAAATTGAATCCGAGATCGGGGATCTGAAAGAGTTCCGTGATGATTGTGTCACTATTATAATCAAAGATGGGGACACCGTTATTCACAGCGGAAACCATATCAGCATGGACTTGCGGTTCGAAGTTTTCGTCCCACCGGCACAGGAAATTGAAATAAGTACCATCAACGGCAACATGGACATTTCCGGACTGACCGGCCCGATGCATTTTAAAACCATCAACGGGGACGTAGATCTTAAAATTACTGAAAAACACAAGGCTGAT
The DNA here is from genome assembly GCA_016927695.1 of Bacteroidales bacterium. Taxonomy (GTDB): domain Bacteria; phylum Bacteroidota; class Bacteroidia; order Bacteroidales; family JAFGHD01; genus JAFGHD01. The sequence goes on from JAFGME010000141.1 coordinate 9,490, forward strand.
CTTGAAATGAGCACCATTAACGGGACCATGTATACCAACCTTGAAATGAATTTCACCAAAGAAAAGGACAACCTTTGCAAAATAGGTGGCAACATAAATACAAAGTTAAATGGCGGAGGTCCAAAGATAGAGTTAGAAACCATCAATGGTGTTATATACATCAGAAAACCACAGATGTAACATTATTCCGGAATTAAAGTCTTCATTAATACAAACCGCAGCCCATGATCCGTAATTATTTATCAACCGCCATACGCCAGTTGCTGCGCAAAAAAGCCTATTCATTCATCAACATCACCGGGCTTGCCATTGGTATGGCCATTGCATTCCTCATCTTTCTCTGGGTGATGCATGAACTGAGTTTCGACAGGTTCAATGTCAAAGCTGACCGGATCCACCGGCTGGTCCAAACCCAATACTATTCCACCGGCCCGCTAACCACCACATGCATGCCCGGGCCCATTGCCAAAGACATCAAAGCAGATATACCTGAAATAACCAATTCTTTCATGTATTATGTGATCCCGATGAATCTCCGTTGCGGTGACCATGTTTTTACAGAAAGAATCAGGCTTGCCGATCCTGAACTCTTTGAAATTTTCACTTTTGAGTTCCTTCAGGGTGATCCTCAAACTGTTTTCAATGAACTCCATTCCACAGTCATCACAGATAAGATGGCAAAAAAACTTTTCCAGGATGAAGATCCCATAGGAAAAGTTATTGAACTTAACAAAGAACACAGCTTCAGGATAACCGGGGTTATAAAGGAAACACCGGAGAATTCTTCTTTCCGTTTTGACGTATGTATCCCTTTCGAGTTCATTGACAAACTCGGATATTCAACCGACAGATATGGCGGGAACACCTATTATGTATATGTGGAATTGGCCGACAATGCTGATTACAGGGACGTTAACATCAAAATTAAAAAATATCTTCAGGAGAAATCCAAATCGGGAGATGAGGATGACAGCAACATCGACCTTTTCCTTTTCCCGCTTGAGAAATTTCATTTGTACTCCTTCTCCGACCAGAGAGGCGACATCCAGTATGTTTATCTTTTTTCAGCGATAGCCATATTCATACTTGTTATTGCCTGCATCAACTTCATGAACCTGTCCACAGCCCGTTCGGCCAGGAGAAGCCGCGAGATAGCGATCAGGAAGGTATCAGGGGCACAGCGGAAAGAACTTATATTGCAGTTTCTGGGAGAATCGGTCATTTTGTCTTTCATTGCCCTCATCCTGGCCATTATCCTGGCGGCGTTGCTACTCCCCTACTTCAACGAACTGGTGGGAAGCGAACTTGCTTTTAACCCCGCAACACCAGAATTCTGGCTGATGCTTATTGGTATTACGGTTTTTGCAGGATTGCTGGCAGGCAGCTATCCTGCACTTTATCTTTCTTCATTCATGCCGGCCCTGGGTCTGAAAAACGGAAGCTACAGGGGAAAAGGGAATTCATGGTTCCGGAGGGTACTGGTGGTTTTCCAGTTTGTTCTTTCCGTAGGACTTATCATCAGCACAATCGTTGTGCAAAGGCAACTCTCCTTTGTTATAAACAACAAACTCGGGATGGATATTTCAAATGTTGAATACCAGGCCATGCGGGGTGAAGCCTCCAAAAGATACGACGTACTTCGCAACGAATTGATGCAGAATCCGTTAATACTTGATGTGACACGGGCCGAAAGCCTTCCGTTCATGATCGGTAGCAACAGCGGGGGATTCGACTGGGAAGGAAGGAACACCAAAGATGACATCCTTGTCGGTTTTGGTATTACAGATGCCCATTACCCTCAAACATTAGGGATCAAAATGGTTGCAGGCAGATATTACAACCCTGACATACAGGGCGACACGGCAGCAATCGTGATAAATAAAAAGGCTGCGGATGTATTCGGGATGGATGATCCGGTCAGCAAATGGGTAAGCTGGGGTAACAACAGGTTCACAATCATCGGGGTGATTGATGATTTTCATTTCCTTCCGATGCAGTACAGCATTGATCCCATCGTGCTTGTATATGGCCCGGAAACCTGCCACCTCGCCATGATAAAAACAGACGGGAACCAGGTTGAGAAAGCAAATGCCTATATTCAGGAAACATGGAAAAAGGTTTTTCCCGAATTCCCTTATGAGAAAAAAAATCTTGAAGTGGATTACAGGGAATTGTACACGGATGAAGCAAACCTGATAAGGGTGATCGGGTATTTCGCCCTGCTGGCCATCGTCATCTCATGTCTTGGTTTATACGGCCTTGCAGCCTACATGACCGAACAAAGGACTAAAGAAATTGGCATACGTAAGATACTGGGCGCCAAAACCTCCGGCATTGTGGCCATGGTCTCGAAAGAATTCACAATATGGGTGCTTGTTGCCAACCTCATTGCCTGGCCCGTGGCATGGCTTGCCATGGACGACTGGCTGAGTACTTATGCCTATCATACAAAACTTACGCCTGGAATTTTCATCCTTGCCCTTGCCGTCTCCCTGGTTATCGCACTGCTGACCGTTTCCTGGCAATCGGTTAGATCGGCCATGAAAAAGCCTGTGGAAGCAGTGAAATATGAGTGACAATCCATCTAAATCATAAGCTGATCCATCAAATATAAAAAGATAATGTTCTTTTTATCTATCCGTACTGTGATTTTCCTTAATTCTCCTGTTTTCTGAACTTTATCATCATTCCCTGCCCGCCCGGCATAGGCCTTTGCGGCGGCAGGCGGGGTTAATCCTTGTTCGATATTCATTTTTTTCAAAAAAACGAGGCAGGAAAAACCTGCCCCGGAAATTGTCAAACCGGTGGGATCACCGGAGTATCATCAAATAAATATCACCCTTCGACTTCGCTCAGGGTTCGAAATGTCAGTCTCTGAGGCACCTGCCGGTAAAGCCGAGCGTCTTATTGTCGTTGGTCATGTCGCAGTAGGTACTACCGAAGAGCAGGTACCACCCGACGGTACTGCTGATCTGTGTACTGCTCCAATAGTAGCCGTATATGCCTCTGTAGTTCAGTGAGCCATTGCCATAGTAGAGGTTCCCGGCAGCATGCAGCTTGAGCACACTTGCGTAGGCGTCGAATTGGTTGCCCCAGCTTCCGTTGAAGTCGGCATTGTACCATTCTGTGTAGGTGGGTAACCGCCAGCCGGCGCCCAGAAGAACGGAACAGGGGTCGTTGGCAGCCTGCCAGTCTGCGTTTTCGTTGATAAAAGTTATCCACGGACTGTTGGGCGTGCGGGTAGTGCCATCGTGCTTGTACCCCTGCTTACGGTTAAACTGCCAGTACCAGCCGGCAGAGGCTTCTGTATTATCCGTAACTGATATTGCCTGCTGGTCAGAACCGAGGTTCTGTGTGATCCAGCATTTGTCACTGCCGGTAAGATTGGTCATCACCGTGCCGTAGTTAACGGTTTTGTTCACCGGGGCAACATCGCCGGCGGTGTGGGTAACGGGAAGGGGGTCGCCGCAACTCCAGACAATGGCCACAGGCACCTGGCTCGTGCGACCTGCATTCTGTGTCCAGCTGTCAATCTTGTCGGCATTGTCCACGTAACCATTCATGGTGAAATCGCCTCCCAGGTAACCCGAAAATCCTGCCTGAGGCACCCACACTTCCAGCTTGTCTGCATTGTTGACGCTGCCATCGGAGTTACCGTCGCCGCTCGCCATCACCCAGTGACCGTTCACCTGCTTTTGAGCCAATCCCCCTCCGTAGGCCTTGTCCTGGCTGTCAGTGAAGTCGTATGCATAGACTCCGGCATTCAGGATCAGCGGGTAATTAGAGAGTATTCCCAGGTGGTTCCGGTGCCAAACTGTCACATACAGGTTCTGTGTGATGATAAGTCCGGTGAACAGTGGCGCATTGCTGCCGTCAGGGCCGGTAATGGCGCCGTCACTCAATATAAAACAGGCGCGGCGGTCAATCACCGTGGCGGAAGTGGCCGTTTCCGGTCCGCCTGGCGCTTCGCGAAGCTCAACAAGCACCCAGTCAACCACCTGGTTGTTAGGGATGGAAGTCACCTGTTCCGAACCATTATAATACCAGGGAGCCTGGTTGTAAGGCTGGGTTAATGGAATATATCCGTAACTATTCAGGTACTGATTCATCAGGGTTCCATTGAAGGGTCCTTCCAGGATGGCAGTGACATCCAGGCTGAACTGCCCGGAAATGCTGACGGAAACTGTGTTGCCCGGGCCGGATTCGCCACCTGTGTAAACGGCAGTCACCCAATAATCATAATTGCCTGCTGAAAGCCCCTGATCCAGATACTGCGTATCCAAAACAGGCGAGGTGTTGATTTTCACCCCGTTGCGATAAACATTATAACCCGTCAGCGCTTTGGGCTGGGAGAAGGGTTTGGCTGTGAATCCCTCATGGTGATGCGCTGATAAACTTCCGTCCGCCGGGCCCACCTTTTCAACCATGGTCAATGGATATGCCGGTTCTTTTCCATCGGAGCCGTTTGAAATCATAGCGGAGATGCCCCAGTTATAATCCAGGGCATAGGTTCCCGACAACGACTCCCACACGCCGCCGCTCAGCCTGACCATGTCGCCTTTGCCCGGCACTGCAGGTCCGGCATCCGTTCCGGCAGGAAAAGAGCCCGGGGAATGGGTCACCTCATAACCGAACCACAACGTCATACCTGGGGTGATCTCCACCGGATTGGCGAGGGTAACTTCGTTCCAGTCGCCTGCAATTCCGCCGCTTAGCAGTTGGGTGAGCAGAAGGGTATTCCCATCGGCGCCTGACCATACCCTGATGTTGAAAATGGCTTCCGGGGCGCTGATGTCCCAAAAAAGCCTGACAGCGGTGACATACTTACCCGTATAGGCCGTCAGATCGACAGGCTCCCATTTGGAGGCGCATTGAAAGGTACCCCCGCCGGTCAGGCCGATCTGCATTGCTCCCACGGTATTCAGGTCGCACCATGTGATCCATTCGGGCTGATACGGCTCATCCCAGGTTAGAAATACATCGTTCTGATTCTGCACCTGTGCCTGCAGGTTGGATGGAGGTAAGTTGGGATTGTTCATTGTGCTAAATTCCCAGACAGGACATCCTGTTGCCTGCCCGAAGGTATTATATGGAACTAATTTCCAGAAATATTGAGTGTTATATTGGAGCATGGCAGTCAATTCGTAGGTCAGTGCATTACCCAGGTCGGTTCCGTTCTCAATGTTTGTGGGAGGATTGTCGGTTCCGAAATATAACAAATAACCTGTTGTGTTTTGTGCTGCAAACCAACTGAGTTCAGCACCCACGCTCACATCCGTGGCTCCGTCAGGAGGATAGTCGGGAAGTGTGCACAGGGGAGGAACATTGGGATCCTGTTCAGTGGTGAAAACCCACACCGGACAGCCTGTTGCCTGGCCATTGCCGTTGTAGGGAACAATCTTCCAGTAGTACTGTGCAGCATATCCGAGCATTGCAGGAGGCTCGTAAAACAGCGAATTACCCAGGTCAGTACCGTTTTCGATATTTGTCGGAGGATTGTCCGTTCCGAAATATATCAGGTATCCTGATGCATTGGAAGCAGGGTTCCAGGTAAGGCTGGTGAAAACAGAAACATTCTGGGCGCCGTCAGGAGGATTCAAAGGTGTGGTGCAAACAGGAGGGGGCAATAAACCGACGACCTCAACGAAATCGATGGCCATATCGCTCCAGTATCCGGCGCCGGTGGTTCCCAGAAAACGGATTTTCACATTCGACTGCATGCCGTAAGCAGCCAGGCTGACATTTGCCTGAAGCCAGATGTCACCCTGGTTGCCGGTCAGGCTCCAGAGGTCGTTCCAGGTGTTGCCGCCATTGGTGGAAGCCTGCAACTTAAGGGATCCCATGGTGGATCCGTACATGTGATACCAGAAAGTTAAAACGGGTTGATTCAACTGGCTGAAATCGAAGTTGGCAAAGAGCCCGGCAGATTTATTGGGATAATTGGGCGTGGAAGATTCGGTGAAAAGGTAATAAGCCCCTTCGTAAGCTCCCTGGGGTCCTGTGCCGGATGTGGGTGTCGGTCCGGTCTTCCGGGTCCAGTCGAAATCATCATCCGGAGATTGCTGCCATGCACCGAAACCGCTCTCAAAACTTTCACTGTAAGGAAAGACGCTGATGCCCGGAGTGAAAGTGATCAGGTCTGACTTGTCCAACTGTTGATAAATCATCCTGTTTTCAACATACCCATGATCATCGTCAAGGGCGAGGCCCGGTTCATAATCTGTGTTATAGATCAGGTGTATCTTATCATTGGAATTTCCCGACATCACCGGATATATACATTCATCAAATATATGAATCAGGTCATCGGTCAGGTGCCGGAAGTTGCCCCAGGTGGCTCCCCCGTCGCCTGAACCCCTTGCCCATATGTGCTTGTAGTTATTTGTACCGTTGTCGTAAGTCTCGGTGGTTGAACTGTATACCAAAAATACATTATTATTTTCATCAATGGAGATACTGGGCATAGTGGAGATACCCAGTTCACGATAGGTCTGGATTTCCGACAGAAAATCTATGGTGCCGCTGTTGTTCACATCCTGTGTCCATCCAATCAGATTATAGTCTTCTATCAAAACATCGATGGGGTCAAGCGCATCATGCTGATTGGGCGCTGTGAACGGGGGTATGGTTTCATTCCAGTAGGCAATGCCGTCGCTAAAGGGAAAGTAGCTGTAAGTAGTGCCATATTCGAAATGGGCCACTCTTGTCAAACCGCACACCACATGTACCTTCCCGGAAGGGTCAATGGCGATGTCGGCCGAGTTGTCGGGCGCCCAGAGGGTATCTGTGGTGAGGGTGGTGTTGAAGTCAAAGAAAGGATAGGGATGCTCCCATACCATCAGCTTCTGCCATGTGTCGCCGTTATCGGTGGATTTCATCACAAACATATCTTTCCAAATCTCCGATACCACAAAGGCAATGGTGTTGCCCCTCGATTCAGCCCAACTGTATTCATCGGCGTTGATGCCGGTGTAATATGAAGAGCCTGTACCGGGTAAAATCTGGTGCAGTATGTTCCATGTCTGGCCGCCGTCGTTGGAACGGTTGTAAAGCAGGGCCGGGGTCTGGCCGTTATATGAAGTGGCGTTTCCACTCGGGACGATCACATGGAGGATTTCATGGTTCACCCCTGAGGTCATGATTCTGGGCCAGACCAAATCATTATTTACATCCGGGCCTGCAAGATAGGATATCGCCCATGTTCCCGTTCCTTTAGCTGACCGCCGGCTTATGAGCAGGCCCTGTGAAAGGCCGGTGTGGGCAACATTGATCTCCCCGTTTGCACCCCAGGCAGCGTAGGAAGGCCAGCCGGTTTTCTCACTCTCGATCCTGGCCGTTGGCTGTGGACCCCACGTGGTTCCGTCATAGTAGTTATAACCGGTGCCCCGGTCAGGGAAGGTAACGGGTTGAAATCCCATCATCCAGACGGCTCCGATGGTTCCGTCATTATAAAACCAGATGCGGTTGCTCAGTGACTTATTTGACTGCAAATCATAATCAGTGGCGCCGATCTGATATTCACTGTATCCTTCGGCATTGCCGTACAGGTTGACCGCCGGGGAGGGAGAGCCTGAAGGTGCAATCCACTCACCTGAAGATTCCCCGAAAGGATCTGTTGCATTCAATTCGTTCTGGTGATTGCGGTGCTTTACAATGTCCTGTACCGACTGGTCTGGAAATGACCGTTGCTGGGCGAACGAAAAACCGGAAACCAGCATGATTAAACCTGCAAAGTAAAATTTTCTCATTTGTTTGTTATTAGTTTATAAACCATTGAATTGTGAAAAGCTTTCCATAGATATCAGATAATGTTCCAGGTCTGTTTCCTGTAGGGTTATTGCTTATTCAATTTTACTAATATTCGTTTTTTCAGCCCATTCGATTTTTACTTAATTTGCAAATATATGTTTTTTGGATTTTGGTTCCCTGCTTGTATTGAAATACTAAAGGAATTTCTGAAAATTTTCTGCACATTTCGTCGGGTGTTGCAGAAATATTGCAAAACAAACGCTCTTATTTTGAAGCCATTTGTTTGAAATGGTACAAATAATAATAACTTTCATTGAAATAATGGAAGAGGGGTTCATCAGCGCAGTTTAACAAATTTACCGGAAAACCTCTCCCCTCCGGCCACTGCATGAAAGAGATAAAACCCTGGCGCTAACCCCGAAACGTCAATGAAATTTCCGGAAACATCATGATTATGCATCACACAACCCCCATCAGCGGTGATGATTTCATAACTGATGACGCCAGAACCGGCCAGTTCATAAAGGGGAAGGGAAGTGGTGACCGGAAAAGGAAATGCGACCGGTCTGTTCATGGCATGCTCATCCACACCGCTGGCAAATGACTGAAAAAGCCAGAGATATGCCTGTCCAAAACTGCCTTTCCAGAGCTGCTCGTTATGGCTTCCCCCCTGGATGATCGCCGTGAAAATCTCTTCTTCGGAAAAGCCTTCAGAAGTGAGCGTATCATGCATAACCCAGGTATCGGCTACCATGGATCCACCCTCAAGGCTTCCTGTAAGCTGATAAAATTTCATCCCCTGCAAATATCCTGTTTCTGACACAAAAGTCCACACCGAATCGGAAAACCAGTAGGAAGGGGAAAAAACCCCGGCTTTGCCGAAAACGCCAGGGTATTTGAGGGCGCCATAAAAGGAGATCAGCCCGCCCAAAGAACTTCCCCACAGACCGGTGGATCCGCGGTCGGGCAGGGTTCTGTAATTGGCATCAATGAAGGGCTTCAGCGTTTCAACAATAAAATCGATGTACAACCCGCCCTGGCCGCCCCCATACTGGGAATTGGCCCAGGGGGTGTATTCGTTGACCCTTTCCGTTCCGCCGTTGTTAATCCCCACAACGATAGGAACATTATACCCCTGGTTATTCATCTCATTGAGTGTCTCATCCACTTCCCACTCGCCTGCAAATGAAGTATAGGTGTCAAAAAGGTTTTGTCCGTCGTGCATGTAGATCACCGGGTAATGCTTTATGCCTGTTTCGTAACCGGGTGGCAGGTAAATCCAGATTTTTCGGTAACGGTCAAGCTGAGGCATATAGAAATCCTCATCCACGATGTGGACATTCTCCGCTGCGGTGCTGTTTCCACCGCCGTTATCGGCCCAGTTATAAATGATGATCCCCACAGTTTCCCCATTGCCGAAAGTGAAGTTGCGGTTGGGTATCTCCTCTCCCATCGGGCCTTTTTCCACTTTACCCCAGTCGCCACGGGTGAATTTGAACTGTATCTGGGTTCCTTCCGGCATGGCTTCCAACTGGATAAACCATTTCTCTTCGTTATTTTTCTGAAGGGCGAAATCGGGATTCCCCGGATCCCATCCCTGAAAATCACCCGCTATGTAAAGGACATCTTCCACAGGAGTGTAAGCAGGGAGGGAATCGATGACAAAGGTGACCTGTGCTTCAGTATTATTAAAAAGAAAGAAAAAGATAACAAATGATATGAGTATTTTTTTCATTGAAGGAGTTTTGTGCAAATTTCTCAAAAAACCTCTTATCTTTGATTACTTTGACAGAAAATCATACGGATTATGTTTTCCAGGTTAATCGCCACTTTTTTGCTTTTTCTGTCTTTCATTACATTATCAGCTACAGAAGAAGACACTCTGGTGTTCAGAATGGATAGCCTTGACGGGATGCTGGTTCTGGATCAGTTCTGGAAATACCATACCGGCGACAATACACTCTGGGCGGATCCCGCCTATGACAATAGCGGGTGGGACACCCTTTCAACCCTGATACACAGCAGTGCCCTGGAGAACGGAACCTTTGAAGGACTGGGGTGGTTCAGGCTCCATCTTCATATCGATTCTGCTTTCATGAACAGAACATTTGCTCTCCTTATAGAACAGGAAGGAGCTTCTGAAGTCTACCTGAACGGAAAACGAATCAAGTCTTTCGGGACTTTCAGCCATGAGATCAGCGAAGAGAGAACGAGCAATCCGAAAACCCTTCCCGCCCTGATTTCCTTTGGTGATTCGATCAACTATGTCCTGGCTGTGCGCTACTCCAATCTGAGGGCAAAACACAACCTGCAGATCTACCGGAGGACAGAGGCAGGCTTCAGGCTCGCTATATTGCAGTACAATCTGGCCATACTTGTCCTTGTTGCCCAGATAAGATCGGGTATGTTTCTGCTGTTTCTATTCACCGTATTTCTTGTTTTAAGCCTTGTTCATTTCCTCCTGTATCTCCATTACAGAAAGCAAAAATCCAATTTGTACTACAGCCTGTTCATGAAAAAGATACCACGCATGGAAAGCAACTCCGAACCCATGCGCATCAATGTCTCGGAAACGACCTATCTCCTCCTGGGGGACCGGGTCACCTTCACTCCGCGCCAACCGATGGAGATAAAGGGAAAGGGAACTATGCGGATGTATTTCCTTGAGGGCTGATTGGGTGCAGCTATTATCTGATTTTTTTAATTAAATTGTTGCAGGACCGATTGAGAGCCCACATGAAATACATATATGAAGCAGAAAATAAAATTTTACAAGGTCGATGGGTTTTTTTACAGCTATTACCTTGTATTTCTAAAGCAGTATTATTAATTTTGCCTTGTATTTCTAAAAAGCGTGTTTAATGGATAGACTTTTTTATAATGAGTTGAAAAAATGGAAGGATTCGGCAATAAGGAAACCATTGATTTTAAGAGGTGGCAGGCAGGTGGGTAAGTCGTACATTGTCAAACAATTAGGAATAATGGCTTTCAACGGCAATCTTCACATCATTGATTTTGAAAGGCGTCCTGACTGGGTTGGTGTTTTTGAGAGGAACCTTGATCCGAAAAGAATACTGAGCGAGCTGGAGATGTTGTTGAATAAAAAGATCAATCCGGGAACGGATCTGCTTTTTTTCGATGAAATACAAGTTGCTCCAAAAGCTATAATGTCGTTGCGTTATTTTTACGAAGAACTTCCTGAATTGCATGTGATAGCAGCCGGGTCGCTGCTCGAATTTGCAATGAAGGATATTAGCTTTCCTGTTGGCCGGGTACAGATGCTCAGTATGACGCCCATGAATTTCTATGAATTTTTAGTAGCTACAGGTAAAGAAATAGCGGCTGAAATAATTCTGACCGAACCCGGACCTTTGCCCGATACATCACACATTATGATGCTGGAAAGCCTCAGGCAATATATGTTTATCGGGGGGATGCCAGAATGTGTTGAGGCCTGGCGAAATACAAATAGTATGGTTGAAGTATTCGAAATACAATCAAACCTGCTTGAAACATACAGGCAGGATTTCTCCAAATATGCACCTTACACTGACAAGAGAAGCCTGAACCATGTTTTAAATTATATTGCTGTCAATATAGGACGGCAGGTTAAATATGCGAGGCTCTCTGATGAATTCACAGGACCTACAAATAAAAAGGCTTTTGATCTGCTTAGGCTGGCAAGGTTGGTATATAAAGTCAGAGCTGCCTCCATGGCGAGCCTCCCTTTGGAAGCATCGGCATCCGAAAGCAGGTTCAAGGCTGTTTTACTGGATACCGGACTGATGAGGGCATTGAATGATCTTCCCCCCAAAATGGAGTTTGTAAAAAACAATCTGCTTTCAATGTACAACGGAGCCCTGGCAGAACAATTCGTAGGACAGGAGTTTATTTCATCCGGAATGGAACGCTTGTATTATTGGTCGAGAGAAGCAAAAAGCAGTTCTGCGGAGGTAGACTACATGATCACAAGAAATGGGAAAATTTGTCCTGTCGAAATAAAAAGCGGGCCGGCCGGCAAGCTTAGAAGCATACATCATCTGATCCAGAAATATCCTGATATCGACGTAGGCTATGTCCTTTCAACAGCTCCCTACGGAAGAATACCGGAACAAAAGCTTGTATTCCTGCCCTTATATTACGCTTATTCTCTTACTGTTGTTTGACATGATTCACTACCATCGAATCAAACAATTAACCGGTTGACCAATCAACCATTTTGACCGGCAATCCGGCGGATCACCTGTTCACCAGCTTCACAACCAGCGGCGCCAGGAATATCCACAACAGGACTACGCTCCACAGCCTTCCCAGGTTGAGGCGGTAATCGTGAAAGAGCTTTTCCCACGGGTGATGCATGATGAAATGACCGAAACCGAACTCGAAAAGGATGGTGAGTATCAGCCAGATTGCCCCAATCAGTAAAGCCTGCGAATTGGATTCCGGGGGCCGGATCCTGTGAAGAATGTAAACAGCGATACCAAAAAAGAGTATACCGGTGAAACAAGAAATCTGGTGTGCCCTGAGCTCGGGCATGAGCCTGCCATAGGCGCCGACCCTCAGCACACCGTTCAGTATGCCTATGACCATCAGGCCAAGCCACGAAAGGGTGTATAAAGCTATTGTTGACATAAAATCATTTGCCCTTAGTTAGTGGAGCTTTCTGTGCCACCATAACCTATATAACCTCCTTCTGTTTCAAGGATTGTCATACCCACAGCAAAGTTATTTTCATGCTGGTATATATTATTAAAATAAACGGGGTCCTGTGCCAGGATATTTAACACAATAAGCAATAGTGGTACTATAAAAGTGAATTTTTGCATATGTTTCCACAAATATACGAAAGGTGACCGGATTTTGCTGTTCCGGCCACCTTATTACTTGCTAATTTATTTTGCTAAACTTTTTACTTTCAAACGTCTTACCATTTAATTCAACCTTAAGGTAGTAAATACCCTTTTGAAGGTTTTCAACCGGTCGGAGGCCATTTTCAGGATATCCCTATGCTGAAGGGCAACGACTTGCTCATTGTCCGGTTGTCGTTTCAGGCAAAATCAGGAAAGGAATTCCTAATGAAGAAAGCTAATGTCTGACTCACATTATTTCAGTAATCCTGCTAAGAGCATAAAGCGGAACATTTACAAGCCATTCCTCTTTCCTGTAATCGGA
>JAFGME010000142.1 GCA_016927695.1 Bacteroidales bacterium
CTGGGACAGCACCTGGACCTGGGTACAGGGAATTGTTCCCAACGCGGCCCATGACGTGACCATCAACGGGCCTGTATATTCTTCAAACAATGCCTGTCAGAATCTTACAATTCAGCCTGGCGGTGAACTTTATAACAATTATTATTCCTATTCTCTTTCAGTTTATGGTAATGTGACGAACAACGGTACCATAGCACCTTATGTAAGCCTTTTCAGCCTGAATATTCACGGCAACATCATCAACAACGGTGTCTGGATTAATCAATACACCTACTTTCACGGTGGTTCCGACCAGCATATTTCCTGTCAGAACGCGAACCCGCTCAGCAGTTACCAGTATTCGAACAGCAAAACGGGAGGCGACATTTATGTTGATACCGAAGCATATTTTAAAAACAGCCAGTTGTATCTGGGATGGATCAATATTAATATCGCGGCCAATGCAGCACTCACCCTTGAGAATACATTTCTCAGCCAGTGCAATCTTTATGGCAGCGGTTCAGGTTCGGTTCTCAATGGGTTGGGTTCCGCCGGCTCCGGTCCCTCTGTACTGGAACAGCTTAACATTCATGATCTGACAATTAACGGCTCCCACAACATCGCAAGTACTGTCAGCTTGTATGGAAATGTGTTCAATAATGCTTTCCTACAGAACGATTATTACTCCTATACGCTCAGCATATATGACGATTTCACGAACAACGGGACTATAAGGACCTACGTGAATCTATTTGGGGTAAATGTATATGGCAACTTCACCAACAACAATGTCGTCGAAAATACCTCACTCGATTTTTATGGAACAACCAACCAGCAGGTATCACTTGCTGCCGGTAAAAACTTCAATCCCGCTTACTGGAGAAGTTACAAGCCTTCAGGTTACATCGAAGCGCTGACCGACCTGAGTTTCCTGAACTCAAATGTGGAACTGGATTATGATTCCCTGGTAATGCAGAACAATGGTACTTTATATTTATCCGGAGGTCATTTCTTTTATGCCTCCCTGCTGGCGAAAGACGCCAAGTCCGGTACGGTGAATTACCACACGGAGAACAGCTCGACAGGTTTTGTCACCTTTCATAATGCTACGCTCACCGGGATAGTTAAAGTCCAAAATGCAGTCACTTTCCTTGGCAACACAGTGAATCAGGGCACCCTGGAAAACGATTATTATTCATACAATTCTGACGTTTATGGCGTATTCACGAACAACGGGACAATTCAGAATAATGTGCAGTCACTTGGTTTAAAAATCTACGGGGATTTCATCAACAATGGTATTATCGATAATCATGCGGTGGATTTTTACTCCGCTGAAGACCAGGAAATAACCCTTATGCCCGGCAAGGAACTCTCTCCCACTTTCTTTACAAGTTTCAAGCCTTCGGGAAAGATCATTGCCACCGGCGGCCTGAAATTCACGAATACCAGTATTAATCTGGATAATGACACCCTCATCATGCCTGATAACAGCGAGTTGTTCGTATCAGCCGGATACCTCTACAGGGGAAAAGTCCTGGCCGCTAACGCAAAGAACGGTCGCCTGAAACTCAGGATGAACAATGGGTCCTATATTGAGGAATGTGAACTTTTCAATCCTGAATTCCTGGGGATTGTTAATTGCAATACCAATACTTTCCACGGGGATATCCTGGTGACCGACACTCTTCAGAACAATTACTATGCCTACGCACAGACCATTCTCGGCAATATAACCAATAACGGTATGATAAGGAACTTCATAAGCCCGCTATCTCTTAATATCACCGGCAATATTGTCAACAACGGCGTCTGGAACAATAACCAGGTAAACCTCAACGGAAGCGCAGATCAGCATGTTAGCTGCCAGAACGGAAACTACTTTTCGGGCTATGAGTTTATTCTATCAAATTCCCCCGCCACAACATGGTTCGACAACATGGTACAATTTTACAACGTCCAGGTGAGGGCCAACAACAACACGGTCAGGCTTCCGGCAGGATCAACCCTGCTCATGCATGACGGAAGGCTCCTCAATTGTGTACTCCAGGGAGATGGTCCAACATCGGTTTTGCAGGGAACCGGCAGCTCCACCGGTGATATGCCGGAAATGGATGCATCTTCGTTTGAAAATCTCAGCCTCAACGGAGAATTTCTTTTCAATGGCAGCAATGTGCTTTATGGCCCGATAACCAACAATGCCATCCTCCAAAACAACTACTATTCACAGAGTATCGAGGTTTATGGTGATTTCATGCATAACGGAACACTCAGGAATTATGTGAGTAACTTTACTTTTAATCTTTATGGGAACCTGTTCAATCACGGGATCATCGACAACCATGCCATCGATCTTTACGGCGACCTCGACCAGCGCCTCAGCATGCTGGAAGGAAACACCTACTCACCCACTTACTTTTCAAGCTTCAAAACAGGGGGTATGGTAATCGCAGACAACAGCCTCTATTTCCATAATACAAATATCAACCTGGACAACACTACAATAGAAATGCCTTCGGGATCAACCCTTTCTGTAATCGGAGGATATATGGTCAGTTCCGTGGTGTCTCCATCTGCATCCGAAAACGGTTCTTTTACTCTTGAAATGAACAATGGAAGCTATCTGACGAACTGCAACATCTACGATTTTACTTTTGAAGGCCTGATGGAAGTCAACAGCGGCAATGTTTTTCACGGGAATATACTCAACAACGGCACAATAAGGAACGATTATTACACCCATACCCTCGACATTGACGGTAACCTGACAAATTGCGGAACTATACAGAACTACATAACGAACCTCTATATAAACATTACCGGAAACATTACCAACAATGGAAACTGGACAAACCTGGTAACCAAACTCACCGGTACATCAGACCAGTACGTGGTGATCCGAAACAACCACGACATTACCGGGCAAACACAGTATGAGTCAAATACGGTGGGCGCTCCATACCAATGGTTTTACAACGGTAGTCCAATGATTCCAAGCGGCAGTTATTCGGGCCAAAATTCCCAGACTCTTGTATTTAACATACCGGTCACCTCCTCTATGAACGGCGACTTCATGTACTGCCAGGCAACAGGAGGCCAATCCCGGAATATCTTTTTCGGGTCGCTTTACACCCTTTTCGATCTCGACCTGAAAGCTTCCCTGCAGGGACCATTTAACGGAACAGATATGAACGCCAACCTGAACTCAGGCGGTTACCTCCCGATTTCACAGCCATACAGTGGCGACCCCTGGAATTATACGGGCACAGAGGCTGTTGCAGCTATTCCGAACCAGGATGTGGTTGACTGGGTGATTGTGGAACTCAGGGATGCCCCGGGCGCTTCAGGTGCAACTTATGATTACTCCGTAGCCGCTCAGGCCGGTTTCATCCTTAAAAATGGCAGTATTGTTGGAACTGACGGCGTATCCCCGCTCACATTCGACTATCAGGTAACCCAGAATCTGTTCGCCATCATCTGGCACCGCAACCACCTTGGTGTGATGAATTCAACCCCGCTGGTCAAGACCGGAAACACATATACCTACGACTTCACAACAGGCTCCGGACAAGCCTATGGCGGTGTGCAGGCCCATAAGGAAATCGCGCCGGGAGTATGGGGGATGATCAGCGCCGACGGCAATGCCGACGGACAGGTGAACAACAGCGATAAAAATGATGTCTGGTCGCCACAGGCCGGCAGCAACGGTTACCTCCAGGGTGACTTCAATATGGACGCACAGGTGAATAACAACGACAAGAACGAACTCTGGAAACCCAATACAGGGCTTGGAAGCCAGGTGCCAAATTAATTAATTAGTTAATTGGTTGAATTGGATTGCAGGCTGAATTAAGAGTATTTCCGATTGGTCAAAAAAACTCCACAGAGCCTGTCTTTAAAGGATTATCACTTTAAAGACAGGCTCCTTTACTTATGCAATTATGAGTTTTTTTGAAGGCACGCCAGTCTTAAATGACGGATAAAATCCCAGGTGTTGTAAAATTTTTTATTAAGATTCATTCTAAATATGAAATTCTTTTTACCTTTGCAGTCGCTAAAAAGAATTGGCTTATAAAAAATAATTTAAAAAAAATTTATATGAAAAAGCAGCTTTTTTACTCATTGATAGTAGTATTCCTGGGAATTTCAGTAATTGCCCAGGATAACGCCCTGGATTTTGACGGTTCAAACGACTACGTGAATGTCGGGCCACAGGCAGGGCTTGTAATGAGCGCCACGCTTACCATTGAGGCATGGGTTTTCCCTGAAGGGGCAGGCTCAGGAGGCGCCCAGGGCGGAATTATTGTCAACAAAGAAGGAGAATATGAGATCGCCCGTTTTGCAAATGGTTATGTGGGATGGGCATTTGCCAACGTGAATCCGGGGTGGTTCTGGCATGAGACACCTGCCTTTCTCCCATTGAACCAATGGTCGCATGTTGCAGTAACCTACCAGTCGGGTATTGCAAAAACCTACCTGAACGGTGAACTGGTTGAAACATACAACGGCTCCGGTAACATCGGTGATATCAATGGCAGCACGAACGATTTCAGGATCGGGGGCAGGCAGGCTTTGAGTCACTATTTCAACGGAAGAATTGACGATGTTGAAATCTGGAATATTGTCAGGACGGAAAGCCAGATAAGGGAAAACGTCTACCGCGAGCATCCCTCACCGGCAACCGAAGCCGGTCTTGTTGCCTATTACAAGTTCAACGAGACATCGGGAACCAATGTAACCGACCATTCTGCATCCGGTTTCAACGGAACCATGATCAATATGGATCCGGCTACTGACCGGGTGGCATCCACCGCCCCCAACCCTTACGAAAGCATTGCTTTCGGATTCTGGCAAAACAACGCTACATGGAATACAGGGCAGCTTGCACCTGTGCATCCATGGGCCCGCGTGAACATCAAAAGCGGGGTTACCGTCGATTCACAGGAGGAAGCGCTTGAAGTGGTGATTGATGCAGGGCAGACCCTGACCATAGAACCCGCCTCCTCCCTGACGGTATCCGGCGATATGATCAACAATGCAGGAGCTGCAGGGCTTGTATTGCAATCCGATGCAGGAGGCAACGGCAGCCTCATTGAATACAGCGGCGCTGAAGCTACCGTACAAAGGTATTTCTCAGGCAACGACCCCGCCTGGCACCTGACCGGCAGCCCTGTCACCGGGGCGCTTTCAGAGGTGTTCACCGGGATGTATCTGCAGGAATACGATGAAACAACAGGCCTTTACACCGAGATCATTCCCACCAATGTCCCGCTCATCCCGATGAAAGGCTACGCTGTCTACTCCAATCTTTCCGCTTTCAATACGGTCACATTTACAGGTAATCTCAACACCGGGGCTGTTACCGCCAGCCTCACTGCAGTCAATCCTTATGGATGGAACCTCCTTTCCAATCCCTATGCCAGCTCCATCGACTGGGATGCCGTCACGCTGCCGTCAGGAGTAAACAATGCGGTATATTACCTGGAAGCCTCTACCGGCAATTTTCTCTCTTACAACGGAGGCCTTGGCGGAGGTTCACGCTATATTCCACCAATGCAGGGTTTCTTTGTAAGCGCAAACGCCTCCGCTACCATGGTGTTCGACAATACCGTAAGGACACATACAGGCGCCAACAACTTCTACAAATCGGAATTAACCAACTATCTGGTCATAAAAGCAGAGGGAAATGGTTTCAGCGACAGGACATATATCAGGTTTGATGCCGGAGCTACCCCGGATTTTGACGGGCAGTCTGATGCCTACAAGATCATTGCCGGGGACAACGATGATCTGCCGCAGATCTATACACAGGCAGGGGCTGAAAACCTTTCAATAAACGTACTGCCTGATCAGACTTCGGTCAATCTCGGTTTTGAAGCCGGCGTTTCCGGTATTTACACCCTTTCACTGGATGAAATTGAAGATATCGGAACGGTCACGCTGGAAGATCTTACGGATGGAACCCTCACCGACCTGAACGCAGGAAACTACAGTTTTTCATACGAATCCGGCGACGATCCTTACAGGTTTGTGCTGCATTTTGCACCACTGTCCTTAAGCGGGAAAACAACTGCCGGTCTTGTAAAAGTGTACTCTGCCGAAAAAGACATCAATGTGAACATCCCGGAAAACATCACAGGCGAAGTAAGTGTATTCAGCATTACAGGCCAGCTGATCACTACAGCGCCCTTTTCAGGATCAGGTATTCAAAAAATAGCTATGGATGGCAGGAGCGGACATTTTATTGTGAGGGTGGTATCAGACCGTCAGGCTTTCTCTGAAAAGGTTTTTGTGAGATAAGAAATACCCTCCGGATGGCAGCAGGATGCAAATCCTGAGAATTTCAGGGAGAAAAGAACAGAAAGCAGAAGGCTGGGGCAAAAGACTTATTGCCACAAAGAACCGTTAGTGCGGTTTAATCTTCTACTTCCGCCACAACGGAATTGTAACATATTGCTGTTAAACTTACAGGGTATCATTTCTGCATCCGGTTGATCCGGCAGTATCTGCCAAAAAATATCAGCCATGGGTAGATTTCAATCTCGTCACCAGGGAGAGAGATACCTGATTTTGCCTTTCCGGACACTTATGTTTGTCTACAATGAGATGCCGGGATTTA
>JAFGME010000143.1 GCA_016927695.1 Bacteroidales bacterium
TACCTTAGATAAAAATTTACAATATGGAAAACTTTGAAAATATTCTTACACTCAACAACCAGTTTGAAGCCGGCATGATGACAGAGGTACTCAATGACCATGGTATACCTCATGCCATTATCCAAACCACAGATAGCATGTTCGGAGGCATTGAGCGTATGGAAAGCGGCTGGGGTTATCTTGAAGCGCCTGAAGAATACAGGGAGAAGATCATTCAGTTTTATAAAGAACTCAAAAAAAAGCCGGGGAGCAAGACGGTTTAAATCCATTCTTAAAACTGTTCCAGTATCCGGATTCTTTTTTCTATGGGCGGATGAGTGGCAAAGAGTGAAACCAGCGAAACGGATTTTTTCTTTTCCGAAGGATTTTCGATGAACATCTGAGCTACGTCCTGCCTTTTAACCGCTTCAATTCTTGCATCCTGCGACACTTTCCTGAGCGCCGATGCCAGCGCCAGAGGGTTTTTTGTCATTTCTGCCGCCCCTGCATCGGCAAGATATTCCCTTTTCCTTGAAATGGCAAAGCGAAAAATCATCGATAGCAAATACCCGACAATGGCCAGGGCCAGGCCCAGCAACATGGCCCCGCCGTTTTTCCCTTTCCGGCCCCCTCCTCCATACACCATGCTCCTGAAAAACATCTCGGCCAGAAAAGCAAAAATCCCGACAAAAATGATGGAAATGATCAACAGGCGGACATCACGGTTGCGGATATGTGTGAGCTCATGGGCGATAACCCCCTCCAGTTCCCTGTCATCCAGCTTGTTGATGATCCCCCTCGAAAGGGAAACGGTATATGATTTATTGTTGATCCCGCTGGCAAAAGCATTCAGGGAATCATCCTCAATAACGTTGACTTTCGGCATTTTCATCCCGGCGGAAATACACAGGTTCTCCACAAGGTTGTACACCCTCTTGTTTTCTGTTCTTTGAAGGGGCCTCGAACCCGTTGCATTCATAATCATGGAGGAATGGGAGGCCCAGGCAATGAGAAACCAGGTTAAAACCCCCGCGGTAACCCAGGGAAACAATGAAATGAAAGAGTGGTTGGCTATGGAAACCGGATCGTATTCCTCACCGCTTCCCATAAAGTACAGGAACACCCATGTCAGGGCATAAAGCACCAGCGGGAAAAGCGCCAGAAGGACAATTGAATTGGTATTGTTTTTCCATATCTGGCTTTGCAGGCCGACGTATTTCATGCCGTCAGAATTTTATTTCCGGGGCTTCTTCCATCTGATCACGGCGGGCGCCCAGGTCGAACATGGGCTCTTTTCCGAATCCGAACATACCTGCCACAATGTTGGATGGAAACATCTCAACGGCATTGTTAAGTTCCTTGGTGGCTGAATTGAAGAACCTGCGGGCGGCAGCCAGCTTGTTTTCCACGTCGGAAATCTCCTCCTGCAGGTTGATGAAATTCTGACTGGCCTTGAGGTCGGGATAAGCTTCCACGGCCACCTGCAGTCCTCCCAATGCAGCGCTGAGTTGGTTCTCTGCTGCTATCTTGTCGTTGATACTTGTTGCCCTCATGGCATTGGCCCTGGCATTGGTGATGTCGGTAAGCACTGAGCTTTCATGTTTCATATACCCCCTCACAGCTTCCACGAGCTGGGGTATGAGGTCATGCCTCTGCCTCAACTGAACGTCAATATCAGCAAAGGAATTCTCACGGTTGTTCCGTAGCCGTACAAGGCGGTTGTAAAGGCTGATCAGCCATATCACCACCAGGATCAAAACGGCTAAAATGATGATGTTTGTCATATCAAATCTGATTTCAGGGTTTAAATGTCTCTGACAAAAATAGGCAATTCCGCAATATTACAAAAACTGTAATGGTAAGCAGCAATATTATCGGGTTAGCTTAGAGTGAACCTCAATCACCTGGGGTAGCAAGGCCTGCCTGCCATCGTTTATGATTACAAAGTCGGCCAGGCCGGCCTTTCTCTCCGCAGCCCACTGAAATGATGCTCTTTTCCTGACTTCTTCCAACGTGATGCCATCGCGTTTCATCACCCTTTCAAAAGCAATATCCTCCGGGCAATCCACAAATATCACTTTGTCCATCATGCGGTTGAAGCCGCTTTCAAACAATATGGCCGCCTCATGAAGGATATACGGGGCCTGCTGCCGTTTCAGCCAGGCACTAAATTCCGCCTTTACTTCCGGATGGATGATGGCATTGAGCCGTTTTAGTTCATCCGGGTCGGAAAAAACGATCCCCGCCAGCTTCTTTCTGTCTATTTGCAGGCCAGTCATAATTTCAGGGCCATACCTTGCCGTTATCATTCCGGTCACCGCCGGTTTTTCCAGCGCTCTCCTTCCGTATTCATCGGCCCTGAAAACCGCGATGCCCAGCGTTTCAAAAACCCTGGCCACCGTGCTTTTCCCGGATCCGATGTTCCCTGTCAATCCGGCGATGATCATGGCGTTTCCTTTATGATGATGTACTCCACACGGTCAGGACTGATCTTCACGACTTTGACAAATGCCGGCCTCGATTTCACGGTCAATGGCAAACGGTTGTCGGCTTCAGGTTTTTCGGGATCATACAGGGCAGATACCTCAAAAAACCCCTTGCTCACCCTTGCATAATGCCTTAGCGGCACGTGGTAAACCAGGCTGACCTCTTCCGGAAAAGTTTTAAATTTCAGTCCGTCGCCCCCTTCCACATGAACCGGCAGCACGATGGTCTCCTCGGTGTACTCGCTTACAGGGATAAATATCTCCACTTCTTCAGGCCTTACCCTCTTTATCGACTGATCTCCAGGCATATAAATACCGGTCATCAGGGTTTTGTCCTGGTCTGC
This sequence comes from Bacteroidales bacterium, assembly GCA_016927695.1. Taxonomy (GTDB): domain Bacteria; phylum Bacteroidota; class Bacteroidia; order Bacteroidales; family JAFGHD01; genus JAFGHD01. Next base: position 2,810 of record JAFGME010000143.1, read on the forward strand.
GTTTTCAACCGCCACCTGCAATGTGCGCACTGTTTTTATTCCTGAAAGATTTTCTGCACTTCCAAAAATCAGCACGCTGTCAGGACTGATCAGCAGGCTGTCGCTCAGGGAGTATTGCTTTTTGAAACTCAACTGCAAGTCGGCCACAACGGGAACTTTTTTACTGGCCACCGCTTCAAATTCAAGTTGAATTTCACGTGGAATCAGTTCATTAAACAAGGTAGGAAGATCCAGTTGATCCGAAATTTCTGCCTGAAACCTGGATGTCAGTACCGTAGCCACAAAAAAACCGTTTTCCCTTTTCAGATTGAGACTGCTCAGATCGATCAACACGGTGGGATGTTTTTTCAGGTATTTATATTTTAAAATATTCCATCCGTTGGTTTTGAGGTTGAGGATAAGTTTATTCTCAGGCTCACCCACCAGTAAAAGATTATTGGGAACCTTGTCATACTCAATAGAAACAGGCAATGAGGTGCTGTAATCCCTGGAAAGCACAATCAGCAGCCAGATCATTATGGAAAAAAACAGACAAACAAGGAAAACGTAAACATTTTGCCTTGATTTCACCTCCGGGCTCACTGATTTTCCTTTCTTTCGTTGTATCCGGGGAACGGGAAATTACTTCTGGTCGCCTAATTGTGCAGAACCATCCATAGCTACTGCGCTTTTTTCGATTTTCAGGCGGTTTTGCCCTTCCACCTCAATGATGAAAGTACGCTCGGCGATTTCAATGATTTTTCCATGAATACCCCCGATGGTGATGATTTTGTCTCCTTTTTTCAGGGATTCGCGGTACTTCTTCTGGTCTTTGCTTTTTTTCATCTGGGGTCTGATGAAGAAAAGATAAAACACAATGATGATCAGAAAGAGCCAGAGGAAACTCATATAACCCCCGCCTTCCTTTCCTTCGCCGGGCTGCATAAAAAGTAAAAATAATGATTGGTTCATACGATTATTGTTATTTGATGTATATCAGGGTTCGATGATCTGGGCTTTTATGCGCAATTGCTTTGTGTTGGGCTGGCTGTTCGAGAGAACGGTAATGATCTTTGTTTGAAAACCCTTCCTCCCCTCGCTGTCGAATGTCACTGAAAGTTTTCCCTCAGCCCCGGGCCTGACAGGGTCTTTCGGAAAGGTGGGCACAGTGCAGCCACAGATCGAACTAACGGCTGAAATGATGAGATCAGACTTGCCGGTGTTGGTAAATTTGAAACTGCATGAAACTTTTTCACCCTGTATGATGCGCCCGAAATCGTGCTCCGGTTTTTCAAAAGTGATCTCAGGAAGGTCTCCTTTACTCTCACCGTCAGCAGTCACAGGATTGCTCACCACTCCGCTGGAGAGTTCCCCGTCCCGCCGGCCGCAGGAAACCATCAAAACCAATGTCAGAATCCAGATCAATCCTTTATTCATAATTCTTAAGGTTGGTGCAAAATTATGAAAATAAATAAAAACCTGTATGTTATTCTCATTTTGTTGGTCATTAAATCGTATGTTTGCAGCCCACAGAAATGATCATATACATGATAAAACTCACTTTTACACTATTGATATGCCTTGTGCTTATTGCAGCAGCCGGGGCACAGACGGATTCACTTCCGGCCCTCCCTGCATCCGGAAACACCCTTCTTATTCAAGGCGATTCCACCCTCACATCAGAAGATTTACGCTTCGCCGACTCCATCGCACGCATCAACCGGGAAACCGAAATGACGGCAAAATCGATGCAGGCCTACAATGAGGGAATTGCTGCTTTTGAAAGGCAGGAATACCAGAAAGCTGTGGATAAGTTTTCGGAGGCCATTGCCATCAGGCCCGATTACAATGAAGCCCTCTTCAACAGGGGCGTAGCCCTCAGAAAATCAGGAAAATTAAAGGAAGCAACTGAGGATTTCTCTCTGGTCATCCATCGCAACTCCGGTGAGTCGAAATATTATTACTCCCGTGGCGAATGTTACACTGAATCAGGGGATTACGATTTAGCCCTCACCGATTACACCACACTCATGTCTTTGGAACCCCAAAGTTTTAAA
>JAFGME010000144.1 GCA_016927695.1 Bacteroidales bacterium
ATGGTTTTATCTTCCTCATTGTCGCCTTCCACGGTAATTCCTGACAGGATGTTGTTCCACAGCGCAGTTGCCTGCTGATGAACAAGGGTAAAATCCCATCCCGGACATTCGGCATACATATTCTTCTTTGCCGCCCCGGTACTGCTCAGGGAAAATCCCACTTTTACCTGGAGCCCATCATTTTCTATCTCGTCAAACCGCAAAACCATACCGCCAGATGGTTTGTTCAGAATGTCAGATCCATCCTCCAGGGTTTTACCATTCCAGACTTTTGTTTCCGAAAAAGGAGCATTGAATTCGGCCACGAAGTAATAATTTCCAACCCAGCCTTCCAGCGAATAATCGGAAGTGGTTTTACAGGAGAGGGCCGTCCCGCGGTCTCCGGAATTGATGAATAAATGGAAGGGTTTTTTTTCAGCACACGAGTACCGGTGCATCCCGACATGTCCGGTGGCCGTTAATTCCACCAGGATATTGTCCCGGGTGAGATTTGTTTTATAATAACCGGCTTTTGCCGCTTCCGTGCTTTTGTCAAATGCCAGAACCGGATTCACAAAAAAAGTATCAGACGGAGCATGGATATACGGCACACATGAAAGGATCCCTGCCCTGTCTGTAATACCAACTCCGCCACTGCTGCCACGGTGAATGTGACTGAATCCCCTGAGCAGATGATCCGAATAATCATAACCTCCGTGTGCAAAATCCCCATCGGCAATCAAGCTTCCCGGATAGGTGTCAGGGCAAAGCTCAACCATGCCAAAGGGGACCAGGGCGGCGGGCAGCCATTGCCCGTGATCACCCTGCGTACAAATAAACGGATCAACGTAGTCCGTGGGTTGTTTTTTTACCTGAACACAGGCTATAACGCCAAATGCCAGACACATGATTACCTGGGAATTTCTGCCAAGTATTTTCATTTACATCATGGTTTTTTATTCAGGAAACCATCCTTTCAGGAATTGCTCCATGGTCCCATCATGCGATGCTTCTGCCAGAAACTCTTCTCCCCGCTGGTTTCCCCAGGAATAGTTGATGATCAGCTTTCCATTGAATTCGCAAAAATCAATGTCGGAGTTATTCAGGTTTTCAGCGGTTTGAATTCTCTTTCGCAATGCATCTGACAGGTGATCGTTTGCCACTTGTTTATCCTGTTCTGAAGCCCTTAATACCGGGTTCAGGGGACTGGCATACCAGTGTTCCAGGTCTTTCGATCGTACCACCCTTGTTTCGTAACCTTCATGCGCTTCGAGGTAAAAATCATAATAATAACCGTCGAGATACCGGAGACAATGCGGGGCCGTATAACGGTCTTTGGCATAATTGTACTGGGAAGGCAGTACTTCCCAGTTTCTTACGTCAGAAGACGAGGCAAAACGGGCGGTGAAACGCACACCTGCTTCACTTTCCGGTTTCCCGATCTCGAACATCAGCATAAAATTGGAATCAGTCTTTGTAAGCGAGGTGTTAAAAATCCCATATCCGGGAAGCTGAAAGGCCATCCAGTGCTCCCAGTGTTCCAGATCAGGGGATGCAAACACATGCACCTGTTCGCCATCCCAGATATTCACTGCCGTAACGTATACCATGCTGTCATCTGCAAAAGCACTTCCAAGATGATATCCCTTGGCAAAAGAGGACGTGGCCTTTCCTGTCTCGCGCTGGATAAACCGGAAATACGAATCACCGGTCTGATTGTCCCAGTATCCCGGCCTTACATATTCAAAGCGAAACACCTGATTATGGAAAACGATGGGAGTAGTTTCAACAAGGTCGGCATCTATGGTTCCCGATTTTACCATAAGGGGCCGGCCTGAATCATCGGCAGGTGGATGTTTCACCCCACAGGAAATCAGGGTTATAGAACCAAAAACAAAGGGTAAAACAGCCAGGCTTGCGGTCTTCATACAGTGGTAGTTTAACAATGACCTAAAATACTAAACTTTCTCCGTTGCTGCATAGCATTTCAGTCACTTCATCCAATAAAAACAGCCATTGGTCAAGGGGTAAATGCATTGGTCGACATTCCAGTACCCTTTAAATTCCCGGAATCGGACCTTATCAAATTTTTATCCCGATTATTTCCTTAAGAATTAATAAATTATACATTTACAGAATAATTCTCAGGTTTATTGCAATGCCCGGTCGCTAATCAGTACCCCGTAATGAATATCAACGTCAGAAAAAAAGATACTGTTCTGTATCCTGACAAAAACAGGGTCATTGCCCGCTATTTTTACAACGGGGATGAAAGGGCCAGGGATATCATTATGAAAGTACTTGATCTCTCAGATGAAGAAGTACAGAGGGCCTTGAATCAGACACTGAGGGAATTCTCCAAAAGGCACAGGAATATTTCTAAACTGTTCAAGAGGCATTTTAATAACCTGCTGTTTCATTTTGCTGACCTAGAAATCGATCCGGCTAATATCTCGGAAATACGCAAGCTGCTGATAGGTTCATTCTTCACGCATGAGTTTTCGGTTGAGGCGGCAGCATTGTTTAATCCATCCATCGTCGAGGATATTGACCAGTCCGGATTGAGCAATGGTGAGAAACGGGTGATCCTCAGCCTGAGATCGACAGGAGAAGGCCATGTTTCATCCCTCGTCTTTCGCAGGGGGATCCTTAATCATGAAGGCGATTTTATCATTCAGCCCCCGGGTTATCTGATTGAGGAGGCGGAAATTATAAAACGGCATACATACGAAAAAAGGAATTTTCTCGGTAAATTGCTGGAGATGGATATCTCTCCGGAACTTACCAAGCTGATCGTGGCTGAGCTTCCCGAGAAGTTTGTTTACAGGCAGCTTGTCAAGAACGTAAATGAAGTGTTGAGGAAAAATAACCTGAGCCCTGAAAAACAGCGGGCGGCTGAAAAGATAATCTGGCTGGCCGATGCCCATTATGAGGTCTCCTTCTCGCTCGATACAGATATTTCGGGAAGGGTGCTGTTTCCGGTATCGGAAACAGAGAGCAAAGGGATGGAGGATGCGAGGTTTGTAAGGTTCATACATGAGAATGGCGATATTACCTACTACGCAACCTACACGGCTTTTGATGGTGTAACCATCCTCCCAAAATTGTTGCAGACGAAGGATTTTTACGAATTCAAGGTCATCCCCTTGCATGGGCCCTATGCCTCGAATAA
>JAFGME010000145.1 GCA_016927695.1 Bacteroidales bacterium
CAGGGCACCAAAACCCTCCAAAGTTATTTGGCAAAACGTTTGATTCCCCGGCCAATGTTTATAACATTAAAATTGATCAGATAACCAAGTCTTTTACCTGTTAATTTCAAATGACTTAACACCTGAGCTTCCCAAACCGGATTTACAAGATCTACCGCCTTTATTTCACAAATTACTTTATTTTCAACCAGTACGTCGAGCCTTAAACCTTCATCAAAGGCTATCCCATCGTAAATGATCGGGATATCAACCTGTCTCTTTACTGTCAATCCCATTTTCTGAAGTTCGTGGCAGAAACAAATTTCATATACTTTTTCCAATAAACCAGGCCCCAATGCCTTATGAACAAGGTAAGCAGCATGAACTATTTTTTTCCCAATGTCGTCAAGTTCTGCAGGAACCGGCATAAAACCATCTTGGTGCAATTTGGTGTTTCCGTGATTTGGTGGCATATTAATGTTATTATTAAGATTTATGCAACAAATTTACTTAACGAAATATAATCCCTCACATAATCCGGAATGATCGTCCTCCACTTCTTTCCTACAGCTTTATAATCTTCGGCGCTAAAGGTCGGGTTCACATTCAGATCGGCAAACTTTTTATGATCAATCAGGCTTCTGACTTTGCTATCGGTGACATAAGACTTGAAAAAGTATTTCAGTGCCGGGATGTTATCGGTTTTATCAGGCTTATAATCCGACAGGAATTTTTCAAACTCTTCCTCCAGCAGTTCATTTTTCGATTTGAAATGTGGAATCAATCCCATGATCTTTTCGATGATCTCCCGGACGGAAATTTTCCTGTCCACTTTGGCCGACCGCCTAAGTTTATCAAGTGTGTAACATTCTTCGGGTTTATTAAGCAGGTTGTCATTTACGTATGTGATCACATCTTCCCAGTTACCAAGTTCTACATTGTCAATGATAAACCGGTCTTCCTTTACCTTGTTTTCAAAATCGAAAAACATCCGGTCAATCTTCATCCCTTCCAACCCTATTTTCTGCTCTTTCAGTGTCTTTAAGGGGTCGGGGTCAACATTTTCAAATTCCTCTGAGTAAATGGTTTTGCCATTTCCACCCTCTCCGCCTTTAGTCAACCTTGGCAGTTTCAGGATTTCATCATAATTGAATTTTTCCTCAAAATACTCGCAGTTGGCAAAAAAATCGAACAGCTTAAATCTTGTTTTTTCAGGTTCCGGAACAAGTTCCTTTTGATCATCATTGAAAAAGGTTTCGAGAAAATTATACTTACGGGTTCCACGTCCTTTGATCTGGATGAAGTCGGTAGGTGAAAAAACAGGTCGCATCAGGCAAAGATTCAGAATGTCCTGGCAGTCGTAGCCGGTGGTCATCATACCCACCGTAACGCAAACCCTTGTTTTGCTGGTTTTATAGTAGTCAATGAAGTTCCCTGAACCATTCAGGTTGTTATTGACAAAGTTGACGGTGAATTGCTGTGCACCTGCAATAAATGAAGTGACCTGAACTGCAAAATCGGAATTGTACTTTCCGGGGTAGAGTTTATCAGCCATTTCATTCAGAATCTGGGTAATTTTAGCCGCATGGTTCTGGCTGACGGTAAATACGATTGTCTTGCCCAATTCTCCACTAATGGGATCGGGCAGGGCATTTTCGAGGAAAGTCTTACAGAAAATTTTATTCGTTGTTTCGGAATAGAATTTTCGTTCAAAATCCCTTTGTTTGTATATGGCTTCTTCATCCTCACCATCCTCAACAGGCAACATGATTGAATAACCTTCATCCGAAAGCAACTGAGTGGTTATTTCAGTGCGTGCATCCACAACAACCGGATTGACAAGAAATCCTTCCTTTACACCGTTAAGCAGCGAATACCGGTAGGTTGGCTGGCCTGTTTCACAACCAAAAGTACGGTATGTATCGAGCAAAATCCTTCTTTCCAGTTCACGGGGATCTTTATGCGAAATTTTGGATGGATCAATCTTGCGAAGATAATCTTTGGGTGTGGCGGTCAATCCCAGTTTGTACCCCACAAAATACTCGAAAACAGCACGGGAGTTACCACCAATGGAGCGGTGTGCTTCATCGGAAATAACAAGGTCAAAATCAGTAGGCGAAAACAACCTGCGGAATTTATTGTCAAATAATAAGGATTGCACTGTGGTCACAACAATTTCAGCACGTCGCCAGTCGTCACGGTTTTCTTTATATATAACAGTTTTGTAATCATTTTTCAGGTACTTGTTAAATGATTTGAATGCCTGGGATTCGAGTTCGAGGCGATCAACCAGAAACAATACCCTGTTTGCATTGCCTGTTTTCAGAAAGAGTTTGATGACAGCGGCAGCTACCAGTGTTTTGCCGGTGCCGGTTGCCATTTCAAATAAAAACCGGTCGCTGCCTTTTGTCACAGCATCCTGGATGGCTTTGACAGCATTTTTCTGGTATTTCCTTAAGAATTTTAAGCCGTTCTTCTTTTTGAAAGCCTCCCGCTCATGCTCGTTCAACCATTGCGGATCGAGCAAATAATTTGGGTTTTGTGTGAGCGCAACATAATCGTCCTCCACCTTCTCATTAATGAGAAGGACAGGGTTCGGCTGGTGTTTTTTATAACTTCCCAGTGAGTCGGGGGAAGGGAATTTAGTGATCAGGTAAGGGTTTCCTTTTTTCAGGTCCCAGAAATAATGGATGTTTCCATTGGACAACAACACAAACCTGCAATCCTGACTTTGGGCATATTTCCTGGCCTGTTCTTTGCCTGCCAGGGGATTCATATTTTCTGACTTGGCTTCAAGAACGATCAACGGAAAGCCTTTGCCATCGAGCAGGAGGAAATCGACAAAGCCGCTTTTGGTTTTTTCAAAATCCTGTCCAAATCCGGAAAGGTGGTTTTCAGTGATCCTGACATGGTTCTCCAGCAGAACATTCGCCGGCCCTGTTTCGTCGTCGAGCAACCTCCAGCCGGCTTCTTCAAGAAGTTTATTGATTTTAATTCTTGCTTTGGCTTCACTGCCCTTCATATAGTAATATTACTAAATCCGGAAGTAAAGATAGTATCTTTCGGAAAATAAGAAAATGAAACCCGGGATTTCAGCAACACGGTCAGCAAGTTGAATAATAGTCTGACTATATTCTCATTTTTAAGTTTAATTAACAGACCGTGTGGCTGTAACTTCGTAACTTTGGCCGAAAATACAAAATAAAGCGGGTTTCGTTTCCGTTTTGTTCTCAAATCAGTTTACCCATATGCAGGACAACTATACCATACTGCTTGAAAAACTCGACCGCTTTATCAGGAAGTACTATGCAAACCAGCTCATCAGGGGTTCAATATACTTTGTGTCGTTATGGGTAGTGTTCTTTTTAACGGTAAATTTTGTAGAGTATTTTGGACGCCTTGAGGTTGTGCCCAGAACGATAATGTTTTATCTGTTTATTGGCGCTACACTATTTATTTTCTGGTGGTATGTTCTGGTTTCCCTTCTCAAATTGTACCGTCTCGGGAAATTTCTTACCCATGAAGAAGCATCCCGTATCATAGGCAGACATTTTCCGGACGTCAGCGACCGTTTGCTGAATACGCTGCAGCTAAAAAAAATGGAGGAAATTGAAGGAGTAAACATGGAACTGATCAAAGCCGGTATTGATCAGAAGGCAGAAGAGCTCAGACCCGTCGCTTTTACCATGGCCATTGATCTGAAAAAGAACCTGCGTTATACCCGTTATCTTCTTCCTCCGGTACTTATACTCATTGTACTGCTCCTCGCCTCCCCCACTTTTATTACAGAACCGGCCGGACGGTTGATAAGGCACGGCGAGCATTTCGAAAAACCGCTCCCTTTCAGGGTGATTATTACCAATGAAAAGCTTGAAGGGATACAGTATGAGGATTACAGGCTTGAGATTGTTTGCGAAGGCACGGAACTGCCCGGCGAGGTCTTTCTTGAAATCCGGTCGGGAAAGATAAAAATCAGAAAAACTAATCCTTCGAAATTTTACCACGATTTCCTCAATTTGCAGGAGGATATTGAGTTCACAATAGATGCAGGCAAGGTGGTTTCCGGCCCCTTCAGTCTTAAAGTGCTGCCCAAGCCCGTCATCCTTGACTTCCGGGTCAACCTGGATTATCCTGCCTACACGGGTAAAAGCCCTGAAACGCTTGACAATAATGGCGATATGATTGTACCTGAGGGAACGACAGTGTCGTGGAAATTCTTTACCAGCAACACAAAGAGTCTGAGTCTGCGTTTCGACACCGCCCTGATAGTGGTTGAACAGAAAGATGCTGCGAATGCATTTACCCATAGCCGGAGGATGCTGAAGAGTACATATTACTCTGTCCTCAGCCGGAATGAGTTTCTGACCGGAAGCGACTCGCTTCTCTACCAGATATCGGTGATCCCTGACCTTTACCCAACCATTGTCCTGGAAGAATTCCGCGATTCCCTGCTGCAGAGCAATCTCTTTTTCAGGGGAGTTATCCGCGATGATTACGGATTCAGCCGGCTTACCTTCAATTACAAAGTAAAATCTGAAAATGGCATTGAAGCTGCCTCAGAATCCGAATCCCTGCCCCTTCGTTCCGGAGTGAACCCACAGCAATATTATCACTTCAGGGATATTGCCGCTATGAACCTCCGCCCCGGAGACATTATGGAATATTATTTTGAAGTGTGGGACAATGATGCTGTGAATGGCAGCAAATCTTCGCGCACCCAAACCATGGCTTTCAGGGCTCCTACACTGGATGAGATCGAGGAAATGACAGAGTCTGCCAACAAATCCATCAAGGAGGAGATGGAAGAAAGCATTCATGAAGCCCGCGATCTTCAGAAGCAGGCAGAAGAGCTTCAGCGAAAGCTGGTTGACAAAAATGAACTGTCATGGGAAGACAAACAACAGGTTCAATCCCTTTTAGACAGGCAGCAGGAGCTGAAGGCAAAAATGGAAAACATCCAGAAGGAAAATGAGATCAAATCGCTGAAGGAATCACAGTTTAAGGAAATAAATCCGGAAATCCTGGAAAAACAGAAACAGCTGGAGGAACTGCTGAATGAATTGCTTAAAGACGAAGAGTTGCAAAAACTGTTTGATGAACTGCAAAAACTGATGGAGGAAGTGGACAAGAACAAGGTAAATGAAATGCTGGAGAAGATGAAAATGACAGGAGAAGAGATGGAGGACATCCTTGACCGGAATCTTGAGCTTTTCAAGCAGTTTGAATTTGAAAAAAAACTGGATGAGACCATAAGCAAGCTGGAAGATCTTGCAAAGAAACAGGACAGCCTGGCCGGCGAATCGGGTAAAAAGGATGCAAAATCTGATGATCTCAAAAATGAGCAGGATAAACTGAACAATGAATTCAATAAGTTGCAGGAAGACCTTAAAGAACTGGACAATATGAATCGCGGGCTCGAATCGCCAAACGAATTCAATCCGATGGAAGAGCAGCAGGAGAACATAAGCCAGGAGATGCAGGAAAGTTCCGAAATGCTTCAAAAGGGATCAAAGAGCAAAGCATCTCAGTCGCAGAAAAGCGCTGCGGAGAAAATGCAGGATATGGCTGAATCACTTTCACAACAGCAGGAGGAAATGCTGGAAGAAGGGATGATGGAAGACATTGACGCGCTCAGGGACCTGCTCGAGAACCTGATTCAACTGAGTTTCGACCAGGAATCTCTTATTGAGCAGACGAAGTCGGTGAATATTAATGATCCGCAGTTCAATGAGGTAATGAAGGAACAGAAAACGATAAGAGACGACATAAAAATGATAGAGGATTCACTGATCGCTTTGAGCAAGAGAAATATTATGATTGAACCCTTTGTCAATAAAGAGGTCGGTGAGATAAACCGGAATATGGAAACCACTATTGATCTGCTTCACCAGAGGCGAATGGCCAATGCAGCAGCGAGACAGCAATACATCATGACCTCCATCAACAACCTGGCTTTATTGCTTTCAGAGTCACTGGAACAAATGCAGATGAGTATGCAGAGCCAGCAACAGGGTGGAAAAAAGGCCTGCAAATCGAAATGCAATAAGCCCGGGTCAGGTCAGTCAAACATGAAATCAATCAGGCAGTTACAGCAACAGTTAGGACAGCAGATTGAGGAATTGAAAAAGGGGATGAAGCCGGGTGGGAAAATGGAGGGTGGAAGCCAGGGGAACGAAAAGCAGAATATGAGTGAAAAACTGGCAAGACTTGCTGCAGAGCAGCAGGCCATCAGAGGCCGGTTGCAGGAGGTGGCCGGTCAGCTTGAGAAAGAAGGACAGCTCCATGAAAGCGGCGAACTAAAGAGGATCATGGAGGAAATGGAAAAAACCGAAACAGATCTTGTGAATAAAATGATCAGTCAGGAAACTTTACTCAGGCAGCAAAACATTATGACCAGGCTTTTGAAATCGGAAAAGGCAGAGATGGAAAGAGAACAGGAAGAAAAAAGAGAATCAAAGGAAGCAAAAAATGAGTTTGAGGGTAACCCGGAACAATTTTTTGAGTATAAAAGACTACTGAACAATGAAGTGGAACTATTGAAAACGGTTCCTCCGAAATTGAATCCCTTTTACAGGGAGAAAGTGAACCAGTATTTTTACTTTTTTGAAAAATGAAGATGAGAGAAGAAAGGAAAGAGATAATCATCAGATCGTTACCGGAAGATCTATTTTCCCTCGAAAAGTTTATAGAGGAGATCTGCGATACTTTTCACATAAACAACACCTATTTTGGTAACATAACGGTAGCCTTGACCGAGGCTGTTCAAAACGCCTTCATTCACGGCAATGGTAGCGATAAAGGCAAAAATATCCATATCAGCTTCAACCATAGCGCCGCCGGCTTATGCTTTACCATTAAAGATCAGGGCAAGGGTTTTAACTTTGGGAATATTCCTGATCCCTTTGACGATTCTCAGGAAGAAGTGGTTTTTCCCGGAAGAGGTATATTTCTGATAAAAACGTTGGCTGATCACATGGAATATAAAGGAAATGGCAACGAGATGAAAATTATTTTCAAGATTTCAAGCATTAACCGCGAAACATCACTTGACCGTATCAAAAAAATGCTGCAATACGCATCAGCCATTAAAAATCCCGCCCATTAAACGGGGATTGTAACGAGATGACAAAACCAAAAAGAGGAACTGTCAGGTTTTTCAGTGAAGGAACGGGCTACTCCCCAAAGAATAAAAGAAAACTTAAAGAGTGGGTGGAAGCTGTCATTGTCGGGCAGGGAAGAAGTATGGGAAATTGCAATTTTATTTTTTGCACCGATGATTACCTGCTAAGGATCAATCAAAAATACCTTAATAAGGATGATCTTACGGATGTCATCACATTTGATATGTCGGAAGAAAGTGATGTTATTGAAGGCGATGTGTATTTGAGCATAGAAAGAATCAGGGAAAACGCACAAGGACTTTGTAAAACAATTGATAATGAGACACATAGAGTGATGATACATGGCGTTTTACATCTTATGGGCTGGAAGGATAAAAGGGAAGGGGAGAAAAATGCCATGCGTGAGGAAGAAGACAGATGTTTGAAAAAGCTGGGACTTTAAACAAACCCTCCGAAATTTTGTTCCACGTGTAACCATGGATATGTTTGTAAAATATGATGTCATTGTGGTAGGGGCCGGACATGCCGGAAGTGAAGCCGCCGCTGCGGCCGCCAATCTGGGATCAAGAACATTATTGATCACAATGAACATGACAAACATTGCCCAGATGTCCTGCAATCCTGCCATGGGAGGAATTGCAAAAGGTCAGATCCTTAGGGAAATTGATGCCCTTGGAGGATATTCCGGTATTGTGACAGATAAAACGATGATTCAGTTCAGAATGCTGAACAAATCCAAAGGCCCTGCCATGTGGAGCCCAAGGGCTCAGAACGACAGGATGCTTTTCAGTATGGAGTGGAGAAACAAGCTTGAAAGCACCCCGAACCTCGACTTCTGGCAGGATATGGTTACCGGTATTATGGTTAGCGATGGCAAAGCCCGGGGTGTGATTACTGCTATGGGACAACAGATTTATTCGCAGGCCGTGATCCTTACCAACGGTACGTTTCTGAACGGTGTTATCCATATAGGAGAGAAAAGTTTTGGCGGAGGAAGGCTCGGAGAGTACGCCTCAAGAGGTTTGACAGAAAATCTGTTAAAGCTTGGCTTTTATTCGAACAGGATGAAAACCGGAACTCCTGTGAGGGTCGATGGAAGAACGATTGATTTCGCCCTCCTGGAGGAGCAACCCGGAGATCAGGTACCCGGAAAATTCAGCTTTACCGATACACCCCCTCTTCATAAACAGAGAAGTTGCTACCTGGCTTATACAAGCCCCGAAGTGCACAATGTACTTAGTAAAGGATTTGAAAAATCACCTATGTACACCGGCCGGATCGAAGGCATCGGCCCTAGATACTGCCCTTCAATAGAGGATAAGATACACCGGTTTTCTGAAAAGGAACGACATCAGCTTTTCATCGAACCGGAAGGATGGAATACCGTTGAATATTACGTCAATGGATTTTCATCCTCACTTCCCGATTATATTCAGCTTGAGGGACTGAGAAAAATACCCGGATTTGAGAAAGCAAAAATATTCCGACCGGGATATGCCATTGAATACGATTTTTTTCCTCCGGTTCAATTGAAATACACTCTGGAAACCCGTTTGACCGGGAACCTGTTTTTTGCAGGTCAGATCAACGGAACCACAGGTTACGAAGAGGCAGCAGCCCAGGGCCTGATGGCAGGGATCAATGCACATATGCTGATTAACCATCGGCTTGGATTTGTTTTAGGCAGATCGGAGTCGTATATTGGCGTTCTTATTGACGACCTGATCACCAAAGGGGTGGATGAACCCTACCGCATGTTTACCTCCAGAGCCGAATACAGAATACTTTTACGGCAGAATAATGCCGACCTGAGGCTGACCGAAAAGGCATACGACATCGGACTTGCCTCGTATGATCGTTATCAGAAGGTACAAAGTAAAAAGAAAACGATTGGTAGTATACTCGATTATCTCAGGGAAAGAAGCATTGCTCCTGAAGAGGTAAATGATTTGCTGACACAAAAAAATACCAGCGCCATTCAGCAAAAGGTTAAAATGGCTTCACTGTTGCTCAGACCCCAGATTTCAGTTGGCGAATTGCTATCATTGCCGGCAGATATTGACGGTTGTTTTCCTGAGCGTGAAAAACCGTTCTTTAATGAGTGCCTCGAAGAGGCAGAAATACTGATAAAATATGGAGGTTATATCGAAAGGGAGCAAGAGATAGCCGGTAAACTTGCAAGGCTTGACGAGTTGCAGCTTAGCCCTGATTTTGATTATGCAGGCTTGAAGGCGCTTTCCTTCGAAGCCAGAGAAAAACTGGCACGAATAAGGCCGTTAACCCTTGGACAGGCATCGCGCATCAGTGGTGTTTCTCCGGCTGACATTTCGGTTTTGGCAGTTTATCTGGGTAGATAGAAATGTTTTCACGTGGAACAATATAAGCTTGAATATTTAAAAACCTGCCCGGTTTGTTCTGGAAAGGAGATTATACGTTTTCTGGAAAGCCGCGATCATTTTCTGTCCGGACATGAATTCCTCATCGATATGTGTAAAAACTGCGGTCATAAATTCACCAATCCGAGGCCTGAAGAAACATTTTCAGAGATCTTCTATAAATCGCAGGAATACATCTCTCATGGAAATAGCTCAAATGGATTGTTTTCAGGATTGTATAAAACCATCCGTAAAATTAATCTGCAGAACAAGTATAAAACCATTAACAGTTATTGCAAAGCAGCCGGAAATCTGTTAGACATAGGTTGTGGAACGGGTGAATTCATCCGGCACATGAATACAAAAGGATGGAGAACCCTGGGAATCGAAAGGGATAATGATGCAAGAGAGATCGCCGTTAAAAAAAACAACGTGGATGCACGAGGAAACAAAGAGATAGCTCACTTAAAACCGGAATCATTCGATGTAATCACCATCTGGCACGTGCTTGAACACATTTATGATTTGCACGGAATGGTGCATAATCTGCACAATCTGCTCAGAAAAGAAGGCTACCTGTTTCTTGCCGTGCCCAATGCAGGCAGTTGGGATGCCTCTTTTTATCTTACGGATTGGGCGGCCTATGACCTTCCCCGGCATGTACACCATTTTAACCGCTCGTCAATGACGGCTTTATTAAACCACCATAACCTGGCTATCGTTGAAATCATACCCATGAAATTTGATGCATTTTATATCTCTGCGCTTAGCGAAAAGTATAAAACCGGAAAACAGTACTATCTGAAAGGGTTCATCAATGGCCTCAGGTCAAATAATTTTGGTTTTCACCATAACAATGATTATTCAAGCATAATTTTTGTTGTGAAACAAGCCTGAACTTCCAAAGTGCAGATGAATGCCGTATCTTTGGAAAACATTATTTTCAATGTTGAAACGATCACTTATAAAAAGGAGGCTTTTGGCCTGGCTTCTGGGTTTTTTATTATTTCTGGCCGCTGGATATGCATTGCGGATGCATTATGTCACCTCCAAATCGGATGAAAGTATCCGGAGAAAATATGAATCGGTTCTTCATGAAAAAGAACAGATGTGCCGTCACGCTTTTGACGCCATTAAGGATTCCCTGATGGCTAATGAAAACCAAGCCCTGATATATATCGGACAAAACCTGTTGGCGTCCGCACAGGATGTTTCATTATTCATTTTTAAATCAGACAGTCTCGTGTACTGGTCAGATATCAGTACACCAATTCGGCAATATTTTGGTGACAACACTTTTTGTTCCGGGTTATTCCACACGGATAATGGTTGGTATAACATTGTCATCGACTCAGTGGGTAGTTTCAGATTGGTGGGTCAGATTCTTTTAAAAAATGACTATCTGTATCAAAACCGTCATCTTAGAAACAGATTTGCAGAAGGCTTCGGAATTTCTGAAAATATCGATATCAGCAAAAATATGGGCGATGTCAATATTTACGACACCCATGGCAACTTTTCACATTCGTTGATCCTCAACGACCTTCCCGGGCTTAATGAACAAGAATCCAATTTGGTTTTTCTGCTCTTTTTTCTCTGTTTTGTATGCCTTTTGTTTGTTATTTATTATGGGCATATTTATATTTATTCATATTTCAACAGCAATATCATACTGGTTTCCGGATTTATTGCTGACGTTGTATTGATATTGCTGTTTATCACTTGGTTTAGAATACCTGAATTTGTTTTTGATTTCCATATTTTTTCTCCTGTTCTTGTTTCGAGTTCCAGGGCATTTGCTTCACTTGGAAATTACCTTCTGAACGCTACGGTTATTCTTGCGGCAGCCATGGCATTTTACAAGCATTTTTATATCAGGCATGCTCCAAATATCTTTAATCGTTGGTACATTCTAACCCCGTTGGCAGCTTTGTCAATCATTGTGGCCTATCATTCTTCATTTCGCCTGATTGCATCATTGATACTTAACTCCACTATTTCATTGGACCTGAACGATATAACCCGCATTACAGGATATAGCATGGCAGGCTTCATGGTGATTGGAATGATTGCAACCTCCTTCCAATTGTTCTCATCCCGTGTTTTGAGAATGATATTTTCATCAGGGCCCGCATTTCAGAACCATTTTGTTTATGTACTATTGACAGGTTTTTTTGCCCTTTATGTGTTTGTTTTTCAAATTCATTATCTGAACCTGGTTTTTCTATCGCTGTTTGCATTTCCGTTTTATCCGCTCGTAAAAGCAAAACCAAACCAGAAAAAATTTGCAGTGTTGTTATATTTTCTTTTCCTTATTTCAATTTTTATTACCCTGCTTTTATACCGGTATAATACGGTTAAAGAAAATAAAGCAAGGGAGCTGCTCGCTTTTAGAGTATCGCAGGAGAGGGATCCGGTGGCGGAATATAAATTCATTGACATTTTTAACGAAATGACTGCGGATACTGCCCTTGCCTGGAAAGTATTATCTCTGGCAGAAAATTCTGGGGTTGATCAGGAAGTTGCCAGGTACATCAAAAAGAAGTATTTCAACGACTACTGGGAGCGTTTTGACCTGATGGTTACTGTTTGCGACAGCAGCAGGTTACTTGATGTTCAACCGGACGCTTTTGTGATTAATTGCACTGAATACTTTAACGGCATTATACAAAACCAAGGCAGAAAAACCCTTTGTGACGGGCTCTATTTCGTTGATTATGAATTAGGTATTGACAATTATCTGGCTGTTGTTAAATCGGGTACAAATCCTTATTCTGTGAATCTATATGTAGAACTTTACCCCAGAGAAATACCCCGTGGACCCGGGTATCCTGAACTTCTCATCGATGAGCAAGTCAGAGGGGCAAACAGTTTTTCGGACTATTCGATGGCGAAATATAAGGGAAACGAACTGGTTTTCAATTTTGGCAAGTACTTTTACAGCACCAGCCTTACCCATTATCCTGAAATGACTGATGAATCCGGATTTTTCGAAAGCAACAATTACCTTCACCTAAGATATTCAGTGAATGAGTACACCTTCCTCATCAGTAGTAAAATGCCCACATTGCCTGAAAAAATTGCTCCATTCTCTTACCTTTTCATTTTTTTCAGCCTGATGGTTTTCCTTTTGATGCTCTTTTTCAGAATCCCTTTTAAAATTACGAAATTCAGGATGAATATCAGGAAAAGACTGCAGCTCTCTATGGTTTCGCTGCTGCTTGCATCATTTGTCATTATCGGGACCGCCTCGGTATATTATATTGTAAGATTAAATGATGATAAGAATCATGATATCTTAAGTGAAAAAGCACATTCGGTTCTGGTTGAGCTGGAGCATAAGCTGGCTTCCGAGAAAGAAATCAACATCGAAATACAGTCCTACCTGGCCGATCTTTTATATAAATTCTCTTTGGTCTTTTTTTCCGACATCAACATGTATGATTTACAAGGCAGCCTTTTGGCCAGCTCCAGGCCGGAAATATTCAGCAAAGGGCTTATTTCCGGGAAAATGGATCCTTCTGCCTATGAACGTATGCTTATAGCCAATAAAAGCCTTTACATACACAACGAAAGCATTGGCGATTACAGGTACCTTTCTGCTTACCTGCCTTTCAGAAATGCCGACAACAAGCTGGTTGCAGTGCTAAACCTCCCTTATTTTGCGAGGCAGGATGAATTGACGCTTGAAATTTCGACTTTCCTCGTTGCTTTTGTTAACATTTACGTAATTCTTATTGTGATCACCATTGTGGTGGCCCTGCTGATTTCCAATTACGTTTCAAAACCCCTGATACTGATACGCGAGAAAATCGGACGACTGAAGCTTGGGAAAGCCAATGAAAAGATTGACTGGCCCAAAAAGGATGAAATCAGCGGGCTGGTGGCCGAATATAACAGGATGGTGGACGAATTGGCGAAAAGTGCAGCCATGCTGGCACAATCGGAAAGGGAAAGCGCCTGGAGAGAGATGGCCAAGCAGGTGGCCCATGAAATAAAGAATCCGCTTACACCAATGAAACTCAGCATACAGCATCTGAAAAAGGCATGGGATGAAAAATCACCCGACTGGGAAAAAAGGCTGAACCGGGTCACCCAAAATCTCATTGGACAGATCGATTCATTATCAGTAATTGCATCGGAGTTTTCCAATTTCGCCAAAATGCCAGGGTCAAAGAACGAAACCATTGAGATTACACAAATTCTCCGGAATGCGGTTGACCTTTTCCGCGACACTATACCTATCAGAATGGTGTTATATGCCGACCCTGAAAAGAAGTATTTTGTGATGGCTGACAAGGAACAAATCCTCAGGGTGTTTAATAATCTGTTGAAAAACTCCATCCAGGCCATTGAAGATCCGGCCTCTGGTCTTATTGAGATCACTCTCAAAGGGCATAGAAACTCCATTGTGATATTTTTCAGCGACAATGGCGCCGGAATACCGGATGCTCAGAAAGAAAAAGTATTCTTTCCCAGCTTTACCACCAAATCAAGCGGTATGGGACTTGGGCTGGCTATGGCCAAAAATATTATTGTCAATGCGGGAGGAACCATCGAATTTGAATCGGTTGAAAACCGGGGAACAACCTTTATCATCACACTGCCTTTGATAAAAGATGAATGATTTCCTTTTTCCGGTGGAAATGATTATTTTTGTACTTGATTTAATTAACATCTGATATCTTGAATAAAACAATCCTCATATCGTTTTTTTTAGGGATGGCCTCCTTGATTTGCCTGAGCCAACAGAACCCTCATGTTCACTGGCGCTTTGTGAATGAAGCTGTGGTTGAGGAAGGAGGGGAGCTGTTTCTTATTTTCGATGTGGAGGTGTCCTGTGACAAAACGGGAACATACCACAGCGACATGCAGGTGTATATAAATTACAACACGCTTGCCTTCGGTGAGAATGTGGTGGCTTCGGGGAATATTGTGGTGGAGAAAGCTGACCTTCTTTTGGGAGATTTCGGAGGTACACCGCTTTATGTGACCTATCCCCCCGGTTCATACGGCGCTGACAATCAGAATAACCGGCATGCTATCCTTACCGAAGCCCAGTTCCCTGTGCCCAGTCCTGCATTTGCCCATGAAGTGCCCATCCTTCCTGCATGGGGTAAATTATTGAGCTATAAACTAAGGATTCAGGACGACACACAACTTGCCGGCATTGAATTTGTCCCCGCCATACTGACCAACTTTATGAACGGCGGTCAATACTATGTGGACCAGGACCATCCATCGCCCACAAAATACGGTGATCCCCCCAACTATGAAGGAGTGTATGAAAATGACCTGCTTGACTTTGCCCTCAGTGTATCCGGCATGCCCGGTCTGAAATATGATAAACTGCCTGTGTTTTATTATGCAGATAAACTGCTGATTTTTGAAAACACAGACAGTACGGAATTCCAGCTAACCGTGTTTGATATAAATGGAAGAATGGCTTTGAATATGAAAATATCTCCGGCAGAAAATGCAGTTGTTCCTGTGAGTTTGCCTGCCGGCATTTATCTTGCCAAAGCTGTCTTCGAAAATGGAACGGTGTCCGTTAAATTCTTTGCAAATGAAAAATGAAGTGATTGACCTCCGTTCCGATACCGTTACAAGACCGGTAAAAGGGATGTTGGACGCAATGCAGTCGGCGGTGGTGGGGGATGATGTTTTTGGCGACGACCCAACTGTGATCAGGCTTGAAATGATGGTAGCAGGGATGTTTGGCAAAGAGGCCGCCTTGTTTTGTCCTTCAGGAACGATGACCAATCAGATTGCCATGAAAGCGCATACAAAACCCGGAGATGAAGTGATATGTGATGAGAGTTCTCATGTTTACCGGTATGAAGGGGGAGGCATTGGCTTCAACTCAGGGTGTTCGGTGAGGCTGATCCGCGGCGACAGAGGAAGGATCACGGCCCGGCAGGTCGAAGCGGAGATCAATCCTGACGACCCCCATTTCCCGGTGTCGAGGCTTGTGGTGGCAGAAAACACAGCCAACAGGGGAGGAGGGAGTTGTTATGATTTTCAGGAATTGGTGAATATCAGCGAAATTTGCAAGCGCACAGGGCTCAGATTCCACTTAGACGGCGCCCGTCTTTTCAATGCGCTCGTGAAAACAGGCCGTACTACCACTGAAACAGGCCCCCTCTTTGACTCTGTATCCATCTGCCTTTCCAAGGGATTGGGAGCTCCGGTGGGTTCTGTGCTTACCGGAAGCAGCGATTTCATCCGTCAGGCCCGCAGGATCAGAAAAGCCTTCGGTGGGGGCATGAGACAGGCGGGATATTTAGCCGCCGCAGGTATTTATGCCATTGAAAACAATATCAACAGGCTTGAAGAAGACCACCGGAAAGCGTTAAGAATCGGGGAAATATTGCACAAAAAAGACTCCGTAAAAGAGGTGTTGCCTGTGGAGACAAATATTGTGGTATACAGGCTTAACAACGAAATAAAAGATACAGATTACCTCGAATGTCTCAAAGAAAAGGGGGTGCTTGCCATCGGATTCGGACCGCAAACCATTCGTATGGTTACCCACCTTGATTTTACGGATAATATGCTGGAACGGCTCGAAAAAATACTACTCCACTGAGGGATGATGGGAAAGCATGGGATCATAAACACTATTTTAGCGCTTTTCTATTGCAAAAGTATGAGCAGGAGGTTACCGGTATTGGTTCTTTTAGCCGTGGGATTTCTTCCGGTCCTGGGGCAAAGCAGGTTATTCCTGAAAGAGGTGGATATTATTAAAAAAGATCTCAAAATGGAGAGATGGACCATCCTGGAGGAGAAATGGGATTCCGTATCATCGTCCGGTCTTTTGCAAACCCCATACAGGGACTTTTCTGCAGGGACAAAGTTTGTTTTTATCGCCCTGGTCGATGAATGTGACTCCTGCCGGGTGGAATTATTCTATTTGAATCCTGAAGGGATCCGAAGAGAGATAAATGAAGACATCGACAGGGCCGAAGGACTTACCAGGGCAGGTTATTTTTTTGAACTAAGCGATATACTGAATGCATCTTTCTGCCTTTCCACCGAAACCGACAAACCCAGGAGCATGTTCGTAATCCTTGCCGGTTATTGAATTCAAACCCGATGTTAATTTTTTGCCGGGCGTAAAATTTATTTTTCCAGCAACTGAATTTTTACCGGATCCGGTTCACCCAGGCCATGCTGAGCTGCAAAGGTATTTGTCAGTATGTCGCCAGGATCGAAACCAATGAGTGAGGAGGCATACACATCCACGGCAACAGGGTCGGTTCCGGCAATGATGCGGTTGGGTTTCACCGTGTCACCCGGGCCTCGTGGGCCGTTGTTCACCACACACTCCAGGGCATCCACGAGGCAGAGATCGGGCTTGCGGATGAGATTGAGGTCGGCAATGCATTGCGCAAGATATTCCACCCTGTCGTAGGTGTATTCCCCGTCAGGCGAATGCATAAAGCGGTTTGTGGTGGGGGAGGATACCCCCATCAGGCCTTTCAGGACACACGAGAATCCTGTGCCGGCATGGTGTTTCGCCACGGGAATATTGATATACACGTCCACATTGAGGAATTCACTGAATACCGATGCCCTGTTCAGGGATTTGCCTTTCGGGATATCCACATCGGTTCTCTCAGCACAATAAGAGATCATTTTGATCATATTGCTGTATTTGTCGAAATACCTGCTCTTTTCCCAGTATCCTTCAGGAACCGGTTTGAAGCAGATGATCCTGCCTGCGCCGGCTTTCAGGCAATGATCAAGAAACACCAGGGGAATATCCGGGTGGGTGTATGTCCCCGGGTATTGCCAGGGAGAATTAACAAGTATTCCGACAGACTGTCCTGGTTTGATAGCAATGTTGCATATTTTTGTATTATAAAAATGCGATTTGGCCAGAATGAGAATTATTGCTGACTTCCGGGAAAAACGCTCCGGAGTTCCCTCTTTAATCGCTGAAAAAGGGGTGACAGTTGATTTCGCAAACCTCGTTTCAGGGGATTATTATTTAGAAAACCATGTCTTATTCGAACGAAAGACGGCGGAGGATTTTGTTCAGTCCCTCATCGCCGGGAGGTTGTTCGCCCAGGCAGAAGGGCTGAAAAGAAGCTGGATCCGGCATTGTCTGGTGGTGGAAGGCAATCCGTACAAAACACTGCACCGGATCAGCCGGTCAGCCATCAGGGGAGCGCTTGTTTCCCTTGCGGTAGCATGGCAGTTGCCGGTGCTTTTCTCTGCAGGAAAGCAAGATACGGCTGATATTCTTCTGGCAGCAATGCATCAGGAAAACAAAAAGACAAGAGAAGTTTCCGGTAAAAATGCGGGTGTAAAAGGAAAGGGAAATCTTCGGCTTGCATTCCTTCAGGGACTTCCCGGTGCAGGGCCAGGAACGGCAAAGGCGCTGATGGATCGTTTCGGTACGATCCGCGGTCTTGTTGATGCTACTATGGAAGAACTATTATCCGTGGGTGGTGTAGGTACTGTGAGAGCAGCCAGAATATATGAGTTTTTGAACCGCACCTGAGGTTCCGGTTTTATCAGATATGAAATCAGGCCCCTCAAAATAAGGATTTGAGGGGATTTGTACAAATAACCGGGCTTGCCTGCGGTTCTGCAGGCAGTTAAGGATAAAGGATTGCAAAAGGGACGCCGGTTTGTTGTCCCGCTCAGGCTTTTATCGCCACAACGCCCGGCAGTTCTTTGCCTTCGATGTATTCGAGCATGGCGCCTCCGCCGGTGGAAACGTAACTGACCTTGTCTTTCAGACCGTATTTGTTGATGGCTGCCACTGAATCGCCTCCGCCGATGAGTGAATATGCCCCTTTTCCTGTGGCTGCTGCCACCGCTTCTGCAATGGCTTTGGTTCCTTCTGCAAAGTTATCCATCTCAAATACCCCCATGGGACCGTTCCAGAGAATGGTGGCCGACTCACCGATCACTTTGTTATAAACTTTTATGGTTTCCGGACCTATATCCAGACCCATCCAGTTGTCGGGAATATCATTCACGTCGGACAGTTTCCGGTGGGCATCATTTTCAAACCTGTCCGCAATAATGGTATCTGTCGGAAGATAAATTTTCACGCCCATCTGTTTGGCTCCTTCGAGGGTGTGGAGCGCCACTTCAAAAAGTTCATCCTCCACCATCGATTGTCCGACATGACCTCCGAGGGCATGGATAAAGGTAAACATCATCCCTCCTCCGATAAGAAGGTTATCCACTTTGTCGAGCAGGTTGTTGATGATCTCAATTTTCCCGGAGACTTTAGCGCCCCCTAAAATGGCGGTAAATGGCCTTTTTGTGTCTTTCAGCACTTTGTCGATGCTTGCCACTTCATTCTCCATGATATATCCAAACATCTTATCTTCAGGGAAGAACTTTGCTATGACGGCTGTAGAGGCATGAGCCCTGTGTGCAGTGCCGAAGGCATCGTTCATGTAAACATCTCCCAGGGCGGCCAATTTTGAAGCAAAGGTTTCGTCGCCTTTTGTTTCTGCCTTATGGAACCGCAGATTTTCAAGCAAAAGAATTTCCCCCGGTCTGAGATTTTTCGACAATGCAAGGGCCTGTTCCCCGATGCAGTCGTCAGCAAACATAATACGGGCGCCGGTTTTTTCCCCGAGGTAAGAGATCAGATACTTCAGTGAAAATTTCTCCTCCGGGCCCTCCTTGGGCCTTCCTAAGTGAGACATCAGTATGACTGAGCCTCCATCGTCAAGTATCCTGCGGAGAGTTGGAATGGCAGCGTCAATTCTTGTGGTGTCGGTAATCCTGAAATTATCGTCGAGCGGAACATTAAAATCAACCCTCACCAGCACTTTTTTCCCTTTGAACGGATATGCATCAATATTTTTCATCATCGAAAGAAGATTTTTTTCAAAAATAATCATTTTCGTAATAGTACAAAGCCCGCTTCCCGAAAAAACCGGTTTCACGATTTATCGTATTTTTGGAGAAAAATATCCTTCATGGAATCTTTCAATGGTACGATACGGTCCAGGCTACCCAATCAGGGAACGACTATTTTCACCGTTATGTCGGCCCTGGCGGCAGAACACGATGCCATTAATCTTTCACAGGGATTTCCTGATTTTCCTGTATCTGATGAACTGATTGGCCTGGTTCACAAATTCATGAAGAAGGGCTGCAACCAATATGCACCCATGCCGGGTGTTCCGGCTCTTCGCGAACAGATTGCCCTGAAGGTAAAAGAAGCTTACGGCGCTGATTATGATCCGGACAAGGAGATCAACATCACAGCCGGAGCCACACAGGCCCTTTTCACGACTATTTCAGCCGTGGTAAATGAGGAAGACGAAGTGATTGTTTTTGAACCGGCTTACGACTCCTATGCACCTGCCGTGAAACTAAACGGCGGCATCGTGAAGTACGCCGGGCTCAGGCACCCCGGCTATTCCATCGACTGGCACGAGGTAAAAAAAATGATCACACACCGCACGCGGATGATCATCATCAATTCACCGCATAACCCCACCGGATGCGTTCTCAGACCCGACGACCTGATTAACCTTGAAAAACTTACCGGTAATACCGACATTGTTGTATTGAGCGACGAGGTTTACGAACATCTGATCTATGACGGAATGAGGCATGAGAGCGTTTGTCTTTATCCGGAACTGGCACAGCGGTCATTTGTGGTGGGTTCATTTGGCAAAACCTTTCACGCCACAGGCTGGAAAACAGGGTTTGTCATGGCGCCGGAACCACTGATGACAGAGTTCAGGAAAGCGCACCAGTTTGTGGTGTTTGCCTGCAACACCCCCATTCAGTATGCCCTGGCCGGGTTTTTAAAGAATAAGGACAACTACAACCAATTGTCTTCTTTCTATCAGCAGAAAAGAGACTATTTTATAAATGCCATTGCCGGCTCAAGGTTCCGGATAGTTCCATCGTATGGCACTTATTTTCAATTGCTGGATTACAGCGCCATCTCAGACGAAAGCGAGATGGATTTCGCCGTCAGAATGACCAAAGAGTTCAGGCTGGCTTCTATTCCCGTTTCAGCCTTTTACAATAAACCGGCTGATCATAATGTGCTGCGTTTCTGTTTTGCCAAAAAAGAGGAAACCCTTGACAAAGCCGCTGAGATATTATGCAAGATCTGAAAATAACACTTGTCCAAACCGGAATACAGTGGGAGGATCCAGCGGAGAACATCGGCAGGTTAGAGCAGAAACTGTCGGCGCTGAATGAAAAGCCCGATGTTATCGTACTTCCTGAAATGTTTAGCACCGGCTTCACCATGGAGGTGGAAAAGTGTGCAGAAACCATGGATGGCCTCTCCGTGGATTTCATGAAAAGAAAATCGAACGAAACGGGTTGTGCCCTGACAGGAAGCGTGCTTATAAGAGAAGATAACCGGTTCTATAACAGAATGTTATGGGTAACGCCTGACAACAAGGTTGAGATGTACGACAAGCGGCACCTGTTTTCCATGGGTGGCGAACATGTCATGATGAGCGCCGGAAAATCCCGCAAGGTGGTTGAACTGAATGGATGGAGAATCCGTCTGCTGGTATGCTATGATCTTCGCTTTCCGGTTTGGTGCAGGAACATTTTCAGGGATGGGAAATACGATTATGATGTTTTGATATGTATTGCAAACTGGCCTTTGATCAGGCGGGATGCCTACCTTGCGCTGCTGCCGGCAAGGGCCATAGAGAATGTCAGTTATATGGTTTGGGTAAACCGTACAGGTATGGATGGCAAAGGGATTGCCCATTCCGGAAATTCCATGGCCATTGATCCCAAAGGAAGGATGATTGCGCAAGCGGAAGCAGACGAAGATTGTCTGGTAACGGTTCAGCTTTCCGGGGAGGAACTCACCGGTTTCAGGGATAATTTCAGGGTCGGGCCCGACTGGGAACAGTTTTCCATCCAGGCATGAAATAATTTGTTTTTGGCTCCGTCTGATCATTATATACTAATGTTTTACTGCAATGAAAAAAGAAACATCTGAAAAATCGCTCAAAAAGCACCATGGACGCGATGACCTTATCGGGGAACACAAAGCCGGAGATGCAGGGCAGTTGGTTCTGCTGCTGATCTTTCTTGCTGTATGGATCACCGACAGTTTTATCCTTAACATGACCACCTTCCCAAACCATTATATCAATATATGGATCCGCACATTGGCAGGGATTGCCACATTGATATTCTCAGGCTGGCTGGCTTACTCAGGGCTGAAGATCGTCTTCGGGGAAAAACGTCCGAAGCCGGAAGTGATAACCAAAGGGGTATTCGGCATGGTGAGGCATCCGGTTTATCTTTCGTCTGTATTGCTGTACGCCGGGATGCTTTTTCTCAGCATTTCTGTTGCAGCAACAGCAGTGTGGATAATAATCATCCTGTTTTACCTGTATATCAGCCGGTACGAAGAAAAGATGCTGACCCGGCATTTTGGGGAAGAATACCTTCGTTATCAACGTGAGGTTCCCATGATGTTTCCAAAACTTAAGATCAGGAACAGAAATGTTGAATGACAATCACAATATCGGCTATGTGCATGTTTACACGGGCAACGGGAAGGGAAAAACCACTGCGGCGGCAGGACTGGCTTTAAGGGCAGCCGGCGCGGGGAAAAAAGTGTTTATAGGGCAGTTTGTGAAAGGCAAGCCCTATTCCGAAAACGAAATTATCCGGAATAGAATTCCTGAAATCACTGTATGCCAGTACGGAAGGGGTTGTTTTATTTACAATGAACCTACGGCGGAGGATATTGCCGCAGCAAAGCGCGGACTTGAAGATGTGCGGCAAAAAATGAATTCAGGCGCCTTTGAGGTCATGATCCTTGACGAGATCAATATTGCCACCTTCTACCGGTTGATCAGCGCCGAAGAGGTTCTGACCCTGATCCGTGAGAAACCCTCCGGGCTTGAACTGGTACTCACCGGCAGGTATGCTTCCGCGGAGGTGACAGAGGCAGCCGACCTGGTTACAGAGATGACAGAGGTGAAACACTATTACAGTCGTGGGATTGAAGCCCGCGAAGGGATTGAATATTAGTTTCCCACCGGCACCCTTACCGTGGCAATGGTACCGCTTTCGGGGCTCGGTTCATAATTTATTTCGCCGTTGATGGTGTCAATCCGGCTGGCGATGTTGAGCAACCCGATGCCTGTACTTTTTTCCTTTAAATCAAAGCCTTTGCCGTTATCCTCCACAATAAGGACAAGGTAATTCCGGCTTTTAACAAGTTGCAGGGCGACACGGGAAGCGCCTGAGTGTTTTATCACGTTGTTTACCAGTTCCTGTGAAATTCGATATAAAGCGATCTCTACGTTTTCATCAAACCTCCGGTCAATACCGAAATGCTCGAAATTGTATTTTATATCGCTTTTACCCAGGCTTTTTTCGAGCATGTCACGGATGGTGGGTACCAGCCCTGACTCACTCAGCTGGCGGGGCATCATCTGATGGGAGATGGTGCGTACCTCCTGGCAGGCATCGTCGAGGATGACCGTGAGCTCGTTCAACTGTTCCGCCCTTCCGGGAGAATCATTGCCGATGGCTCCTGAAAGACCGGCCCACGAGAGTCTGAGGCCCGAAAGAGTCTGGCCGATTCCGTCATGAAGGTCTTTTGCAATCCTTTTTCGCTCCTCTTCCTGGGCGGTAAAAACGGCTTTCATCCCGACCTCTTTCAGCCTGATCCTCTCCTCCTGCAGCGCTGCCAGATGTTTTTGCCTGTTACTGTAAAAGAGAAATGCCCCCGTACCGATGATCAGTATGAGTACCAGGGTAAGAACAGTAATCTGACCGCGTTGCTGCGAAATTTTCAGTTGCCCTATTTCGTTTTCCTGGGATAACATCTTTATTTCCTTTTCCCTTTTTTCGCTCTCGAACCGGGCCTGAAGCTCTTCCAGTTGTTTCATTTTGTTATCATCGAACACTGAGTCATGCACTTCCTTGAATTTCTTATGAAAATTAAGTGATTCACGGTAGTTGCCTTCGTTTTCATATACTTTAGACAATCCGCGGTAAACCTGTCCCAGCAGGGGAAGGGCTTGGGTTTCGAGGGCAAGGTTTTCCGCCTGCCGGAAGCTGGACATGGCGCTGCTGTTTTCGCGAAGGTCGGCCTGGACACCTGCCAGGTTAAGGTAGGAATACAACATGCCCATTTTGTTGTCTTCGCTGATGTCGATTTCAAGGGTGCGTTGAAAATATTCCATTGCTTTTCCGTACTTTTTCTCTTTCGAGTAAAGCTCTCCCAGGTTGTTGTATGTCAGCGCTTTACCAGAACGGTTGTCGATCCTTTCGTTGATTTCAAGGGCCTGAAAATACTAGAACTCTGCCGAATCCAGATCTTCCTTGGCATCATAGATCGTTCCGATGTTATTAAGGAGCAAAGCACTCACTCTTTCATTTCCAGCCTCCATAATGATCGCAAGAGATTTTTTGTAATAACCAATGGCCTTTTCGTAATGGCCTAAGTTCTTATTCAGTACGCCGAGGTCATTGTAGGAAGAAGCCAGCATCATTTTATTGCCGATGTTCTCGAGTATCCTGGCTGCTTTTACCTGTTTTTCCATAGCCAATTCAAAATTTCCTTTGTTTTTATGGATCACCCCTGCAATCTGGTACGACATGGCCTGCAAAGCGCTGTCGCCCCTTTCCCCGGCAAGGGAAGCTGCCTCTTCAGCATATTCCAGGCACTTGTCGGGGTTTTTGTTGTACTCCTGTTTGGCCACTTTATAAAGCAATGATGCTCTCAAAGAATCTCCTGCCCCTGCCAGCAGGGCCTCAAGGCTGTCGACATTATATACCTTCTGGGATATTCCCGTCAATGGCAGAATTAAAATGAAAACCATCCATGCATTCTTCATCGGGCATTATATTAATTTGACAACGAGAGTTATATTTTCCGACTATAAAAAATCAGTAATGCACAACTTCACAACCGGGATTTAGCGCCCTGAACTTTTCAATGCTCTTTTCGCTGACACGGGTATTGAAGCATACCACCTTTTCGAGCTGTTTGCAATTAAACAGGGGTGTGATGTTTTTGATGGATGTATTGCTGAATTCAATCACCCTTAATTCCGTCATACTTTCAACCGGTTTAAGGTTTCCAACCGATGTTCCTGAAACGTTCAGATATTGCAGGCCCGTTAATGAGGCGAGTGGTTTCAGGTCTTTTACCGGAGTATTTTGAATGGAAAGACGGGCAAGGCTTGTCATCTGTGCCAGGGGCAAAAGATCGGAAACCGGGCACTGGTTGAGCTCAAGCCGGGTCAGATGCCTGAACGAAGTCAGGGTGCTGATGTCGGTAACCTGTGTTCCTGACAAAGAAATCTCTTTCAGGTTGCGTAACATGATCAGTGGCTTCAGGTCGCTGATGCCCCGGTTGTTAACCACTTCCATTTTTTCTGAATACAGCAATGTATGCATTTCTTCCGGCGAGGGCAGGTCGGTAAACGAATGTACTTCTTTGAAATATTCTCTCCAGACTTCAGGAAGATTCTGCCACCAATTGTAGAGTTGAGAAGTTTTAAAAACAACGAGGCATCCTGGTCTTTGTTTCACAAAATCAAAGGACTCCTGGTCGTTCACACCGGATTCATCTGCATAGATGTACTTCAGGTTAAGGTTAACCAAAGGCATCAGACTGCCAATGCGCGTATTTTCAATAATAAGTGTCTGAAGTTCAGAGAGAAGCGCCAGGTTGTCGGTTGTTGTTATGGCTGTTCCGGAAACATCCAGGTATTCAAGTTTGAAAAGCTCCATGAGGGGGCTGAAATCGTTGGCCCCGCTGCCCGAAAGGTTGAGTTTTTTCAGATTATACAATTTCCGGAGGGGTGAAAGGTCGGTGATATCTCCCCTTCCTGCCAGGTCAAGTTCTTCAATCCTGAGCAATCCGTGAAGTTCTTCTTCTGTCGGTGTTCCGGTGAGCCCTAATGAAAGGGAGAAAATATTTTTCCATGAATCATTCATTTCCGCCCAGCTTTTCTTCAGTTCCTCTGATTCGTAAACCACCAGGCAGCCGGGATTGTCTCTCATGAACCGGATGGCATCGCTGCCCGATATCAGTGTATTGTTGCAGTAAATCCTCTTAAGCCCGGGGTGTCCGTTCAGGGGTTCGAGAGAGCGGACTCCGGTGTTATTGATAGACAAATACTCGAGATCATGCAAATCTTTGAGCGGTTCGATGGAAACCACCAGTGTGTTGTTGCAATTCAGCAGGCGGAGGCTCACAAGTTCCGAAAGGGGTTCGAGGTTGCTGATAAAAGTACTGTTTATGCTCAGGGTTTCCAGGTTTGTAAGATTTGCCAAAGCGCCCGGATCGTAAATCTCAATGCTGTCACATTCAAGATGACGGAGCGCGGGCAGCGCTTCAAGCGGCGTAAAATCAATGATCTTGTTTCCTGAACAATGGATCTTCCCGAGGCGGTGAAGATGGATGATGGGGTTCAGGTCAGTAATCATTGTGTTTTCAATGTTCAGTTGCTGCAGTTGTGACGAATATTGCAGGGGCGTGAGATCTTTCACCGGAATTCCCCGGCAATCCAGGGCTTCCAGCTTGTTGAGGCTCCTGAGCGGAGTGAGGTCATTCACCAGTGTATTGGAGCAGTCCAGGTGCCTGAGTTCCGACAGTTCACTCAGAGGGGAAAGGTCTCTGATGGTCAGCATGCCTGATACATCCACTTCCGTTTTCTTCAGGATGGCATAGATTGCACTGTACAATTGCTTTGTGTCATAGCTCAAAGTGTCAGTGGCGGTTGTGTCACGGGGTGTTTTGTCAAACAGGGTTTCCATCCCCCTGACATCCGTGCCTGTCTTGTTATTATGACGCACCACGATAAGGCTGTCCTCAAAATACAGTATGTCGGAAAGCAGTATGCTGTCGCCCGCCTGCTTTTCTTTTCCGAAGTAATTTCTCCATGCCGGATCCATGCCATTCCACCATTTTCTAACCTCCTCTTTCTCATTGAATTTGTGGGTGTAGATGCTTGCGATTTTAAAATCATCCCTTGTGAGGTCAAGGTTTATCTCTACATATCTTGTTTTCTGAGAATTCACACTGTCATTGCGCAGGGTCACTCCATCCAGTTTTCTGATGAGGGTAACAAGAAAAAAATGCCCGCCATCTGCATTGATGTAATGTGTGATATCGGTGATCCCGAATGTAAAATCCACACTGTGGTAAAAGAAGCCTATATCTTTCAGATAAGCTTGTACATCCTTATATATGGGATATTCCCTGTTTTCATCCAGATCATCTTCAATCTGAACTTTATCATGAAGAAAAATTTTGCTATAGCTTTCATTGATGACGATCTCTTTTTCTTTGAAAGGATTGTCAGGGTTCCCGATAAAATTCAACGTACCCTCCAGGAAGCTTACCAGACGGGTCACCTGGGTTTTATAGGATTTTATCTCCTCGTTGCTCAGAGGGGATTTATCCTGAGTCCGGCCTGCTGTTGCGAAAAAAACCGGCAAAAGGAGCAGCCATAAATATTTTGTCAAAACATTTCTCCGGTTCAATAAAAGACTTGATGTTTTACGGCAGCAGCCTGTCCGTTTGCCGGCATAATCACTTTGTATTAATTGCCTGATACACATATCTTCAAGGGATATAGAATTCCAGCAGCTCCTTTTTCTCTTTTTCATTGATCCGGAAAAGTTTGGAGATCAGCCAGCCTGAATTGTAATCGGGCCGGTTGAAGTAGGAAAGCTCAAAATACCAACCATCCACCTGGAAGAAATGAAACTTCAGGTTATCCGCGCTTTCGAATTTCATATTTCCCTGCTTGACTTCATAAAAAAGCAGGGTAAGATAGTCGGGCTTGTAATTGTTGTGTGCAAAATACTCGGTATATGAGGGATCCTTGAACACCTTATGCATGTTCATGAAATCGAGTTCATGGCTGAGGGGGTGCAGGAACGACCGTTTGATAACCTCTGTTTCGCCCTTATGGAATTTTTTTAGAAATTTATCAAAGTACACATTGGTAAGCACCCATTTATACCCTAAATTTTCCTGCTCTAATTTCAGAAAAAGGAGAAGTTTTTCCTTTTTACCATAATACCTGAAAGAGGAAGAAAGCTCGGCGAACCAGCAATCTCCGTGAAAATCAAGGAAAAGAGGTTCAGTGTCACGGGTTATATACTCAATGAATTTAATCCTGAGGCTGTCAGGCGATGAGCTGGTGTTCCTGTCGAACAGCATATTCAGGTACATGATCCTGAAATCCTTGTCGTGATAAAGGCTGTCGCCTTTGTAATATCTTTTTCCGAATTTGTCCTCTTCTCCGTTAAATCTTCTGAAAAACTGGTTCACCTGTTTTGTCTGGGCATAAAAATAACTCTCATCTCCTGTAATCCCATCCAGGCCGGGTTTCTGTGCCTGTGCGTTCAGGAGAAAAAGAACGGAAAAAAATCCGGAGAAAAGGATTTTCACAACTTCATCGTTTCTTTGATCCTGATATCTCCAAGGAGTACATCCCAGAATCCGATAAGGCGACCTGCGATTTGAGTTTCCTTGCGTTTCACGTAAACGGTGATATCCTTTTTTGTGATATCCTGGTAAATAAGGCTCCCTTCCAGGTCGAATCCGGAAAACTTCTGGAAGATGGTGATCACACCCACGTAGGATCCATCGGGCTGGCGTTCCAGGTCGCTGACGTACTCAATTTTATACCATTCAATTTCCACCCTGCTATAATTCAGGCGCATGAGTCTTTCAAAATACACACGCACCGGGTAGTAATTGATCTCTGGTTTATAGAGGGAAGAAACACCCACTTCGCTGCCTTCCATGAATAGTTCTACGGCCCTCTCTATCACCCTGTTCGCTTCCGAGAACGGGGTTTCCTTGTCGCCGATGATACTGATGTATTTGCTTAAATCCCTGACCTTTTCCAGGGCAAGGCTGTCGATGGCTTGTTTTCTTTCGGGAGAAATGTCCTCCTGGGCAATGCCCGGCAAAAAAACCATGCAAAGCAAAACGGAAAATAATGATGCTTTATATTTCATGTGCCTTATTTTTTAATTAATTCCAACTCTGTGATCAATCCGTAATCATCGGTTTTTACGCGATAAACCCTGCTCGTGTATCTTTTCTGATCTTTGAGATAATGGAGATAATCTTTGATAACGGCAGGTTTGTCATAATCCACGATATCTCCTTCCCGGCTTATAATGATCAGCACAGGGACCTCATTGTCAGCAAAAAGTTTGAGGGTTTCGCTTATTTTGCTGTTGGCTGCGTCGATACTTCTGGCGCCGGCGATCTGCTCAAAATAATCATCAAGATATCCCCCCGATTCTTTCTTTTTCTTTTCTTCCTCTGCTTCCCTGAGCTTTCGCTCCTCCTCTGCCTTAAGTTTTTCGAGTTCTTCCTTTGCCGCAATGATTTTTGCCTCCACCTGGGAGATCAGGTCCTGCACCTCCGGATCGTTCAGGTTCTGGCTCCTGATATTGAGCAGCCGTCTCTCCATTTCAGACAGCGGCATGGTACCGTCATCGTTGAGGATGGCCCTCAGATCGGCCTTTGCATTTTCTATTTTTTCGGCATATTCCCTTGCGGCCTGTTCCATGGCCAGTTTTTTCTTGCTTTTGCATCCTGCTGTACCAAAGGTAAGGCCTCCTGCCAGCAGCAGTAACATCACCCTGAATACCAGCGAATAACCTAATCCTGTAAAGATTCTGTTCGGCATAATGAATATATTTGAAAGAAAGATTGTTTTAAAGCTTCAACCGCCTTTCCGGCCCTCTTATTATGGACAAAAATATCTAATTTTATCTTTTGTTTCAGGTATGAAAACAAAATATTTCAACATACCGGTATTCATTCCGGAACTGGCCTGCCCTTTTCGCTGCATCTATTGCAACCAAAGGAAAATTTCAGGAACATTGCAGGTCCCGGAACCCGCATCTGTTAACAATATCATCGACACCCGCCTGGCAACCCTCCCTCAGAAAGGGTCGCATATTGAAATCGCATTTTTCGGAGGGAATTTCACAGGTCTGCCGCCCGCATTGCAAAGAACTTATCTTGACATTGCCGTGAAATATTATCATAAAGGGCTCGTTTCAGGCATCCGGCTTTCCACCAGACCTGATTATATCAACGAAGAAACAATCGCATTGTTGTTGAAATATCCGGTCACTACGGTCGAGATAGGCGCTCAGTCGCTGGATGAAGATGTCCTGATTTGCTCGGGCAGGGGGCATACGGTTGCCGATGTGGAACTGGCTTCTGCCCTGGTGAAAAAGGCCGGGTTTTCACTGGGTTTACAGATGATGACCGGTCTGCCGGGAGACAGCCGGGAGAAGTCTGTCCGCACAGCCCAAAAGATCGCAGCGTTGGGAGCCGACATCGCCAGGATATACCCCACACTTGTGATCAAAGGCACTGTGCTGGAAAGGATGTATTGCGAAGGTGAATACAAACCACAGACGATGGAAGAGGCCGTTGATCTGACGGCGAAACTCATAATGATATTTGAAAAAGCAAAGGTCCGGGTGATCCGTACCGGGCTGCATGTGTCCGAAGGCCTCCTGAACGGACATGATTTGGTGGCAGGGCCCTTTTCTCCCTCCTTTGGTGAGATGGTCAGGTCAAAATTGTGGGAAGAAGCGCTCTGGTCTTTGCTGTGCATGGAAGAGAATAAGAAAATCACCATCGTCGTTTCCCCGGGCGAGTTGAATTACGCCATCGGTTACCGCTCTTCCAACAGGAACATGCTTATGAAAAGGTTCGGGCAGGTGATTTTCAGGAAAAGTGAAATTATGAGCGGGAGGGAATTCGGGGTTGAACTGCAGGGACATTGATTATTTACGGGAGTTTTATCGATTATCTGCAAATATGCATTACACTGACAAATCAATGAGAACAAGGTATGCCGGCAATAGTCAGTAAAAATATACCCGGGAAGGCCATTGTGAACCTTGCCGGGTTTACGGAGGTTATCCTTTTTGAAACCCGGGGCATTGTTTATGATGCCATCGCCTGTCATCCAGATGTGTTTTTCTGCCAGGCAGGGGAAAAGATGATATATTCTCCACTGCTTCCCCAGATCATCATCAACCGGTTAACATCATTGGATATACCCCTTCTTGAAGGACAATCCGGTCCGGGTAAAAAATACCCGGAAACGGCCGCATTCAATGCCGTTTGTACCGGAGATGCCCTCATCCATAACCTGATGGCCACAGACGGCAGGATTTTGTCTGAAGCACATCACCTGCAGCAAATTCATGTTGAGCAGGGTTATTGCAGATGTAACCTGCTTTTCACGGACCAAAGAAGCTATATCACATCCGACAGGGGCATCCATTTGAAACTGGAACGGGAAGGGTTCAGCGGCCTTTATGTGGATCCCCGGGGGATACTGCTTCCCGGTTTCGGGCACGGATTTTTTGGCGGCGCCTGCGGCATCAGCGGCGATACGGTGTATTTCACAGGAAGCCTGGGTCAATACCCTGAAGGAAAAAAGGCGGCTTCTTTCCTCGAAAGCCATGGCCTCAAAATAGTGGAGCTTTGCACCGGGCCTCTGTTCGACGGAGGAGGCATCCTTTTCGTATAAAAAAGCCATTTTCCGGCACATTTTAGTAATTTCGCACCTTCATCAAATACATGGAATATGTTACGAACACATACATGCGGCGAACTGCGCCCCGCACATTCAGGACAACAGGTGACCCTGACCGGATGGGTTCAACGCTCACGCGACCTGGGTGGGATGACCTTCATCGACCTGCGCGACAGGTATGGGATCACACAACTGGTTTTCAATATGGAAACCCATCCCGACCTGTGTGAAAAGGCCAGAAAATTAGGAAGAGAATATGTTGTTTCGGCCACAGGCGTTGTTTCGGAACGCAGCAATAAAAATCCCAGGATACCCACCGGTGAAATCGAAATCATGGTCGTGGAGCTGAGTGTTCTGAATCCTTCTGCTGTCCCACCCTTCACCATTGAGGAAAACACCGACGGCGGCGACGAACTGAGGATGAAGTACCGATACCTGGACCTGAGGAGAAATCCCGTAAAAAAGAATATGGAGTTGCGTCACCGGATGGCGCTGGAAACAAGGAAATATCTTGACTTCCAGGGCTTCCTGGAAATCGAGACCCCATTCCTGATCAAATCCACTCCGGAAGGCGCCCGTGATTTCGTAGTCCCATCCCGCATGAACCCGGGGCAGTTCTATGCCCTGCCTCAATCGCCACAGACCTTCAAGCAACTGCTGATGGTGGCCGGATATGACCGCTATTTCCAGATCGTGCGTTGTTTCAGGGACGAGGACCTGCGTGCCGACCGGCAGCCGGAGTTCACACAGATCGACTGTGAGATGTCGTTTGTAACTCAGGAAGACGTGCTCAACACCTTCGAAGGTTTAGCCAAAAGCCTGTTCCGGGAGGTGAAAGGACTTGAAACGGGGAACTTCCCGCGCATGTCGTATGAAGACGCCATGAGGCTTTACGGCTCCGACAAGCCGGACCTCCGTTTCGGTATGCAGTTTGTAGATTTCACCGGTCTGGCCAAAGGCCATGGGTTCCAGGTGTTCGACGATGCAGAACTCGTGGCCGGTATAAATGCAAAGGGGTGTGCCTCCTATTC
Organism: Bacteroidales bacterium; assembly: GCA_016927695.1. Classification (GTDB taxonomy): domain Bacteria; phylum Bacteroidota; class Bacteroidia; order Bacteroidales; family JAFGHD01; genus JAFGHD01. Next base: position 32,046 of record JAFGME010000145.1, read on the forward strand.
CCGCAAGCAGACAGACGAGCTCACGGAATTTGTGAAAAAACCGCAGATCGGCGCCAAAGGCCTGATATATATCAGATTTAATGAAGACGGAACCGTGAAATCATCCGTTGATAAGTTCTTCGATGAGAACACGCTGAAGTTGTGGGGGGAACAGGCAGAAGCCCAACCCGGCGACCTGCTTCTGGTTCTCGCCGGCGATACTTTAAAGACAAGGAAGGCATTGAACGAGCTCAGGCTGGAGATGGGAAACCGGCTCGGCTTGCGTGATCCGGACATCTTCAAACCTTTGTGGGTCACTGACTTCCCCCTGCTGGAATGGGATGAGGAAACCCGGAGATTTTACGCAATGCACCACCCTTTTACATCGCCCAAACCCGAGGATGTTGCCCTGCTCGACACCGATCCGGGCAAAGTGCGCGCCAACGCCTACGATATGGTCATCAACGGAGTGGAGATAGGAGGGGGATCCATCAGGATCCACGACAGAAAACTGCAGCAAAAGATGTTTAAAACCCTGGGATTTTCTGACGAAGATGCGCAGGAGCAGTTCGGTTTCCTGATGAACGCCTTCGAGTACGGCGCGCCGCCGCACGGAGGAATAGCCCTGGGATTCGACAGGCTGGTAGCCCTTTTCGGAGGCTCCGATTCCATCCGGGACTATATTGCCTTCCCGAAGAACAATGCAGGCCGTGACGTGATGATCGACTCACCTGCACGCATTGCCCGGGAACAGTTGGATGAGCTGCGTATCAAGATCGTTGATTGAATATCAAATAGCGAATATTTCTGGAAGTAGAAAGTAGAAAGTGAAAAGTCGAAAGCCATTCACGTCATAAACTTGTTGACGGGTTTCAGCGCCACTTCGAAACCTTCTTTGAGGCAGAAAGGGCAGTGAGGATAAGATTCGGAAAAAATGTAGCCGCATCTTTCACATTTGTAGCTTTTTTCAGTGTAAGGGATGATTTTTCTCTCCTGTGAACTCAGCAGGAAGGCCAGTCCCATTACAGGTGTCAGAAACAGGCTGATGATGAAAAGCCTCCGGCTGCCGATCTCCCTGAAATTCCCCAGCAGGGAGAAAAGCCAGGTGATGAGAATATAGCCTGCAACAATCAGCCCTATGATTAAAACATCGGACATAATGGTTTTTTGTTATGTCTTGCAAAATTAACAAAAATGAAACACAAACTTAATTTATAAAAATAATGCTGCAGCAATTGCGTCAGCAAAAAATTTACCCTGCCGTGTCA
>JAFGME010000146.1 GCA_016927695.1 Bacteroidales bacterium
GTTTTGGGTTGCCCAAAATTCTTCTGCGCTGCAAAATTTTCGATATTTTTTTACAAATGGGGGACTTTATAGACAGACACTAATTACTCTCATTGTCAACTTGACAATTTATCAAATTTACCAAAAGATATAAGAAGAAATATCAGGTATTCATTCAAAAATAAATGTATTATTTCAATTCTACCTAATCGGGAAATCATCAAATTCGCTATTTTGAAAGATACAATTAAAATGTATTACCATAGGTTATTATCCAAATTATAGGTGTTATAGGCCGTTTTTTTATTGAATAAATGATAGTTATTAATAATTGATATTCAATACAAAAAAGCAGCGGGTGGACTTTAACCACCTCCCGGTTGGAAAGGGGAACGGCCTGTCGCTGCTTAGATATTTTTGTATTGAAATGAACTGTGTGGTACGGCCGTAAAGATATTTCAACTTTTGAGCGGAAAAAGGCATGATTTTTATAATTTTCAACATTCCAATGTGAAAAAAAAACCCGGCGGCCTGAAGAGGCACAACCGGGCTTACCACCATGAAAAAGAGTATTACAATTTATTTCTTTGCTGTCTTTTCAAATCTTTTGTATACCTCGTCCCAGTTCACAACATTCCAGAAAGCTTTGATGTAGTCGGGCCTGCGGTTCTGGTACTTCAGATAATAGGCATGTTCCCACACATCCAGTCCGAGAATCGGGTAACCCTTGCAATCCGAAAGATCCATCAGGGGATTGTCCTGGTTGGGTGTTGAGCAAACTTCGAGCTTATTTTCACTGTTCACAATCAGCCACGCCCAGCCGCTTCCGAAACGGGTGGCCGCCGTATTGCTGAACTTCTCCGTCATATTTTCAAAACTGCCGAAGTCGGCCTCGATCCGTGAGGCAAGCTCACCGGAGGGTTTTCCGCCCCCGTCCGGCGACATCATATTCCAGAAAAGGTTGTGATTGTAATAACCTCCCCCGTTGTTCCTGACGGCAGCCGGATATTTGCTCATATTCTTAAAAATATCCTTCATACAATCGAACTCCTGCAGTTCTGTTCCTTCGATGGCAGCCACAAACTTGTCGTAATAGGCCCGGTGATGTTTGGTGTAATGTATCTCCATCGTCCTGGCATCTATGTGCGGCTCCAGTGCGTCGAAGCTATATGGTAAATCCTCAAATTGGAATTTTATGTGATGTGACATGACTACTTTAATTTTTATTTAGAACTTATCCAAATAACGCAATGGTTTAAGAATTGTTCAATTTTTTCAAAAAAAATTATTTTACCCGGAAAATCTCTTTGATTTATTTCTTCCGGACAATTGTAAAAAGTTGATTTTTCAGAATGAAAAAAATCAGTGGTCATCTGTTATACCGGTGTTATCAGTGTGCTGTCAGAGGACGTGCCCATTTTTTCCAGTACTATATTGGAATATTGTTATTAAAAAGTGATTTTGCCAGACGATTCAAAATTTAAAATTTAAATTCGCTATAAAACCGACTCAATGATCGTTTCCATCCGACCTGATTTTTTTTCCATGTCTTCCAGCAGCCTGAACTGTACCCTGGCCCTGTCGAGGTTGTGGTGCGGATGAATGACTTTATAGTATGTATCGCCGTTTATATAGTCGGTAAGAAAGCGCAGGCCGATGATGAAGGTCATATATTTTGCCGAGAAAACAAGATTGGATTTTTCTTCCGGGGTGAGGATATGCCGTGTCTCAGCTATAAATCCTCCGGAGAAAGCTTCGAAGTGATCCATGTTGATGCCTGTTAAGCTGAGATTTTTCTCATCCTCTGCGCTGCTGCAGGCAAAGGTGCGGATGGCATCCCCGAAATCGTGGAAAACATATCCCGGCATGAGGGTATCAAGGTCGATCACGCAGAAGGCATGCTCCTCCTTATCGAACAGCAGGTTGTTGACCTTGGTGTCGTTGTGTGTTACTCTCACCGGTACATTCCCGGCCTCACACCAGTCCCTGAACCGGATCATTTGCATTTCCCGGTAATGAACAAATTCTATTTCCTTTTCAACAGAAACAGCCCTTGCTTGTCCATCAGTTTTGAGGCTGAGATAAAAATCCTCCAGCCTTTTTTGGATGTCATGAAACCGGGGCAGGGTAACCTTAAGCAACTGAGGATCAAAATCATTGAGCAGAGCCAGAAAGCGGCCGAATGCTTTTCCGCCTTCCCTGGCAATTGCCGGGTTTGTCACGATATCATGGCTGTGACTGCCTTCCTCAAATTCCATCATCCTCCAGCAACTGTTCTTTTCCAGTCTGAAGATGTAGCCACCTTTTTTCACCGGAATAAAGCGGAGGACCTTCATTCTTTCCCTTTTTAGTTTACCCCTTAACAATCCGGCCTCAATGTGCCTGGTGACCCGGATGGTATTTTCCATCAGGCCTTCCACATCAGAGAAAACGTATGTGTTGATCTTTTGGAGAAGAAATTTCCTGTTTCCATCTCTTAAGCTTCCCTCTACAATGAATGTTCTGTTGATATGGCCCGAGCCAAAAGGTGTGATGTCTTCTTCCCGTGCAGTGACGCCGAAAAAGCTACAGATATCGCTCAGGCCTTCCATCATGAAAGTAAAATTTATTGATTCTCCCAGAGGTCATCAGGGTAAATCCCCCGGTCCACCATCTGCCTGATCCTGGAAACGGCTTCAGGCCTGTCTTCCCTGTAAGTGACCCCGAACCATTCATCACCTGTTTCAAGCACTTTGAGGCTGATCAGGTTCCGGCCGATCAGTTCGTTCACTGCAAAAGGGATATAGAACTCGGCTTTGGGGTTTACTGCATTTTCCCTGATGAAGGCCGCAAACTGATCTTCAAGAAATCCGAATATGGATGGGAAAAAACCCCAGATGTTCATGGAAACGACTTCACTGCCCGTCAACGGGAACGGTTTGCCACCCTCCTCGTAGGATATTCCGCCGTCTTTCCTTTCGATTTTCGTCCTCTCGACCACATCGATCAGCAATCCAACGGGATTTGTCCGGCAAACGCCCCTGGATACCGACCCGAAATCCGACAGGGTTTTGCTCAGTTCGTAGCCGACCATGCAATATTGATCCTTTTCGTCCGGTGAATCAGGCTGTGAAAGATGATCCGCTATAGCTCTGTAAGCCCCCGGGCCGTAAAAATCGTCGGCGTTGATGACGGCAAAAGGCTCGTTGATCATATCTTTGGCGACGAGCACGGCATGCCCGGTCCCCCAGGGCTTCACCCTGTCGGGAGGCACGGCAATGCCTTCGGGTATCCTGTCGAGTTCCTGGAAGACGAATCCGGTTTCAATTTTACCATCCAGATTATCCCTGAAAGTCCTGATAAAATCTTCTGCAAAACTCTCCCTGATCACGAAGACTACCTTTCCGAAACCGGCGCGTATCGCATCAAAAATGGAATAATCGATGATGGCTTCGCCCGAGGGGCCCACAGGGTCAACCTGTTTCAAACCGCCGTAACGGCTTCCCATTCCCGCTGCAAGTATCAGCAATGTTGGTTTCATATCTCAGTTCAGTTTAATTTTTTTCCAGATCCTGCCCAGAAGGATTCCTGAAACAACAGCAAAAAAACAAAAAATTACGGTGTAAATGATATTTCCATAGATCAGGAATCCTGTTGCGAACAAAATGCTGTACACCATGATACAGCCTGATATCATGGCCAGGATACCGGATGGCACATCCCATTTTCCATCTTTCCCTGCATCTTTACCGGTTCCTTCAAATCTTGCCCATCCGGGCCCTCCGGGTTTAATGATGCGGCAAAACTCTTTCAGCACCTCCTCTTTTTCAGGTTTTGTAAGAAATGTAACCAGTATCCAGGAGAATGTAGTCACTCCAACGCCTGTAAGCAACTGCACCGATGAGGACCATTCCTCCCATCCGGTGAGAGGATGGATGAGCTGGAAATAAACCGCTACCAAAAAGGATATCACCATGGCCGTAATCTCGCTCCATGCGTTCACTCTCCACCAGAACCAGCGAAGGATAAAGATCAGTCCCGTTCCGGCGCCCACCTGCAGCACAATGTTGAAAGCCTGAAGGGCATTCTCCAGCAGAAGGGCCAGGAGGGCTGCAAGGATCATCAGCAGGATGGTGAACAGCCTGCCCATGGCCACCATTTTCTTCTCATCCGCCTCTTCATTGAGGAATCTCTTATAAAAATCATTGACAAGATAACTTGAGCCCCAGTTCAGTTGAGTGGATACGGTCGACATGTAGGCGGCGATGAGCGAAGCCACCACCAGCCCTAGCAAACCGTTGGGCAGCATGCTCAGCATGGCAGGGTAGGCAAGGTCGTTTTTCACGATCTGCGGGTCGATATGCGGAAATGCACTGCTCAACGAGGCCAGGTCGGGGAACACCACCAGCGAAGCCAGGGCTACCATGATCCAGGGCCACGGCCTGAGTGCGTAATGTGTTACATTGAACAGGAGGGTGGCTTTCACTGCCCCCTTTTCGTTGCGGGCAGCCAGCATGCGCTGGGCAATGTATCCGCCGCCGCCCGGTTCTGAGCCGGGATACCATACGCTCCACCACTGCACGGCGAGGGGTATGATGAAAACGGCGACCAGGGCTTCTGTTTCAGAAAACCCCGGTAACAGGTTTGTTTTGCCAATAAGATTCTCGTTTGCCATAAGGCTGCCAAGCCCGCCCACCTCGGGGAGGTTCACCAGGAAAACGGCAGCGGCTATGGCTCCTGCCATGGAAAGGATGAACTGGAAAAAGTCGGTGAGAAGGATACCGCGCAATCCTCCCAGGGCGCTGTAGGCAACGGTCACCGCGGAAGCCACAGCGATGGTGGTGACAGGCGGCCAGTGCAGCATCACGGCGCCGATCTTAATGAGCGCAAGAGAAACGAGGGCGATGATCATGATGTTGAAGACCAGACCTAAGTATATGGCCCTGAAACCTCTCAGGAAGGCGGCCATTTTGCCTCCATACCTGAGCTCATAAAACTCGAGGTCGGTAAGGATGCCGGAGCGGCGCCACAGGCGGGCGTACACGAAAACGGTAAGCATGCCTGTGAGCAGGAAGGCCCACCAGAGCCAGTTGCCTGAAACGCCGTTCTGCCGCACGATGTCGGTGACAAGGTTGGGCGTGTCGCAGGAGAAAGTGGTTGCCACCATGGAAACGCCCAGCAGCCACCAGGGCATGCTCCTTCCCGACAAGAAGAACTCCCCGGCGCTCCTGCCCGAACGCCTTGCAGAAACCACCCCGATGCCAAGCGACAGGGCAAAAAAAGCGGCAACGATCAGCCAGTCGGTCGTGTTGAGAACCATGTGCAATCCTTTAAGCCGGCAAAAGTAATGGAAAAGAGTTTATTTTATCCTGTTCGTCTTTAATCCGTGTATTTTCAACTGCTGAAGCAATGCAAAGGCATGTCGTGGCGGTTAATGCTCTTGCCACTAATGCACTCCTGTCTGCCGGGCAAGTGACAGGCAGGAATGAAAGACGAATTGAAGCTGGTTTCTGCGGAAATCTGCGAGAGAAGATCACCAAAAAAAGCTTTGCCGGGAATGTATCCGGGCCGGCATGCAGAAAACTCCTGATGGCCTTTTTCCTCCGGTTTATGTTCATCCCTGCCGACAGAAAACGGCTCAGATTCATTGATCAAGAAAAAATACCCTGATGGCTTCCGTTTACCATATGTTTTCGAGGGTAAGGGCCGTAGTCAGCCGGATGTCTTCCGAGGAACTTCCCGCCTGGATTTCATAAACCCCGGGCTCAACGATATAGTCTTGTTTTTCAACATCCCAGTACCGGAGATGTTCCTTTTTGATCTCAAAGCGAACCAATTTCTCTTCCCCCTTGTTCAGGTTCACCCTCTGAAAGCCAATCAACTGTTTCCGGGGTCTCCATTGTTCCGGTTGCATTTTTGAGGCATATACCTGAACCACCTCCTCTCCGTTGTGTTCACCGGCATTCCTGATTTTCAGCGACAGCCGGAGGATATCGCTTTCAGTCGCTGCCACCGGTTCAGAGTACACAAAGCTACTGTAGCTGAGTCCGTAACCGAACGGATACAGGGGTTCACCTCTGAAATACCTGTAGGTCCGGCCCTCCATGCCGTAATCTTCAAACGGAGGCAGGTCGGTTGTTGATCTGTAAAAGGTAACGGGCAATCTTCCCGAAGGGTTTACCTCCCCGAAAAGGATATCCGCCAATGCATTTCCACCCTGTTCTCCGGGATACCAGGCAAACAGTATGGCATTCGCCAGGCTGTCAATTTCAGGTATGGCCGTTGCACTGCCGCCTGTCAGAACAACGATCAGCGGTTTATCCCCAATCTTATCCTTCATTTTTCGCAGATATTCCAACTGGTTACCGGGCAGTTCAATTGCCATTCTGTCACCACCGTAAGGATTGAGCATGGCGTCACCCTCCTCACCTTCATACAACGAGTTGATGCCCATGCAAACGATCACCGCATCGGCCCTTCCGGCCTGCCAGAAGCCATGCATCAGGGTGTCGTTGTGGAACATAAAACCCTGGTTGTATTCAACGATGGTTCCCGCATCCGATTTTCCTGTTATTCCTTCCAGGAAGGTTACCATCTCGCCAGAGAACCCGTTATAATTCCCGAAAAGCGAGGTAACATCGGCTGCAACAGGGCCAAGAACCAGAAGATTTTTGATTTTTTCTTTACTGAGCGGAAGGACATTGCCTTCATTTTTGAGCAACACAATGGATTTTACGGCTGCTTCACGGGCAAGTTTCCTGTGTGCTTCGCAATTGACTACCGAGGCAGGAATATTGTCCCATGGACCGGCGTCGGGAGGGTCGAACAATCCCAGCCTGAACCGCGTTCTCAACAGAGGTCTCAGCGCTTCATCGAGGATTTTTTGATCAATCAGGTTTTTTTCAATGGCTTCAGGAAGGTATTTATAGATGTAGCCGCAATTGAGGTTGACTCCCGCCATTGCGGCCATGGCTGCCGCCTCCGCCTGTGTTTCCACGGTTTTATGCCTTAACCAGATGTCGTCCAGGGCCCAGCAGTCGGACACGATGTGCCCCTGAAAGCCCCATTCTTTTCTCAGCAGGTCATTCAAGAGGTATCCGCTGCCGCAGCAGGGCTCATCGTAGGTACGGTTATAAGCACACATAACGGCCTCCACCTTTGCATCCCTTACCAGGGCCATGAATCCCGGCAGGTAAGTTTCCATGAAATCCCTCTCCGGAGGAACAGCGTTGAAATGATGCCTGATTTTTTCCGGGCCGCTGTGCACCACATAGTGCTTCGCGCAGGCTGCGGTTTTCAAATGATCCGGATCGTTTCCCTGCAGACCCTGCACGAAAGCCACACCCATTTTTGCAGTAAGAAATGGATCCTCTCCGTAGGTCTCCTGGCCCCGGCCCCAGCGCGGATCGCGAAAAATGTTGATGTTCGGGGTCCAGAAGGAGAGGCCCAGATACTGGGCGCGGTTTTCTTTTCTGAGGGATGCATTGTACTTTGCCCGTGCCTCGTCGGAAATGGCCGTTGCTATCCTGAATATCAGACCATCATCAAAAGTGGCGGCCATTCCGATGGCCTGCGGAAAAACGGTGGCCTTGCCCGCCCTCGCCACGCCGTGCAGGCATTCGTTCCACCAGTTGTATTCAGGAATACCCAGGCGATCAATGGAAGGGCTGTTATAGAGCATGAGTGAAGCCTTTTCCTCTGTAGTCAGCCTGGAAACCAGGTCATCGATACGTTCTTCCACTGATACGGCCGGATTTTGAAACGTGAAGGTGTACGTTTCCTGATGCTTTCCTGTACAAGCCAGCATCAGCAGGGCCATGAACAAAAAATCTGTCTTTTTCATAAAATAAAGATTGTTTTTATTTGTCAGTCCGGGGGATTTCCCCGTAAAACAACGACACTTCAGTGACTGCCGGACAGGCTGCGCCGGAGAACCTGAGCCTGACCTTATGCGTGATCTGTTTATCCCCTGCCCATAGTCTTTGATTACCCACCGATTCGCCTGAAGCACATTCAACCCAGTCATTCAGGAAGAAAACATCTATTGCCCATTTGTCGATCCTCTGGCCTAAAGGGAGGTACTCGCGAATCCTGACAAGGTTGAAAGCAACGGGGCGTTCAAATTCTAAAATGACGAAGGCTTCCGTTACATCATCATCGCAAGTCCAAAAGGTTTCAGGGTTTCCGTCAGCGATCCGGGAGCCTCCGTAAAGGATGCTGTTGCCTCTCACATTCGATACAGTGATTTCTGAGTGTAAAGCCAGGTCATGTTCAAAGAGTTTTTCCCTGTATTCTTTGAATTTCATCAGCGTTTTCACATCCGGATCAGATATCCTGCCCCTGTTATCTGGCGGGATGTTGAGCAGCAAACCGGCTCCCCTTCCCACAGATTTGAAATAGAGGTCAAGCAGGTTTTCGGGTGATCTGACCTGTGTGTCCTGATCTTCATGCCAGAACCACCCCGGCCTGATGGAGACGTCCGCTTCGGCAGGCATCCAGAATTCACCGTCCCTGTGGCCGTTCTCTCCTTCCCTGTAAAGGGTCATTCCCGGAGCCGGGATTTGGCCCTCAGGTCCATGAGGGGTATACCTTGCCCAGCAGGGGTCGCCGGCTATTCCGGATTCGTTTCCGATCCATCGCACATCGGGTCCGGCATCGCTGAAAATTACTGCGCCGGGCTGCAGCCTGCGTACCAATGCCCATGTATCCTGCCAGTTGTAATAGGTGGTACGGTCGATGATCCTCTCTTCATCCGCCCCGCCATACCATCCGGTGCCGCCATTAGCGCCGTCGAACCAAACTTCAAAGACAGGCCCGTAAGCGGTCAGTAATTCCCTGAGCTGGTTCCTGAAATACTCAAGGTAGGCGGGTTTTCCATACTCCCTGTGATTGCGGTCCCAGGGGGAAATGTAAACGCCAAATTTCAGGCCGTTCCGCGCACAGGCTTCAGATATCTCCTTCACCACATCCCCCTTGCCATTTCGCCAGGGGCTCTTCTTCAGAGAGTATTCCGTAAATTTTGAAGGCCAAAGGCAGAATCCGTCGTGGTGTTTGCAGGTGAGGATGAGCCCTTTCATGCCCGCTTCCTTTGCAACGGAAGCAATTTGTTCTGCATCGAAGTCCACGGGATTGAAGAGGGCAGGATCCTCGTTGCCGTAGCCCCACTCCTTTCCGGTGAACGTATTCAGGCTGAAATGGAGAAATCCGCAATACTCCATTCGCTGCCAGGCAATCTGGGCTGCCGACGGTACCGGCTCATAAGGTCCGGGGGGCGTATCCTGTTTGGTCCTGCATGAAATCAAAAAAAGGCAACCCATTGTGAGGGCAATAATTTTTGCCTTATAGATCATTGTATATATCATATCGGGATGAGCTTTCAAATATAATGGCTGATATCTGTCATATTTACGCCACAAAGAAGGTGACAATACATATTCACCAGTCAGAAAAACCCTTTTCTTTGGAATAATCTCTTTTCAGAGGCAATCCCATAAGCCTGATCCTGTAAATGATGTCGGCTGCCTGTTCCACACCGGTGAGGACGCCCAGGGCATCTTCAAGGGTGACGCCTTTGGCGAAAACGCCATGCGCCCTGACCACCACTGCAGGATAATTACGCAGGGTATGAGCCACTTTCCCGGCCACCTCGTACGATCCTACCGGAATATCACATTCCACAACCGGAATTTTTTTATACAGGAGCATGCCTTCGCCGTCGATGCAGGTGATCTCATCCAGCACCATCGAAAGGGCCGTGGCAGCCGGCGCATGGGCATGGACAACAGCCATAGCATCGGTCTGCATATAAATATTGCGGTGCACATTCGATTCGGTGCTGGCGATGAGGCTGCTGTGGGCATCTTCTTCTTCCAGGTCGATCGTCACCAGGTCTTCAGGCTGCAGCCAGCCCAACATGGATGAGCGCCGTGTGATGATGATCCTGCCGCCGCTTTTCATTGAGAGGTTACCGGCATGGCTGCTGTTGTAACCCCTGTTGCTCAGATCTTTGCCCACAAGGTCGAAGCTTTTGAAGGTTTCAGTGTCAACGTTCATTTTTTAATCTGTTTATCTTATGTTCAGAGCAAAATCCAAGGGATAAATATATAAACTGGGGTATGCACATGTCACATACTCTTAATTGATTTATAATCAACAGGTACATGTACGACTGCTTGTTCAATTAATCTTTGAAA
>JAFGME010000147.1 GCA_016927695.1 Bacteroidales bacterium
GTTTTGGGTTGCCCAAAATTCTTCTGCGCTGCAAAATTTTCGATATTTTTTTACAAATGGGGGACTTTATAGACAGACACTAATTACAATGCTGAAGAACTTTTAGTGCTTTACCTGAGCAACAGAGTTGTAATTGAAATTGGTGACGAAGATTTGGCTTTAAAAGCATTGCAGGTTGCAGAGGAACAAATCAAGTATCAAAAAACAAGGAAGAAGAAATGACAACAGAAATAAAAGCATCGGAAGCATTAAAAACATTACAGGACTTTTTAATCAGACTTTTTCAGTTTGAAAGCGCCGACCTTGACTTTGGTATTTACAAGATACTTCACTACAAAAAAGCAGAGGTTGAAGATTTTATTACCAGGCTTCTGACAGACAAGGTGCGGGAACAACTCAACATACTTGCAACCGTTGAAAATGAAAAGCTGAATGCACAGGTTCAGGAACTTGAAAAATCAGTCAATATCAGTAAATACGCAGAAGCCGTAAAAAAGAATGACACCCGTCGCATTGCCATTTACGAAGAAGATTTCAAAAATGACATTGAACATTACAAGTCATTGAAGGCACAGTTGGAGCATCAAATCAGCACCAATAATGCGGAGCCGCTTATTTATAACCATCTCACCATTTTCTTTAGCCGCTATTATGACAAAGGCGACTTTGTGAGCAAACGCAGATACGGTAAATCGGAAAAATATGTAGTGCCTTACAACGGTGAAGAAACTTATTTCCATTGGGCAAATGCCGACCAGTACTACATTAAAAGCAGCGAACTTTTCATGAAGTATTCTTTCAAAGTGCCTGCACCCACCGGACACTGGCACGTGCATTTCAAATTAAAAGATTCACAGGAGGAAAATGGAAATGCCAAAAGCGAAAACAATAAGTTCTTTATCATTTCAGAAAATCCCGTTGAAACTTCTGACAATGAAGTCAGCATATATTTTGAATACCGTGCCTTGGCAAATGGAGAAAAAGACAGCAAAGGAAAAAATCAGGATGAACTGAATACTTATGCCCTGCCAATAATCACTAAAGCATTAGGCACGCATACGGTGTTGGCTGAATTAAACAAAACACTTCACGAAAAAACAAAACTTGCCGTAGAACTGAACCGCTATACAGCCCGAAACAAGTATGATTTCTTCATTCACCAGGACCTGAAAGGGTTCCTGACCAGAGAGCTTGATTTTTACATTAAGAGTGAATTATTGAAATTAGACGACCTGACGATTTTCGATACGGTAACTCACTACGAAAAAATAAAACTGCAATTCAATATTGTAAAAACATTCAAAAACATTGCCTCTACTATTATTGACTTCGTCAGTCAGGTTGAGGACTTTCAGAAGAATCTTTGGGAAAAGAAAAAATTTGTCATCAGCACGGAGTATGTGATTACGCTTGACAAGTTGGCCGGTTTAACTTCCAAAGAATTTGCAAATGAAATACTTACAGTGGTATTGAAGAACGAGAAGCAATTAGATGAGTGGAAAAACCTCTTTGGTGATGAGGTAGCCGGCAACTTTTTGTCTTCGTGCGTTAGTGGCAAAAATAAGGATGCCACAAAGCCGCTAAGACGCGAAGAATTTCCCAAACTGCCCGTTGATACCGTGCATTTTGATAGTGAGTTTAAATGGAAACTGATTTGTAAAATCACCGAGAATGAAAGTCTGGATGAACAACTTGATGGTATTGTGTTTCACAGCGATAATTACCATGCTTTACAACTGATCCAAGAGAAATACCTTGATTCAATACAGAGTGTTTACATTGACCCACCATACAACACAGATGCGTCAGCAATACTTTACAAGAACGATTACAAAGATTCATCCTGGCTTTCAATGATGCACGCAAGGTTGGAATCTGCGTATGACCTTCTAAAAGATGATGGGATTATATGTGTGGCGATTGACGATGAAGAAGTAACAGGTACACGATTTATACTCAATCAATTATTTTTAAAGCAAGCCGGTATAGCCGCTGTTCGTTCAAATCCTGCCGGACGTAAAACAAAGGGTAAATTTGCTCCTGCCCATGAGTATGCTCTCTTTTACGGCAAAACCGATAAATCTGTTCCTGATGCTCTGGATATTACTGAAAGCAGATTAAAACGATACCCAAAAGAAGACGATAAAGGTCGCTTTGCCTGGGCAAATTTTATTCGTTCTGGGAATAATGATAAAAGAGAAGACCGTCCCAAATTATACTATCCAATTTTTGTTGATACGGATGATACTATTCGAGTTCCTGAACTTGAGTGGGATGATGAAACACAAGAATACAATATGTTGGAGCAACCAAAAAAGAATGAGGCGGTTGTATATCCCATTTTGAAAAATGGAAGCATTTCGATAGAAAAAAACTGGCAGCGGGGCCACGAAAGAATAAGAAAAGAACTGGATGAGTTTCGTGTTCGAAGAACCGAACTTAGTGAAATTAGCATTGACTTTAAAACAAGACTGGACGAAGATTCATTACCAATAACATGGTGGGATGATAAGAAATACGCATCAGCGAATTACGGTGCAGCAGAATTAAAAAAGCTATTTGGGAAGAAAACATTTGATTTCCCAAAGGCGCAAAAGCTTGTATTGGATTGCTTAAAAGCAAGTGGTGCGAAGGAAGAAAACAGTATTGTTTTAGATTTTTTTCCCGGTTCAGGTACAACTTTTCATTCAGTTCAGATTTTAAATCAGGAAGACGAAGGAAACAGAAAGTGTATATTGAGTGAACAAGGCAATTATGTTTATTCAATTATCATTCCCCGCATCAAAAAAATCGCATACAGTTTCGACTGGAAAACAGGAAAGCCCCAAAATCAGAACGGTCCCGGTATTTTCTTCAAATACCAACGTCTGGAGCAATACGAAGAAGCATTGGAAAACATTGCTTTCAACCCGCAAATCAATACGGCACAGGCACAACTGCAGTTCAATGATTACATACCAAAATATTTCCTGCATTTTGAAACCTCTGAGAGCAACACATTCCTGAATCTGGATGCTTTCAAAAATCCTTTCACTTACTCATTGAAGGTGTTTGACAACTATAGCTACACCGGGCAAGTGGTGGATGTTATTGAAACCTTTAATTATTTGGCTGGCTTGCAGGTTAACTCTTTCAAACAATGTGAACATCAGAAACGCAAATACATTTCTGTAACCGGCAACGACAGGCAAAACAGAAAAGTAGTTGTAGTGTGGCGTGATGCTACTGACCTTGACTTTGCTAAAGACAGAGATTTCATCAGACAAAGCCTGAAAGAAGCAGTTTATGATGTGCTGTATGTAAATAACCAATGTGCCATAGAAGGCGCTGTAATGATTGAGGAAGTATTTAAAAACAGAATGACAAAAAATGAAACATGAACTTAGAAAAGTATTTAGTCCTGAATAAATTCTTCCTGCATCTTGTCGGCTACAAGGAGTTTGACCGCCTAAGGGAAGATTTTAACCAAACCCCCGAAGGTTTTGATGCAGCGGGAAACAGTTATGTATTACATGCTTTGTTGGGCAAGGAAATATTAATGGCCGAACATGATTTAAAACGCTATGATGAAGCCATAAAAGGTTATGAAGACAAATTGAAAGCCAACCGTAATGAAACCGATTTCAGCATCAAGTATTTCCAGTATTTCGCCATTCTGTTTACCGAATACTATTTGGATAAACTATCATCAAACAAAGCACAACTGCTTTCTGAACTGAATGTGTTTGCCATAAAATATTGTGAAGAAGCCAATGTAAAAGCTGTCAATTTTGAGGAAACCGATTTACAGAAACTTGCCTATTGGATGGCAACAGGAAGCGGTAAAACCATAATAATGCACATCAATTACTGGCAAATGATGAAGTATTTTTCCGGTTGGGAGAATATCATCCTGATTACTCCAAATTCAGGTTTGAGCCGCCAGCATTTTGAAGAATACCGTTTAAGTGGAATACCTTGTAAGCAGTACAACGGAAGTGAAGAGAGTATAAAAACCCGTGAAGACGAAGTGCTGATTATTGAAGTCACAAAGCTCACAGGTGAAAAGAAAGGCGAAGGAGTAAGTGTTGATGTTTCGTATTTCAGCGAGAACAACAACCTGGTATTTATAGATGAAGGGCATAAAGGGCAAAGCAGCGAAGAAAAGACATGGAAAAATCTTCGGGAAGCGCTGGCAAAAGAAGGATTCATTTTTGAGTATTCGGCAACTTTCGGGCAGGTTATCAGAAAAAATACCGGACTGCTTTTAGAGGAATACAGCAGGGCAATCATTTTTGATTACAGCTACCGCTATTTCTATTCTGATGGCTACGGAAAAGATTTTTACAGCTACAATACAGCATTGCAGGAATACAATGAAGCACAAACGAACATTGTATTAACCGCAGGTTTATTGGCTTTCTTTGAGCAATTGGAATTGTTTGAACAATACAAGGTCGGATTACGGGAATATAAGATTGAAAAGCCGCTTTGGATTTTTGTAGGGAGCAAGGTAGTTGGTAAAAATTCTACCAAAGACAATATTCGACAAACATCGGATGTGGTGAATATCATTTTGTTTTTGAATCGCGTATTAACCAACACAACCTGGTTGCAACAACAGATTGAACTTTTGCTTTCCGGTGAAAGTGGATTGATTGACGCAAAAGGGAACGACATTTTTAATGACCGTTTTCAATATGTGAGAGCAACTCGCATTTCGGCAGAAAAGGTTTTGAATAAGGTTTTCAATGGCAGTGGGTCGCTGGACTTATTTGAAATTAAAAATGCGGAAGGAGAAATTGCATTAAAAGCAGGTACCAGCGAGCAATTTTTCGGAATAATAAATATCGGTGATGTTGACGGACTGAAAAAGAAAATCAAACAATCACTTCCCGGCCAGGAGGTAAAGCCGGAAAATATTCTGAAAAGCCAGTTCGATAAAATTAATGAAAACAGCTCTCCTGTTAATATGCTTATTGGCTCTAAGAAGTTCATCGAAGGATGGAACAGTTGGCGTGTGAGCAGTATGGGTTTACTGAATATGGGAGCATCAGAAGGTCCACAAATAATTCAGTTATTCGGGCGAGGTGTGCGTTTAAAAGGGAAGAACAAATCTCTGAAAAGAGAAGACACACAGCGTTACGAAATTAAAACGCTTCAAACGCTTTCCATATTTGGCGTAAATGCCAACTACATTAAGGCTTTTCT
This sequence comes from Bacteroidales bacterium, assembly GCA_016927695.1. Classification (GTDB taxonomy): domain Bacteria; phylum Bacteroidota; class Bacteroidia; order Bacteroidales; family JAFGHD01; genus JAFGHD01. Next base: position 5,191 of record JAFGME010000147.1, read on the forward strand.
TGACCATATTGAAAATGAAATTGAAGTGCCGGAAGATGTTAAAATACCCATTAAGTTCATCAAAAAAGATGAATGGGATAACAAAATATTCACTTTCAAAACATCGACCGGTTACAATTTTAAAGAAGAATTAATTCAGCTAAAATATGTGCCCCGGATTGCACAAAGAATTTTAATTGACCTAAGACCAAAAGTTACCGTAACAAGCGGTATAGAATCGGAAGTTGCCGAAGCCTATGAAGAATACATTCCGGAAAACAACCCTCTTGTAAAACCACAGTTTTTCCCTTTTATTAATTGGGACAAAGTATGCATGACTCTAAACACATATAAGGTTGCCAGAGGTTTTTTCAATCTGGTAATCGAAAAGAGAACCTTGCAGGAGATAATAAATGCAAACGAATACCGACTACTAATTCTTTCAAACCAAATGGAACAAAAAGAATTTAGCTCACAAAAGAAACTACATCAGTACACCGAAATAATTCTTAAAGATTATCTGAACAAGTTCTATGCTGACAACGAAAAGAAATACTTAACCAAGAATCTGAAAGCCCATTATCTTCAAACCTCTATGTTTCCTGAATTATTCCCTGAAGATAACACGCTTGTTTTGAAGGTTCCTAAAATGATGGTGCAGGAGGTTTTAAAACTAAAGGAAAAAATTGAAGACTTTTATCACCATGATGTTCAAAGAATTCCAACCATTCACTTTGACAGACATCTCTATTCACCCATTGCGGCATTCCGCAAAGGTTCTGACTATGAAGAAATCAAGTCCATACCGGTAAAACTCAACAAAGGCGAAACGGACTTTTTAATGCACCTGCGGACTTATCTGCTGTCAAAAACAGAGCCATTAAAGAATAAAGAAATTTTTGTATTACGAAATCTTTCCAAAGGCAAAGGAATCGGATTCTTTGTGGAGACAGCTTCGTTTTACCCCGACTTCATACTTTGGATTAAACAGGAAAACCGTCAGGACATAATTTTCATTGACCCGAAAGGGATTTTAATGATGGGAAACGTGAATGACGAAAAAGTAAGATTCTGCACCCATTCCATTTCTGAAATTCAAGACGCTTTAAGAATGAAACTTATAGAAGAAGGAAACAACACCACTTTGAACTTATATGCCTACATTCTTTCGGTAACTCCTTATATCAAAGTGAAACCAAAATTCGGTAATGGCAACTTATCGAAGACAGAATTTAATAAAAATCATATTTTATTTCAGGAAATAAATCAGAATTATTTGAATGAACTGTTTGAAGGGAAAATTTAGGCAACACACACTTTACAGCAGATTTGCATGTCCACTCAAGGCATCGCTGCAACTATAGCTTTGTCATCTTTTTTTTCCTTATTTCTTATTGTGTCCTTTACAAATTATCCGCCTTTCCGGAGTTTTGCATCCATCCAGGAAATTAAAATTTTTCCTGCAGGTTCCCGCAGGCGGAAGATGCTGTGTTCTGCAAAAAGGCAAGCCTTTTGAATCCTTTCATTGCCGGGCTTTTCGTTGTCAATATTCCCACATTCCGATTGTTCTTAAAATGGAATACTTACGGCACAAATGCTACAAATGACCACGGATATGTTCCGCGATATTTTGCTGATCCATTCAGCTGCCATCAACCGGCGTAGCATGAACAAATAAAAATATATCTATTTTTACATCCCGATAATTTAACATTTTCCTTTTATGAATAAATATATTGTAAAGCCTGTTTTATCCACTTTTGTTTTTTTGGCAGCATTTACAGGAGCAACAGCTCAAATAAACGCCGACAGCCTTCTTATGGGGCTGGATACACTTCAAAACGATTCTGCCAGGATTGACAGGCTAAACAAACTTGCTTTTGAATTCACGAGAAAAGATTATAATATTGCCAGGATGCTTGCCGACAGTTCCATCAGTCTCTCCAAAAAAACCAGTAACATGGATGGCCTTTCAAATGCATTTCAATACGCGGGTCTGAGCCTCCATTACTTATCTGACTTTCAGAGGGCGCTGGACTATTATGACAGCGCCAGGCAGATAGCATTGATCCTGAATGATTCCATCAGGCTATCAAGCATTTATAACAATATCGGAATGACATACAGGATAAAGGGAGATCTGGACCTGGCCCTTGAGAACTTCTATTTATCAATGAATTATATCAAAGGAGACAGCAACCGCGTTGCATCCAGGTTGGGGAATATCGCTACTATATATTTTATGCAGGAGAAATATACCGAGGCAATTGAGGTTTTTCAACAAATTTCGCAGATATTCAAACAGCAGGGCAATCTGAGATACCTGATCTCTTCATACACCAACCTTGCCATGTGTTATATGGAAATGAAAGACTACGAAGAAGCCGAACATTATAACAAAGAAGCCCTGAAGGTGGCTGTTTCCGAGAATGATCTGCGGGGTCAGGCCAGAGCCTATGTTACGCTGGGCAGGCTTGCAGGATTCAGAGGATCCTTCAGTGAAGCCATTGAATACTTATTGAAAGGAAAAGCAGTAGCAGCGGAGATAGGTGATAAAGATATCCTGATGCATGCAAATGCCGAATCAGGATCAGTTTTCAGGAAAACCGGTGAAACTGAAAAAGCAGTATCAAGCTTCGCCACAGCCATTAACTACGCCGAAGAGTTAAACGCTAAACCTCAACTGGAAGGTTATTACAATGAAATCTCCGGATTATACAGGGATGAAGGCAACTTCCGGAAAGCCTACTCGTATCTTATCCTGAAAAACGCTATTTCCGACTCATTGATGAATGAGCAAAAGCTTAAGCAAATAGAGGAACTCCAGACCAAATACGAAACCGAGAAGAAGGAACAGGAGATAAGCCTGCTAAAAACCGGGAACGATCTGAAGCAATCAGAGATCAGGAGGCAGGCTGCACAAAGAAACTGGTTGATAGCATTTATTTTAGCCGTAATGATCATTGCAGTGATTCTCTTTTACTACTATAAGAAGACCAGGGATGCGAAAGCAAGAATCGAGGAACTGCAGCGGGAAGTGCATCACAGGGTAAAAAACAACCTGGCCATAATCAGGAGGCTCGTTGAAGTGGCAGAAGAAACCGTGGAGGACAATAAGGGAAAAGAAAGCCTGAAAAGCCTTACAAACCGGGTATCAAGTATGGCAGAGGTCCATTCGCTGCTCTACCTCGGCAGGAATGTCGCAAGCATCAACCTGAAAGAGTATCTTGGCCCTGTTTGCGACAACATCGAAGCATCATTGAACGACAACCGCGCAGAATTGGTCCGGTCCATCGACAGCAAGGCAGAAGCGGGTTTTGGCATGGCGGTACCCCTTGGCCTGATCATCAATGAACTGCTCACCAACGCTTTCAGGCACGGGCCTTCAGGAGAGGAAAAAGCCAGGATCACACTCTCCGTGAAACAAAGCGATGATCGTTTAATTCTAAAGGTATCTGACAACGGCAAGGGATTTCCCGAAGGTTTCAGTCCTGAAAAAAGCCCTTCATACGGGCTGAAGCTGGTGAAAAGTCTTGCCCGCCAGTTAAACGGCGTTATAAGAACTTACAATAATGGCGGGGCTAATATTGAGATTGAAATACCCCTGACAAGAAATAATTGAAATAACAGAAAGGCATCATGGAAGGAAAACACATCATAATAGTTGAAGACGAATGGATCATTTTTGACGAGCTGGCGTCGTTCTTCACTGATAAAGGATTCATTGTAAGCCCGTATATCAAGACATATAATGAGGCCATTGCCTGGATGAAAGAGAACCTTCCCGACATCGCGCTGCTCGACATCAACCTGCAGGGAGAAAAGGACGGCATCGACCTGGGAGAGGAGATTTACTCGACCTATAAAATTCCTTTCATATATCTTTCGGCCTATTCGGATGAGGTGACCGTAAACCGCGCCCGCCGGACTAATCCCGGCACATTCCTTATCAAGACCAAACCGCGAATAGACAAGGAACAGTTGCTGGTATCGGTAAAGATGGCCGTTGCACAAAACAATCCTTTGAAATTTTCGGAAAGGGAAGGAATTTTTGTTTACACAGACTATTACAGGGACATACGGGACGAAAGCCATGATACACTCAAGAAAGCGCTGCTCAGGTTTGAAGATATCCTCTTTATCGAAACCGATACCGAAAAAAGAAATTATATTATTTTCCATACAGCCGGGGCAAAGGGATTTTTAAAAACCTCGCTGGCCAAGGCAAAGGAATTGCTGCCATTCCATTTCGCGAGGATAAGCGCCCACAAGATCGTGAACCTGAAAAAAATAGAAGGCAAGGCAAACCATTCCTCATTCAGGGTCAATGACCTGGAATTCAAAATAGGACCTCAATACAGTGAAGAAGTCCATAGGGTGCTTCACAGCTTTTACCACGAATAACCGGATTCCACGTAAGTCCCGCGTATTTTCTTCTTCACCCTTATCCACATGTTTATCACCCGGATCACCTGATGTATCACCGGGGTTTTTCATGCTTGCCCGGTTGAATTAAACTTGCATAGAATATTATTCCAGTTACAATCAACAAGGTAATTACAATAACTTAATAAATCGGATTATGAAGACGAAAAGATTTTTACTCCCTCTTTTAAAAACAATGGCTGCTGTATTAATGGCGCTGATCTTTACCCCTTCTTCAGCACAGGTATTTGAAGAAATCAAAGATGACTTCTGGGGAACCGGCGACATTGCCAACGGTGCAGCCACCTTTACCGACCTGAACAACGATGGCCTGCTTGATTTGGTTACAAGAGGCATTGATACATATCATCTTGTTCACTTCATTCAGGAAGCGCCCAATTCAGAGTCGTTCATTTTATCTGACTCCTCCTTCATTTCCTACCCTCAAAACTCCCTCTATGGAGTACAAACCTTTTATGATATCGACGGGGACGGCCTGCTGGATATGCTCGTGGGCAAGAATAGTTCCGGCATCCTTCACTATGAGCAATCTGCCCAGAATTCGTTTGATTTTACCCTGATCAGCGAAACTTTCAACGGGATAGCCGAAAGCAGTGCAAAACCTGCAATAACCGACCTGGACGGGGACGGGCTATTGGACCTGGTGGTCGGCCTTAACCAGTCTCTTCTGCATTACGAACAGGTGTCTGCCAACTCATACAGTTTCCAGCTTGTGCCCGGAACATTCTCCGGCCTGAGCATCCCCAATAACTCGAACACGTTTTTTACCGATCTCGATAACGATGGGCTGATTGATATGCTGGTTGGTGGTACTGTCGCGTCAGAAGGGGTCATCAGGCATTTCGAACAAACTGCGGTTAATGCCCTGACCTTTAACTATTTCTCTGCGACGTTCAACAGCCTGATCAAAGATCCGAACACTATGCCTACTGTCTGTGATATCGACAACGACGGTTTGCTTGACCTGATAGCGGGAAGTTACAGTTCCATTCAGTATCACTATGAACAAAGTTCTCCGGCTTCAACGGCATTTGACCTCAGGTCACGATTTTTTATCGGAATGGATGTTTATTCCAGCTCAAAGCCGGCAATAACCGATATTGACCATGACGGCCTTCTTGATATGTTGATAGGAAATGGTGGAGGCCGTTTGTTTTTGTTTGAACAAACAAGTACCGGAAGTACAGAATTTACTTATGTTGATTCTCCTTTCAGCTCAATATTAAATGATGAAAATGCAACTCCTGTATTTGACGATTTTGAGAGCGACGGGCTACTGGATCTTGTAATCGGACGCCAGGATGGCAGGTTATCCCATTACACGCAGGATTCATACGGATCATACTCCTTCACGCTTGTTACTCATTATTTTAACAACATAGATGTGGGAGGCAACTCAAGTCCGACCTTTGGCGACATCGACAACGACGGATTGCTTGATTTGCTGGTTGGCAAATTCGGTGTCTCCATCAGCCGTTATGAGCAATCAGCGCCAAATTCCACCGGTTTTGTCCTGATCACAAACAATTTCGACCTGGCAGACCTTGGCCCTCTAAATACCCCGCATATAAACGATATAGATCAGGATAACCTGCTTGACCTGTTCGTGGGCGATCTGGAACATATAATTCATTACAGACAATCGGGAACAGGGTCAGAGGATTTCAACCTGATCACCGACACATATGCAGATATCTATATATCAGGAGTTGCACCTTTTGTCGTTGATATCGACAGCGACAACGATATGGATTTGGTAGTCGGTGAGAATAACGGAGGCATCCATCTTTTCCTGAACAGAACGCTGAACTGTCTGCAGGCAATTTCACCTCCCGACCTATCCATTGAAACCAGTCTGGATTCACACCTTGCATGGACTTCAGACAATAATGCCGACGGATACCTTTTGTATTTCGGAACCGATAACCCTCCCGGCAACCTGCTTTCCGGTTTTGACGCAGGTCCTGACACCACCTACACGCCATTATCACCGCTGGAATACAACACGGCCTATTACTGGCAGGTCAGGCCATACAATGCTCATGACACCCTCGAAAGTTGCGCTACATGGTCTTTTACCACTGAAACGCGTTATGAACTTCCATTGTATCAGACCTTCTCCGGATGCACTATTCCGGCCGGATGGACGCAGGACAGCCTTTCCGGTTTGCCTCCTGTCTGGACATGTGAAAATAGTTCTGCTGCGGGCGGTTCTCCTTATGAAATGGTTGCCCACTCCAACAATGGTACCGGAATATCCAGGCTTATCACTCCGAAAATCAATACTTCAGGTATATCGGAATTAATCGTGGAGTTCAGCCATTACTTTTCTTCTTCTTCCGGCTTTGGGCTTTTGGCATACATAGAATCCAGCAGCGATGGGGTTAACTGGACATCTGGGTCGTGGTACGCTATGTCGGGGATTGGCAACATCGGGCCTGAAACTGTTTCCGTACCGGTAACCCAGAACCTGGGTAACGAAACCTGGATTTCTTTCACTATTTCAGGGAACCACGATTTATTCAATAACTGGAATATCGACGACATCTGGCTGTATGACGGCAGCGGCTACCTGCCGTGCACTTTACCCGTTTCTCCTTGGAACGGAGCTTCAGATGTCAGCCTGAAAACCAATCTGGAATGGGAAGTCTCCCCCGGCGCTACAGGATATTACCTCTATCTCGGCACCGACAATCCTCCAACAAACATCGAAAATGGCCTTGATATGGGAAATTCAACACTGTATGACCCACAGACAGACTTATCCAACTTGACACAATATTTCTGGCAGGTTGTACCTTACAATACAAATGGAAGCGCTTCAGGCTGCGAAACCTGGTCATTTACCACTATTTATTTAAACCCACCTCAATACCTGCAGGCATCTACCCAAAATTTTCTCGATGTCCAACTCGACTGGCTGGCCCCGGAATTCGCACCTGTTAACAAAATATTATGTGTTGACAGAGATGGAAGTAAAGATTTAGGATTCAATGATGACTGGCAATACCTGAAACCTGCATTCGATAACCTGAATGTTGAATATTATTATTATGAAGTAACAGACCTGACACAGGATGGACCTGATCTGGCTTTCATGCAATTGTTTGACTTGATATTCTGGTTCACAGGAGAGGCCTGGGAAAACCACCAGACGATGTCCCAGAATGATCTGGACAATCTTGTTGCCTATCTCGAAAATGGTGGCAATCTCTTTCTGTCTTCCCAGGATTATCTCTATGACTGGTGGCAATACTGGAATAATTTTTATCCGGGATATTTTCCTTATGACTATCTGGGCATTTCTGCCGTATCACAGGAATACTGGAATATTAACTCTCCTGCAACAGCAATGATTAATGGAGTGACCGGATCATTTGCTGAAGGTGCCGTTTTTGATGTCAGAGACATATACTCAGCAAAAGATGGGTTATTTATTGACAAGATAACTGCCCTCCAACAAAACCTGCTGGAAGTGACAAGCCCTACGCCAACTGGAAATGCCGCCTGCCAATTCATTGGTGCTAACTTTAAAACTGCGTTTTCCACAATTCCAATTGCAGCAATCACAAACCAGGCCGATATTGAAAATCTGCTGTCCTCCGCTTTTAACTGGTTCTTTACAGGCAAAAGCAAAACCTTGCAGAGTTATAATGTTTACAGGGATAACCAGTTCATCGACAATGTTTCTAACTCCGAATATACCGATTCCGGGATAGACCCCGGCAGCCATGACTACTTTGTAACAGCGCTTTACGATGAAGGCGAATCAGCTCCTTCCGACACGGTTTCGGTTTATATTGACCCCTCTGCTGTTTACCCTCTCAACCTCGAAGCTTCCATCCTGAACTACTTCGATCTCCAGCTTGACTGGGATTATCTCTCAAATCCGTTGTACCTTGATGACTTCGAATCCTATTCAACCGGCGATTTTATTGCCGTTCAGAATCCCGCCTGGTGGACCACCTGGAGCAACCAGCCGGGAGGCGGCGAGGATGCGCCCGTGACAGATGCACTGGCAAACAGCGGTTCCCAATCCATAGTAATAGAAGGGACTACCGATGTCGTGCTGAAATTCGGGAACAAAACAGCAGGGCGTTACCAGTTCAGCTTTAACATGTACATTCCCACCGGTTTTAGCGGATATTTCAACCTTCAGAAATACGAAACGCCGGGAACCGAATTCGGGGAGCAGATATTTTTCTTTGAGGATGGCACCGCCCGGTTTGACCTCGAGTATGGCGGGGTGCTGAATTTCACCTATCCGAAGGATGCATGGTTTGAAGTGGTTCAGATTATCGACCTCGACAGCGACCTGACCCGCCTGTATGTCGATGGCTACCTCATCAGGGAATGGCCCTTCAGTTATTCACAAAACACCACCGGAGGCTCCCTGCAGCTTGGCGGTTTCGACTTCTGGGCGGGAGCGGAAAACGGGGAGACACCCAAATACTATATTGACGACATCCAATTCAGAGAAATCTTATCAGCTAAAAACAACAGCGAGACATTGTTAGGGTTCAACGTGTACAAGGACGGTGTGAACATGGGATTGTCGCCTTCCAGCCAATACATTGAAACAGGGCTTCCCGCGGGAAACTACACCTATTATGCGACTGCTGTTTTCAACAATGGCGAATCGGATCCCTCCTATTCTGTTAAGGTTGAGATCAAAGGCCCTCCGCAGGCTGACTTTGAAGCCGGGATCACCCATATTTCCGATGGTGGCACCATCCATTTCACCGACCTCTCCACTGGCACTGTCAACGCGTGGGAATGGGACCTCGACGGCGACGGCACGGCAGATTCCTGGGATCAGAATCCATCCTTCACCTACAACTCTGCAGGTACTTATTCTGTGACACTCACAGCAGGCGATGGGGTAAACAGCAGCACCTTAACCAAAACAGATTATATCACTGTACAGTCCGAACCTCTGCTCATCAATGTTCCGGGAGATATCTGGACCATACAGGGCGCCGTAGATGGTGCATATGACGGGGATACCGTACTTGTCCAGCCGGGGACATACTACGAAAATGTAATGTGTCAGAACAAAGATATCGTGATCGCTTCCCTGATCCTTTTCACCGGTGACACAAGCTATATCTCACAAACAATAGTCGATGGCGGGGAAAATGGATCCGTCTTTCAGCTCAGTTATCAGGGAGAAACGGCTGAATTGTCCGGGTTTACCTTTACCAACGGAAGCTACATACTGGGTGGCGGTTTGCAGCTTAGCAGTTCAAGCGCAAAAGTCACACATATTAAAATCACAGGCAATCAAACCACAGGCAATGGTGGAGGCATCCACATCTCCGGCGCACATCCTGTATTATCAAATATAAAAGTAACCAACAATGCAGCACAAGCAGGCGGAGGTTTGTACATTTCAAGTGGTAATCCTATTATTAAAGAATCAGCTATTACAGGAAACACCGCTTCTGCCGGTGCAGGACTATACTTATTTTCAACCTCTGCATTAATTGAAAACAATGAGATCACGAACAACTACGCATACACGAATGGCGGAGGCATTTACATTCATAATTGCAGTCCACAAATCATAGGTAACCTTATATCAGGCAACTGGTCAGACAACCAAACTTCAGGCGCTGGTGGCATAAGGTGCAACAGCAATGCCTCGCCAACCATGATCAGCAATACCATTGTGAACAATACCGGAGCCTATGGCGGAGGCTTGCGCGTAATGGGCAACTCCGACCCCGTCCTTATCAACAATATCATCTGGGGTAACACCGCCACGGTCAGCGGCAACCAGGTGAGGCTCGACGATGACACCTCCGACCCCGCTTTCATGTTCTGCGACGTGCAGGACGGAGTTGCAGGCTTCGGAAAGGAGCCGGGCACATTGTTCACGGGGGCCTATTATTCATGTATAGAGGATGACCCGCTTTTCGCGGATCTCCCGAATGAAGATTTTCAGCTCACTGCCATCTCGCCCTGCATCAATACCGGCAATCCTGATACCACATCCCTGAACCTCCCGGAGTTCGACCTGGCCGGCAACCTGAGGATCCAGGATGGCATCATTGATATGGGCTGCTATGAATATACCCCTTCGGGCAACCAGTTGTCGGTTGACGTAAAAGTCTTCCTCGAAGGGCCTTTCAACGGATCAGAAATGAGTTCCACCCTGAATGCAGGAGGCCAGCTGCCTTTCACCCAGCCTTACAACACCGCACCCTGGAACTACACAGGCACCGAGAATGTTGCTGCCATACCAAATTCCAATGTAGTGGATTGGGTACTTGTTGAACTCAGGGATGCCGCAACCGCATCGCAGGCTACCGGCCAGCAAACCGTGGCAGTGAAAGCGGCCTTCCTGCTCAGGGATGGAACCATTGTCGGCGCAGACGGCCAAAGTGTTTTACAATTTGACAATGTAAGCATTCAGCAATCCCTCTTCGCCGTGGTCTGGCACCGCAACTCAATAGCCATCATGTCGTCTGCCCCGCTCACGGAAACCGGAGGCATCCACACCTACGATTTCACCACCGGCAGCGGACAGGCCTATGGCGGCGTGCAGGCACACAAGGAGCTGGCTCCGGGCATATGGGGAATGATAGCAGCCGACGGCAACTCCGACGGGCAGATCAACAACTCCGACAAGAACGATGTCTGGGCCGCGCAAGCCGGAACAAACGGCTACCTGCAGGGTGATTTCAGCATGGACGGACAGGTGAACAACACCGACAAGAACGAAATCTGGAAACCCAACACGGGCCTTGGTGGGCAGGTACCGCAGTAGTTAAAATGGTTAAATTGCTGATTGCCTAATTGTTGATTAGGCGAATTGGTCGGTTGGAAAAAAATCAGGTGGGGTTGTTAAACGCAATGTCCGCTAAGGTATCGCAAAGTGCGCAATGGTTTACCCGTTTTAATCTTGCGTCCTTTGCGAATCCTTTGCGTCCGTTGCGGTTTGAAAAATCTCTCACCTGCACAGGCACAAACCATTGCAAGCCGGACATCTTAACGCGAACCCGATAAATTAACTGCTTCCGGTGAGGGCCAAACCTGAAATTATCATTGTTTAAAGTTTGTTGCCCTGATTTGTTCTAACTTCTATGTGTTTCTTCCTATGTGCCCTATGTGTCTATTGTGGTTTAAAGGTTTTACCACACAGGCACACAGAATCCTTACTGGCAAGTTGTTTTTAACGCAAAGTGCCTTTAGGTTCGCAATATTTACCTCATTCTCCCTGATAGCGTCCTTTGCGGTTTAAAATCTTTCATCCGGACTGGTATAAACCCACTGCCAGGACTTTAGGGTTTTCCTGTAAATCTGCAAAAAAAAGTTGTTTCTTTGATGACTGAAAAATAAAACTTAAAATAAATATCATGATTGGATTAGTCAAATCCGGCAACCTCAGGATCACTGTATTTTTCTCATTTCTTCTGCTGTTAACCAAATCAATTTCAGGTCAGGAAGTTATTGACATAAACTTACTTTCCGAAGAACAACTAAAAGATACATCATACCAACATAAGATTTTACACATGGCAGACAGTCTGACAACCAATTACAAGGAAGCGGAAGCCATAGAAATTTATAATAAAGTTATTCCGTTCATCAAATCCGGAGACCTGAAAGCACAATCCATTAAACACAGGGGTGTCTGCTACTATTATGCAGGCGATTATTCCAGGGCAATAGAAAGCTTGTTGCCGGCGCTTCAATATTATAAGAACAGAAGCGATTCTTCCCATTTACCCGACATATACAATATGATGGGCCTGACGTACAGACGTATGGGCTCTTTAGACAGTGCGATGGCTTACTTTTATGAAGCTTTGGGCATAGTTGAAAAAAACGGGTCCGCTGCTGATAAATCGGACTCCTATTACAATCTTAGCTCTGTTTATTCAAACCTGAAGGACTATACCAAAGCCCTCCAATTCAAGTTTAAATCCCTGAAACTGGATATTGACGCGGGTGACAGCACAATACTGCCTTCAACATACAACGGAATTGCAACGACCTATTATTTAATGAAAAAAATGGACAGCGCTGAATTTTTTTATCTGAAAGCGCTGGAAATAAACAACAACAACATTTCGGCACGCGACAAAGCCGGGGCCTATGACGGTTTGGGAAGGATACTCAATAACAGGAATGAGTATGACAAAGCCCTGGAATACCTGGTCAAAGCCTTTGAAATCAACAGGTCAAGCGGGTATAAATCCCAGGTTGCCATTAATTTAAACAATATCAGTGCGGCATATTGCGGACTTGAAAACTATAACAAGGCTATAGAATATATACTGGAAGCCAAAAAAATAAATGAAGAATTAAACCACCGGATATCCCTGGAAGGGAATCTGAAAAACCTTAGCAATTACTATGCTATGGCGGGAGACTTTGAAAACGCGTACAAGTACAAAGATCAGTATGAAAAACTGCATGACTCTATTTTTCAGGAGGATTTGAAAAGAAAATATGCAGATTATGAGGTGAAATACGAAACCGCAAAGAAAGACAAGGAGATAGCGCTGAAGGAACTTGAACTTCAAAAACGGGCATCTACGATCAGGAAACAAAATACAACCATACTTTTTTCACTGATAGCCGCGCTCTTATTAATGGTCATTTTGCTGGTGATCCTTTACTATAAAAGAAAAACCAAAGAGAAGAATATTTCCCTCGGCAGGTTCAATCTCATTGTTGATTCGCAGGAAAACTGCCCCGAAAATATCCAGTTCCCCGAAAACGACAATATTGCCGGCCTGGCTCAAAAGATAGTGGAATATTTGAAAAACGAAGAAGTACTGAGAGACACACAGCTCACCCAGAGCCGGCTGTCAAAAGATCTTGGTTCCAATACATCATACACTTCCAAAGCATTCTCCCAGTATCTGAAAACCTCTTTTAACGATTACATCAACAACAAGCGGATACCCCTGTCCAAAAAAATGATCCGGGAAACCGACATGAAATTCAACGAGATTGCACGGCATTGCGGATTCAACACTTACAGCGCTTTTATCAAAGTATTCATCAAACACACAGGGATGACCCCAAAAGAATACCGGAAGACAACCAGACAACTGTTTTCCTGAACCTGAACTGGCTTTTAACGCTGAAAACCGATATTTTTTCAAAGTTTACAACTCCTTTTAAAAGTTTACAATTACTTTCTGTCAATTTAAAGTAAATTATTATATTTCTTTGTCGTTGCAGTTTGCACTTAATAAATACAAATTCACAGGTGGAGACTCACAGTATTTTTAACAATTAAAAAAGGTAATTATGACTAGGAAAATTACTATGTTATTTGGTAGGAGCCTGGTTGGTTTTCTTTTATTATTAGTATTCCATAATAAAACAAATGGCCAGACTGAGTTATTTGGGATGACAAGTGAAGGTGGTAATTCAGATTATGGCACAATATTCAGATTGAGTTCTGTTGGGACCAACCATTCTTTAATTTATTCATTCGATATTATTATATCTGGGGCAAATCCAGAGTATACTCATTTATGTGAGGCGGCAAATGGAAAGCTTTATGGCATGACTTGGAAAGGCGATGGTGGTAATGGTGGGGGGGTAATATTTGAATATGATCCTGAAACCGACAATTATACAGAGAAGTATGCTTTTAATAATAGTGTTCAGGGTTATCGTCCTAAAGGCAGTTTAATGCAGGCCGGAAACGGAATGCTTTATGGAATGACTATTGAAGGCGGATTATATAACAATGGCGTTATATTCGAATACGATCCGATAAGCAACACATATATTAAGTTATTTGATTTTGATTTTACAAATAGCGGATGTAATCCCTCCGGAAATTTGCTCCTAATGCCTGATGGAACGCTTTGGGGATTAACTATGGCGGGAGGGGCATACTTCGGAGGTACTATTTTTAAATACGATCCGGCAAACAATGTATTTACGAAAAAACATGATTTCAACGGTACTGCGGGAAATCAACCCCGCGGGGGCCTGGTTGAGGCAGGGAACGGATTACTCTATGGATTGTCATACAAAGGAGGCACTTATAATTATGGTGTTCTATTTGAATTCGATCCGATAACTGATACCTACGTAAAAAAAATCGATTTTAATGGTTCATCCAATGGCAGATACCCAATCGGGAGTATGATACTTGCATCTGATGGGCTTTTATATGGATTAACATCCCAAGGAGGCACCACTGATGAAGGGGTAATTTTTAAGTACAATCCATTAACTTCAAGTTTTTCAAAAGAAAAGAATCTTAGCACTTCGATCGGCAGCTTTCCGATGGGTAGTTTATTTCAGTCAACCAATGGTAAATTATATGGATTGACACCATATGGAGGAGCAAATGATGAAGGAGTTCTTTTTGAGTATGACCCTTTAACAAGTGCATATATTAAAAAATTTGATTTTAATGAAAACGAGTCAGGAAAATTTCCAAAGGGCAGTTTATTTCAAGCAAGTAACGGGTTTTTTTATGGGATGACAAATACAGGTGGCACTGGTGGTTATGGAACATTATTTGAGTATAATTTATTACTTGACAGTTGTATTACCAAGGTAAATTTAGGATCAAGGTTAGGTATCCAGCCATATGGTGGCTTAACCCGATCGGCCGATGGAAAAATATTTGGGATGACAGTTGACGGGGGTAAAAACAACAGTGGAGTTATTTTTGAAATAAATCTTAGTACAGGTGTATATCGTAAAGTACACGATTTTATTTATTCAGCAAGTAATCCAAAGGGCGATATTGTTCAGGCAAACAATGGAAAGTTTTATGGTATGACATATACTGGAGGTAATGGCCATGGGGCGCTTTTTGAATTTGATCCGATATCACAAGAATTTAGCACTAAGGTGTATTTTGATAATTATACAAATGGCAGTCATCCAATTGGTTCTCTGTTGTTGGTTAATAATAAGCTATATGGTATGACACCTCAAGGAGGAGCTTATAGTAATGGAGTTTTATTTGAATATGATCCTTTTTCAGAAACGTTTACAAAACTTGTAGATTTTGGAACATATGCTACAAATAGCAGTAACCCTCAGGGCAGTTTGATTCAGGCTATTAATGGAAAACTATATGGAACAGCATATGGTGGTGATCATGGTGATGGTGTAATTTTTGAATTTGATTTAGATACCTACATATATACAAATATTTTCCATTTTGATCAAAACAATGGAAGGCATCCATGTGGTAAGTTGTTGCAATCTGAAAATGGAAATTTTTATGGCATGACAAAGGAAGGGGGAAGTTTTGGTAGTGGGGTAGTTTTTGAGTTCAATCCGATAACCAAGGTTTATTTTAATAGGTTAAATTTTGATGGAGCCAATGGAAGCTATCCTTATGGAGACTTAACGCAGGCATCAAATGGAATGATTTATGGGATGACAAATTTTGGAGGGGCCAATAACCTAGGAGTTTTATTCAAATATAACAGACAAAATAATACTTTTGAGAAAATCCTGGACTTTGATGGAATAAACGGTGCAAGACCATATTACGGCGGGTTAATTGAGATTGGGGGCACCGAGCCTTTACTGTGTGCTACACTTTGTACACCAAATGACCTATCTACCGGAGTGATTGTTGACACATCATTGCATTGGAATAGTATCCCTGAAGCTGATGCTTATTTACTGAGTTTTGGCACGGATAACCCTCCAACGAATATTTTCAACTCACTAAATGTTGGAAGCGACACAATATATAATCTGCCTATTTTACTGGATTTTTCCCAAAAATATTATTGGCAAGTCACACCATATAATGCAACTGACACAGCTTTTGCCTGTAATATCTGGTCCTTCACAACAACTGAGCCTATTATTGCTGATTTTACCGCTGAAGATACCATACAAATCAACAGTAAAACAGACTTCACCGACCTTTCAACCGGCTCTCCTACATTCTGGCAGTGGACATTTGAAGGCGGGACACCCGAAACTTCAACTGAACAAAATCCTGACAGTATTTTCTATTATACTGCCGGAAGTTACAATGTAACTTTATTTACCTCGAATCCATATGGTGCCGACACGCTAAGTATTGACAATTTTATTACCGTTAACGCTGCACCTGTTGCAGATTTTGAACCAAACATCACCTATATTTCTGATGGAGGAACAGTTTATTTTACTGACTTATCTGCCAACAATCCTGCATCGTGGGCATGGGATTTTGATGGGGATACCATTATTGATTCAAATGACCAGGATCCATCATGGACTTATACTGAGGCGGGTACGTTCACTGTATCATTAACGGTTTCTGATGGTTTAAATGAAAACACCCAGATAAAAACCGATCTGATTGTTGCAGATTCCATGCCTATCCGCTTTGATGTGCCCGGTGAAGTAACCACAATTCAGGCTGCAATAGATGCCTCGTCGGTTGACGACACTGTCTTGGTTCAACCAGGAACTTATTTTGAAAATATCATTTTTAGGGGTAAAAGCGTTGTTGTCGGTTCAATGTTTATTAATACCGGTGATACCTCTTTTATTTCACAAACAATTATTGATGGTGCAAATTCTGCCAGGGTTGTCAGGTTTATTGATGGAGAAGATTCGACTGCTGCACTCATTGGATTTAAAATAATAAACGGACTTGGAGGTATTTCTTTGAATACATCCAGTCCTGTAATGTCAAATTTGCTTATCTCCGGCAACATAGGAAACTACTATGGGGCTGGTATTAATATTTATGGATCCAGTAATCCACGGTTAAACGATATTATTATTACAGGCAATTCCGGGTTTAGTGGTGGTGGCCTTGCTATAACTGAGAATTCAAACCCTCAAATAAGCAACATGGTGATCAGTAATAATAGTGCATCAAATTTTGGCGGAGGAGTTTATGTACTTAATTCGGATGAAATAAGCATTTCAGGGATTAAGGATATAGTGAATAATTCTTCATTGAGTCATGGTGGAGGAATTTATATTGACAAATCTGATATCGTTCTTGAATATGCTGACGTTTCATACAATACGGTTCCCGGGGCGATTGTCGGAGGCGGAATATATATTAATAATTGCTCACCAATTGTAAGAAATAATACTATAGATAAT
Source organism: Bacteroidales bacterium (assembly GCA_016927695.1). Classification (GTDB taxonomy): domain Bacteria; phylum Bacteroidota; class Bacteroidia; order Bacteroidales; family JAFGHD01; genus JAFGHD01. Next base: position 22,681 of record JAFGME010000147.1, read on the forward strand.
AATTCGTCCAATGCAGGAGGAGGGTTATATATTTATCAATCTAATGCGATTATCTATAATAATGTCATTAAAAATAATTATGCTTCAGCGAATGGAGGGGGAATTTTTCTTAATGAATCATCACCGGCAATTGCAAATAATTTAATCTTTGGTAACTGGTCGGATAACCCGGCTTCGGGTGCGGGCGGGATAAGATGTTACAACGCATCACCTATTTTTATAAACAATACAATAGTAAATAATTCAGGGACCTATGGCGGCGGTTTACGGGTAATGCAGAACTCCAACCCAGTTTTGATCAACAATATTTTTTGGGGAAATACAGCAACGGCAAGTGGCAACCAGATTCGAATTGATGATGATAACTCTGACCCGGATTTTCAATACTGTGATATTGAGGGCGACACAACAGATTTTGGTATTGCTTCCGGGGCATATTTTACGGGGATATATGCTAATTGTATTAACAGCTATCCTCAATTCCAGGATACAATAACTGAAAATTTTAAACTTAAGGGTATATCTCCTTGTGTAGATGCAGGCATCCCTGATACAACAGGATTAAACTTACCATTGACCGATCTGGATGGCAATCAGAGAATCATTTCCGGGATTGTTGATATAGGTTGTTTCGAGTTTATCTCTACTGAATTTCTCATAGATCTAAATTGCAAAGTATTTCTGCAGGGGCCCTTTACAGGAAGCGAGATGCTGCCTTATTTGAATTTCTTCAACTATATACCATTGTCACAACCATATGATAATTCACCGTGGTACTATTATGGTTCTGAATCGGTTGCCGCTATTCCCAATAACGATGTAGTCGACTGGGTGCTTGTTGAACTTCGTGACACCACAGATGCCACTCTGGCAACATCTGCTACCATTCTTGGACGACAGGCAGCTTTCCTGCTTAAAGATGGTTCCGTGGTTGGCATGGATGGTTCATCTAATCTTACATTCAGCACTTCACCTATAACTGATTCATTATTTGTTGTTATCTGGCACAGAAACCACGTTAGTGTGATCTCAGCTTATCCACTCTCGCAAGCAGGCGGAGTTTACAGTTATGATTTTTCAAGCAGTGCCAGCCAGGCTTATGGCACTTCTCTCGGACACAAAGAAATCGCCGCTGGTATCTGGGGTATGATCGCTTCTGATGGCAATGGCGACAGCCAGGTCAACAACTCCGACAAGAACGACGTCTGGGCCGCGCAAGCCGGAACAAACGGCTACCTGCAGGGTGATTTCAGCATGGACGGACAGGTAAACAACACCGACAAGAACGAGCTCTGGAAACCAAATACCGGACTGGGCGGGCAGGTACCGCAGTAGTTGAATTGGTTAAATTGCTGATTGTTAAATTGTTGATTAGGTGAATTGGTCGGTTGGAAAAAACTCAGGCAGGTTTTTTTCGAAACCCAAAGTGCGCAAGGAACTCGCAAGGTGCGCAATATTTACCTCATTCTCCCTGATAGCGTCCTTTGCGAACCCTTTACATCCGTTGCGGTTTGAAAAATCTCTCACCTGCACCGAAACAAACCACTGCAAGCCGGACATCTTAGCGCGAACCGGATAAATTGGCTGCTTCCGGTGAAGGGCAAACCTGAAATTATCATTGTTTAAAGTTTGTTGCCCTGATTTTGCCAATCTTCTATGTGTTTCTTCCTATGTGTCCTATTGTGCCTAATGCAATTTTAAAACTTTCAGCCCGATCTGTCTTCCATGAAAGATTCTGTATTACTTTTACTCACCGGATTTTGCTGGTAATGATTAATAAAATGTATTGCATAATTTAGTGGAAAGGGTTGGATTATTTTATTCCAGGATTATAACAATCTTATTATTTTTGATCCTGTCAGTAAGCCTTCCTCTGGGAGGCCGCTCTCAGTATATTTTCAACACGCTGAACCAAGAAAAAGGCCTATCGTCAAGCGAAGTGAGGTGCGTTATCAAAGACGGGGACGGTTTTATCTGGATCGGCACCAAAAACGGTCTTTGCAGGTTCGATGGCAGCGAGATAATAACCTACCGCCATAACCCGTCGGATACCGGCTCGATCTGCGACAACGATATCAAAGGCATCATCCGGGATCATACCGGCAAGTTTTGGATCGGGACAGGAAGGGGAGTCAACACCCTGGATCCTGAAACAGATGTGTTTCGCCATTATTTTCATCAGCCCGGGGATACAGGTTCCCTGTCGAGAAACAAGATCAAATATCTTTTTGAAAATTCAGAGGGCAATATTGTTATTGCGCCCGATGCTTACGGGATTGACATCTATGACCGCAAAACAGGAAAATTCGAAAACCACCTTCCTTCAAAGCAGATAGACGCCTCGCCTTCCCGGTTCCTGAATACGCTGATGGGTTATGAGGAGGATCCCTCCGACAGCAGTATTATCTGGTTTGGAAGCCAGCTCGGTGTCCTGAAATTCGATATCACTACACGGGAATGGAAACACATACAGCTTTCCATTCATAATTCCTCCGATCCTGCACTTTTTACTTTCAAAGAAAACCTTGTCCGCGATATCCTGGTTGATGATGACGGGAAACTCTGGCTGGCCACATGGGGCGGCGGATTGTGCCATCTGGATCCCTCCTCAGGAAAATTTGACTTGTATAAATACGAACCTCTGCTGCCGGTGAACGGATTCAGGAACAACATCAACAAACTCCTGTGGAAAAACAAAAATGAGTTCTGGGTTCTCGCAGAGCACAAAGGGGTGGCGGTTTTCAATATCAAAACGAAAACCTTCCGCTTTTTAACCGATCCGGTCACAGGTGAGGTCATCAACTTCAACCCATCGGATATTTTAACCGACAGCCAGGGCTATCTCTGGATCACCTCCTATTCGAAAGGCGTTTTTTATTGCAACCTCAATGCCCAGCAATTCAGTAAAACACAACTTCCTTACGATCTTCAGGAGCTTTGTTTTGATCCCGCTGATCCCGATATTCTGTATGTCAGCGCTATTCCGGAAGATGGAAAAATTCTCAGGATGAACAGCGCCAGCGGCAGATATGAAGTTTTCTCCTATGAACCTGTTTGCAACGAAGATATGAATTTCATGGTGGATATTTTCTGCACAGGCGATACCGTCTGGTTCCTTGAAGCTTATGACCTCTATTACTGGGACAGGAAAATAGAAGGGATTCGTCATTTCCGTGATTTTAACCCACGATCCTTTCCTGATTCCCCCCAGACCGAAGTTCCCTATTTCATCACTGGCTGTGGTTCTCCTGACGGAGAGATCTGGCTGGGCTCCACATTCAACGGGATTTTCAGGCTCAACATCAGGGAAGGGAAGTATTTCAATTATTACTATCCCGATGAAAATGCAGGCAACATCTACTTTCAAAACTTTGTATTCAGTGTTTTTCCCGACAACAAAGGCAGAATTTGGTACGGCATGACCGAATTCGGGTATTTCGATACAGAATCTGAAAAATTCATAAACCTGACATTTGGAAAGGACTTCCCGGAAGCGCCGGTAACTACCGAAGTGATCCGGTCCATAACCGGCACTCCCGACGGCCGCATCTGGCTGGGGACAGAAAACAGCGGTATCATCGTTATCGACCCTGACAGCCGGCCCGGTTTTGTTGCCGCCTATTCTGAGAAACAGGGATTGGGAGGGGTCGTGGCAAAAAACATGGCCTGCGACCAGGATGGCAATGTCTGGGTCATTACCGACAAAGGATTGAACCGGATCATTCCTTCACAGGAAAAGATAGAGTTCTTCGATGAAAAATACGGACTTTCCCGCCTTTCAAGAAGCACAGTATCCGTTAAAGGTGAAATGTTCATTGCATCAAAAGGCGGCATATACCGGTTTCACCCTGACAGCATCATGGTTTTCAGAAATGAGATCAAGCCTTTCATCAAAACTTTCCGAATCTTTGACAGGATTATTGACCCGAAACGGATTCCGGGAGAGGGCCGGACAGTGAAGCTAAGGCCGGGAGAGAATTTCTTCTCGATCGAATACGGGGCCATTAACTTTTTCAATCCTGAAGAAACCGTATTCGAATACATGCTTGAAGGGCTTGATAATCATTGGATATCGGCTGGAAACCGCAAATATGTCAGTTACACCAACCTGCCGGGCGGCAACTACACTTTTCTTCTCAGGGCTTCCAACGGCCCTGACGGGCATAGCGGGATCGGTCTCAAACTCCATATTGGCATTCCCTTTTATAAAACCACTTTCTTTTATCTTATTGTATTCATCTCCTTCATGCTGGTCTTATGGCTGATACACAGGTACAGGATGAAGCAGGTGAGGAAGCAGGAGGAATTGAAATCAACCTACAACAGGAAGATCAGTGAGCTGGAACTGAAAGCCCTCAGGTCGCAGATGAACCCTCATTTCCTGTTCAACAGCCTGAACAGTATCCGCTGTTATGTTCTGAAGGAGGAGTTTGACAATGCCACCGGCTATATCACCAAATTTTCAAAACTGTTGAGGCTGATACTGCAGAATTCCAGGCAAAACCTGATCACACTGGCTGAAGAAATGGAGACTCTCAGGATTTACATCGAATTTGAGCAGATGAGGTATGACAACAGTTTTGAATACAGGGAAAGAATTGAGGAAGGGGTTGAGATGGACAGGATTATGATCCAGCCGATGACGATCCAGCCCTTTGTGGAAAACGCTATATGGCACGGCCTGATGCCAAAGGACAATGACCGGTTGCTGTCCCTGTCGATCATCAGGGAAGACGGAATATTGAAAATCGTTATCGAAGACAATGGTGTGGGACGGAAAAAGCAGGAAAGGTCTAATAACCTGGCCAATGCCACTGAAAACAAGTCGTATGGCCTGAAGATCACAAGCGAACGTTTTACGATGCTCGAAAGCGTGCGGGGAAAGAGGTCGGATTATGATATCACCGACCTGGTGAATGATCTGAATGAACCGCTGGGAACACGTGTTACTATTTATTATGAAATCTAAAAAATCATGGTCATCAAAGCAGTTATCATAGATGATGAAAAGCACAGCCGTGAATCGACACAGATACTGATCCGGAAGTTCTGTCCGGGCGTGGTCATTGCCGGAGTAGCCGGCTCACCGGAAGAGGGCGTCGAAATGATCGACACATTGCACCCCAATCTGGTCTTTCTGGATATTGCCATGCCGCGGATGAATGGTTTCGAGCTGTTGCAATCGGTCACATTCAGGGGTTTTGAGATCATTTTCACAACGGCCTACAACCAATACGCTATCAAGGCATTCAAGGTAAATGCCATTGACTATCTGGTTAAGCCTATTGAACCGGAAGAGCTGGTGAAAGCCGTTGAAAAGGCGAAGATAAGCATGGAAAAGACATTCAGCATGAACCGGATGGACGAGATACTCCACAACCTCGGTGGCGCCGGCCTGAAAAGGAGCAGGCTTGCCTTTCCCGTGGAGGGCAGGATAGCGATGCTCGATTTCGATTCCATCCTCTATTGCGAATCGGATGGCAATTACACCAGGCTGCACCTTACAGGGGAAAAAAACCTTATGGTCAGCCGCACCCTGAAAGATATTGCCTCCATGCTCCCTGCCACAGGTTTCGTAAGGATACACCATTCACACCTGGTCAACATCAATCATATAAGCGAATACCTGCGCGGCGAAGGAGGGGAGGTGATCCTAAGCAATGGCAGCAGGCTCAGGGTCTCAAGAAACAGAAAAGAGGCTTTGCTTAACGCCCTCTTTCAACCCCCTAAGGCCTAAAAAACCAACAGATAATAATATCCCGTCAACTGTCCCGGATTTCCCTCCAACAGATAAGATATCCTTTTTTGACATTATGCTATTGATTTACTTTGGCCCTGTTTTTTATAAAAGTTCAACATTAAACAGAGACAAATGAAATCCACCCTGCTTTTTACAATTCTCCTATTAGCATTGGCATTGACAGTAAATGCCCAGAAAACCTGGACCGGTTCCACCAGCACAGCCTGGAATGTTTCCACAAACTGGAATCCCTCAGGGGTTCCGACCACTGCCGACAATGTTACCATTCCCTCATCACCGGCCAATCAGCCGTTGATCAGCGGAATTACCAATGCTGTTTGCAAAAACCTGACGGTAGATTCAGGAGCAACCTTATCAATAAAAGGAACGAACAGCAACAGCGGGCTTCTGACGGTGTCAGGAACGGCAACTTTCAACGGCGCTTTATCCATCGGCGGATATGGTATCTCGCCAACGATTACCGGGAAACTGGTCGCCCTCAACATAGTCTGGAACTCAACATCCACCATTGAGCCTTTGTACGGTGCACGATGTGAAGTGAATGGCAACTGGACCTTTGCAAGCGGTTCTGCCATTAACCTGGGACTTTGCAGCCTCACGTTTACAGGAGCCGCCAACTCAAATATCTACAATTACAGTTCATCCAGCAGTTTCAACAGCATGACCCTGTCGAAAACAGGTGGGGCCACCGTTTATATCAACGCTTCATCCTCCGCTACCATGAACATCAACGGAACCCTGAACATCGGTTCGGCTTCCGTTTTTAATTGCGCCTCTTCCATAACCACCATCTTAAAAGGAAATCTGGTCAATTCGGGAAATATTTATCTCAATTCAGGAACCCTGAGCCTTGAGAAAACTTCCGGGACACAGGATATTCAGATCAATACAAATGACTATTTTAATTCGGTAAGGATCAACACCGGAGGAACAGCGACCATCTCAACCACCTACCTCATGCAGTTGAAAGGTTCAATGAATATTCAGGCCGGAGTGCTGAACCCGCAGAACAATACGATTGCGCTATTTGGCGACTGGACCAATACAGCCGGACCCGATGCCTTTGAACAGGGAACAGGCCGCGTGATCTTCAACGGGGGAAATTATCATCAGTATTGCTCTGATGAAACATTTTCAACCCTCGAAATTAACAAAACTGTTGGTGGCGCACTGCGGGTAAACGGAAGCAATGTAACCTGTTCAAAATACGACTGGACCGCCGGAGCCATTGATGTGCTGAACAACGGCGCTTTCACTGTCACCAACCAGTTACTTGACAATGGCATCGCCGGCAACTTTTATCTTAATGCGGGTTGTACGATCAATCTTACGAACCTCACAGGCAATATCGACCTCAAAGGAAATCTTTACATCTACGGCGGAAACTTCAACGTGTATGGCGGTGTGAACCCAAGCTGGTGGCCATCGGGAGGCAATGCATCCATCACCATGTCGGGAGGAACCATTGATTTTATTGATCAGGGGATGCTCATCAAAACAGATGCGACTTACAGTTTCAGCCATAACATTACCGGAGGCGCCATTAAAACAGCAGGAAACTTTGCCTGTACGCGGAGCGACTTTAATCCGGCTGCCGGACTGATTGAACTGGCCGGTTCGAACGATGTCCTGCTAAGCATGACCGCCGGAAGCCTGAACGATGTTACCATCAATAAACAGACAACCAAAACGGTTACACTTTCAACCGATGCAACCATAAATGGCCTGTTATTAATTGATGAAGGAATATTTCAGGTCAATAATAAAGTGCTTACTACCAGCGGAAATATTGCTGTAAACGCGGGGGGCACCTTTTGGCTTGATTTGAATTCACAATTAAAAATTGCCAGCAACAAAAACATCACCGTGTATTCGGGTGGTTTGCTAAAAGTTATCGGCACTTCCGGGAATGAGCCGGTTATCACCCGGAACGGCTCTTCCGGGAATTATATCATCCATGTAAACAGTGGTGCAACCATTGCAGCAAACCGGGCGTCATTTTACTACGTCAACCCTCTCAGGGTATTCTCCGGCGCTACCATTGACCCTCTCTATCCATTCAATTATTGTAAATTCCGTTATACTTCAACCGGTATGCTGAGGATTGATAATTCGCAGGACCTCCTGCTCCGCAATGTGGAATTCCTGGGACCCGCCACCGGCTATAACGTCTATAAATCGGTAAACATCGGATCGCTTGAATTCAAGGATTCTTACGGAGATTATTCCGGAGCTGCCTATGAAAATGACCCGTACAACCGTATTGACTGGACCGTAACCCAGCCCGGCCTCTGGACAGGCGCCGTTTCGACCAACTGGTACACCGGCGATAACTGGGACGACGGACTTGTTCCCAATGCAGCTACCAACGTAGTCATTCCGGTCTCAGCGCCCAATATGCCGGTGATCGATGCAGGAGTGTGGGAATGCAACAACCTGGATATTAATGGAACACTGACAATTTCAGGAGCAAACCTGACAGCCAACGGCAACATGACCGTTACCGGGACACTGGCCATGACTGCCGCTGCCGATATACTTTCTGTTCTTGGGGATGTGGTCTGGGAATCGGGATCGCAGGCCGGTATCACTGCGGATGCAGCAATTGAAGTCAGCGGCCACTGGAACTTCAACAGCGGATCAAATGCCCAGTTGAACAATGGTAAAGTCGATTTCCAGGGAACCACCAACAAATGGATCAGGAATTATTCCGCAACCAGCAGTTTTAATCATATCTATGTTACCAAAACTTCCGGCGCCCAGATCGGCTTCAGCGACCTGTCAACTGAACCGCTTTACATCTGGGGCGACCTGAAGGTTTTTGCCAATGGCAAGTTTGTTTCCGATGGCGGTGTGGATGTGATCCTGGCCGGAGACCTGATCAGTGATGGAACCACACAATGCAACGCGGCAGCCTTCAAACTTGATGGCGCCGGTCAGTCCATCAAACCCAACACGAACGACTATTTCAATCACCTGGTATTCAGTCAAACGGGTACAGTTAGTATCATCAATACCTATACAAATACCATCAACGTGAAGGGCGATCTGCATATTGACTCAGGTATTTTTAATGCGGGAAACAGTATCATCAAAGTTGGGGGACACTGGGAAAATAATGTGGGCACAACAGGTTTTGTTGAGGGCACAAGCCGCGTGGTGTTTAATGGTGGTAATTATCACCAGCATTGTTACGACAATGAAACTTTTTATACCCTGGAGGTGGATAAACCTTTGGGAGGAGCTTTAAGAATTGCTGACGGCCCCATTGGCAAAACCGTTGTCTGCAGCGAGTATGACTGGACCGCCGGTGCGCTGGATGCCTTGAACGGAAGTTTTACTGCTACCAGCCTTATCGATAATGGTGTTACCGGCGATTTTTACGTGACGAATGGCGGCGCGATCACCCTGGGAAATTATGGGAGCAATCCACAGCTCAAGGGCAATATCACCATTACGGGCGGTACATTCAACATTATTGCCGCTA
>JAFGME010000148.1 GCA_016927695.1 Bacteroidales bacterium
CAAAACTCATAGAAACAACAGGCACTATTTCGAAAAAGGAAACCCTGGGGAGCCTTGAGGAAGAATTCTGCAACGGTGCATTGGTCCTTGAAACACAATTCCCCTTTCCGGGATATTATCATAAAACCATTCCCGACAGCGGGTCGCTGAATCCCAGGTCACTGTTTCTGCTGACACGCGATAGCCACAGTGACGAACAGATTGTGAGGGCATACCACAATGCAAAAAAACTTTTCAGGAAGGTTTTTCACGCTACGCCCGGCGAAGTAGGCTATATGAATCAGATTGCCCCCTGCATACGCATTAAATATATGGAAGATTACAACGATCTTCCCGAGCTCACAGAACATTTCAAAAGCATCGGGATTCAATTTCAGAAATACAGAAAAACGGAGCCTTTTGAAAGCATCATCAAAGTGAGGAAGTATTTTGAACTGAAAACATTGTCGCAGGGGACTTACCTGGATTTGAAAGATCCCAGGATTTACTATTTTGTCATCCCGGCAGAATTACCATGGGAGCAGTTTGAAACAATGGTCGTCAACATAAAACGCAATACCGAAGAGAACAAGTTCGATGCAGCTTTGGGCACATTATACATGAGAGATTGCCTCGTTGATCTTGTGCGTATTTTTGATGAAGAAATTTCTCTGTCGAAGGCAGGAAGGCTCAAGGAAAAATTTATTCAGGAAATTCAAAAAAACAAAAAACTGTAAGAATCAAACATCAAATCGTTATAATTCCCTGTTATGTTAAAGCAAATACATTCTTTCCTTTTCGAATGGCTGAAGGGAAAAGGGGTTTCGGAAAGCAATGCACAAATACTGACCGATTATTCCACTTTCATTATTCTTATCGCCGGTAGTGTTGTTGCCTATTATATCACCAAAATCATTATCGTCAGGATTGTTAATGAAATAACGAAAAAGTCACCCACAAAATGGGATGATGCACTGAGGGATAACAAATTTTTCAGCAGATTGGCCTATTTTTTACCCGCTTATCTCATTTTCATTCTCACACCTCAAATACTTGTTGATTATCCCAAATCATCGGGTTTGATCCAGAATTTGTGCATAATATACATGATCTTTGTTATGCTGATGGTGGTGTCATCGTTTCTGAATGCCATCGCGGATATCTACCAGGATTTTTCGATATCCAGGAAAAAACCGATCAAGGGATATCTGCAAATAGCTAAAATCATCATATACCTGATAGGGGCCATTGTGATCATCGCCCACCTTTTCGGCAAAAATCCATTGGGACTTCTTGGCGGACTCGGCGCCTTTTCGGCAGTGCTGCTGCTGATATTCAAAGATCCCATATTGGGTTTTGTCGGCGGACTTCAACTCTCAGCCAACAACATGCTTCAGCCCGGAGACTGGATCACCATGCCAAAATACGATGCCGACGGCACGGTGATTGACATTGCACTGACCACGGTGAAGGTGCAAAACTGGGATAAGACCATCTCCACCATACCCACATATTCCCTGATTGAAAGCTCCTTTAAAAACTGGAGGGGGATGGAAGAGTCGGGGGGCAGGAGGATCAAGAGGTCAATATTTCTTGATATGAAAAGCGTGAGGTTCTGTAATGAAGAAATGCTGGCAAAGTTCAAGAAAATAGAATATGTGAAGGAATATGTGGAGGAGAAGGAGAAGGAATTGAATCAATACAACAAAGAGAGAAACATTGATGATTCGGTGCTGGTGAACGGCCGGAGGCAAACCAATCTTGGTGTTTTCAGGGCCTACCTGAGAGGTTACTTATTAAACCACCCCCTTGTTCATCATGAAATGACTTTCCTGGTCAGGCAGCTTGAACCTTCCGAGAAGGGGATTCCAATGGAGATTTATGTGTTCAGTAAAGTTCAGGAATGGGCAAAGTATGAGGATCTGCAATCGGATATTTTTGATCATATTCTTGCGGTAATACCTGAATTCGGACTCCTGGTGTTCCAGAATCCAGGCGGTTCGGATTTCAGAAAGCTTATAAACTGAGGCCTGCCATAATTCAAATAAAAAAATTTACCACAAAGAACTTTGTGGTAAATTCAACTTATGAAACACCTCTTACTCCGGATTGTCAGACCACCTTATCGTGTTTTTACCTTTGACACCACTTTGTTTTCATACACATAAACATACTTGCCGTCTAAAGAGAGGGTTGTTGAAGCGCCTGTTTTGGCCTTAAACTCCTTGTAGCTGCAATTGTTGAGGTCAAAAGCGGCAATATCGGCTTTTTCTGTTTTCATAATCACAATATCATCCACACGGTCTTCAAGGCTTGATGATTTATATTTTCCGCTGCAGATCAGGTCTCCATTTACCGCACTGAAGGTAGAAACGCCTTTTTCGCCGATGACCACAACCACGTCATCTTTGTATGCCATGATCAGGCTGGCCTGTCCGACTCCGCCTTTTGCAACCTCGACTTCATATTTTTCTTCACCGGTATTTACGTCCATAGAATACAGGGCCTTACCACTGCACACAATATAGTAATTGTCAAAAGAGATGGAGTTTGTAATGCCCTTTTTAAACTTTTCCGATTCCCATGCAAGGCTTCCGTCGCTGGTATTGAAAGCCTGCACCCCAAAGGGTTTTACTTCCGGGAAAGCGACTCCCCATTCGGTGACTATCTGATCGCCGCTTTTATAGGTACGGTAATATTGCGTTTCCACTCTTCCGCCTATTTGCAGGGCCACTTTATCTCCCACCACTTTCATCCCGGGAATCACACGCGCTCCACTGATTTCCTTTGATGTCCAGATGAGCCTACCCGAGTTCATATCATACTTTTTAACAAACTGGTTCTTTTTGTTGGTCATGTCGAGCACATAGATATCATCACCCACGATGAAAGGCGGGGCAACAGCTCCATAGGCTCCGAATTTGTGGACTGTTCCGGAAGGTTTGGGCACCACTCCGTCAGGGGTAAAGTCAAAGGCTGCCGACCAAAGGCTGGCTCCCGTGTTGTAATCATATACCTGCATACCATTCAGCCTTAAAAAGACTTTATCGGAAACCACGCTTAAATCGTAAACAAACTCTTTGGTGATGACCTTTCTGTCAGCCCTTCCGATATATACATTTTCCCATAAAATTTCTCCGTTCTGCATGTTGATCCTGGCAATCTGGTTCTTAAAACCCTTAAAGAAAGCTATCAAACCCCTGGGCTCAAAGTTCACCATCACCATAGTCCGGTCGGCAGAGTTATATACATACTGGCCTACCACACCTGAAAACTTGGTTGTGCTCCACAACTCCTCCCCTGTTTTGGCCTTAATGAAAACAAGTTCTTCTTTCAGTGATATAGCGAAGCTCTCCTCTTCGGGGATATAAATCACCACGTCCTCTGTAATGTTCTGGTATTTCTCCGTATTCCAGAGCAAAGCTCCGTTTTCCATGTCGATACAGGCAATCTGGTCTTTGCCGCCTTTTCTTTCGAACAGAAAAATGGTGTTCGATTCCCAGAAAGGGATCAGTTCATCCACTTTTTTAAGTTTTGGGGCTACCTCTGAAAAGGGTTTAGTCCAGATAATGCTTCCGTCATTGTTTTTAAAAACAGTGATTACCTTATCAGAAGCGGCATAACTGTACCCCCTGTCTTCCGCGCCGGTTCCATTGTAATCAATCTTATGCCCGAGTTTGGCTTCCCAAACCATCGGCATATCACCCTGTGCATAAACTTTTACACAGGAAATAATGATAAATAAAGCAATTAGTTTTCTCATGATGCAAATTTTTATTGGGTTATTTACTCAAACCGAAAAATGTATTGAAATTTATAGGTCTTGCCCTTGGGCATTTTAAATCCGAATGAATGTGCCTTTATCCTGTCTTTCAACCTGTTCTGTGCCTTGATATTTCCGCCAATGTTACCAGCGACAAACACACTGGCGACTTCGCCCTTTTCCCGGATGGTTATATCAAGGGAATATTCACCGGTGATATTGTTTTCCCGGGCGAAAAGATAAAGTTCACCCTGAGGGGCCATCATGGCGCTGTCGAGCTCAAGGGTGGCCGTTTGTATTATCATATCCCTGTTCTCCAGCAGTATTTTCTTCTTTTTCTGCGCCTGGGCCGAAAAAGAAATTAAAATGATCAGAATGACTGTTAGTGTTCTCATGCGTTAATTATTTATTATCCGGTTCCATATTCCAGATAAGGAGCTGATTCCCGTATGTAAGTACAACATGGCTTCCATCAGGCATGAATTCAAATGCGAACCTGCCGTCGCCAGGGAAATCGCCCTTGCTCATATTGTCGAAAAGCCTGTAGCTCAACTCAAAGCGGGTCAGGATTTTTCCTGTTTCAAAGTTATAGATATACAACTCCGGGAATTTTGCATTGGTGGTTAAACCAAAAAGCTTTTTATCGGGGCTGAGTTTATAGTCAGGCTCATAATTGGCAAAACAGGGGAAAGTCTTTCTCATGGGCTCACCTGAAGCGGCATCGATGAAGTGCAGAAAACTTTGTCTTCCGCCGGTAGCCGTAACCATTTTGGTGTGCGGGGCGCTGTAAACCATCAGAAACTCCCCGTTTTCGTCATAATTCAAACCATATACTATATCATAAATCTCCTTTACAGTGTAAAGTTTTTCGAAAGTATCCATGTCATAAATAGTGACCAATTGCTTGTATTTAAGCATGGCTTTCAGGTTATCCTTCTGGCTTTTGGTATCAAGGTTCGGATTGATCAGGAACAAATCCTCCTTTTCAGGGAGATGTGACACTGCCAATTTCTTACCATCAGGGCTGATCCCGATGGCATTGGAGGCATTGGGCACTGAATAAGATTTTTCTTTACTGCCGGTTTCCAGGCTCCAGAAACTTACTTCATCCCCGGTTAAGGCCACTGCATATTTTTCATCGGGTGTAATTTTCACTGAATGACATGCATCAAAGCGGAGCACGGTCTTTCCGGTGAGGCTCTCCACCACTTCAAAGGTCACCTCACGGTCTTTGTTGGGAGAAAAATCGATATAGAACAGTTGTTGAATGAGCAGAAAACGGCCTGTTTTGGAGTATTCCGCCCTGGACCCTGCATACCAGTTGCCCAGATCCAGTTCTTTCACAATTTCTCTTTTCCCAAGATCATAAATGATGCAGGGATAGCTTTGCACGGATGTGAGAACCACGGTATTATTGTCGGGAGCCATATCCACCCAGCTGAATAAATGCAGGTTATCGCCTACCTTAATTTTTTCGTAATCATAGTTTTGACCCTGTCCAAAAAGCATAATATGCTGAAAAAGTAAAATCAAACCGATCCATAAACTTTTCATGTCCGGGTAATTAAAGAACCGCATATTCATACACTTGAATTCATTAAATCATAAATAAATTTCTTTTACTGAAAAACCATGATAAAGTTGCAGATAAGCAACGTAAAAAAACGACAGCAATAATGCAATAAAGATCACAGGGTTCCGGCGGGTTGTAATTATTCTGAATTCCTCAAAGCATAATAAGGGAAATCCAAGTTGCCGGAGAGCCCTGTGAAAGCTATTCAGTTTATAAGTGTTCATCATCATTGCTTTGAGGAATAATTACCCTGCAAAGGAAAAATTAAAAGAGGGTGTATAACATAAGGGATTAACCGCAATTTCATACGGTAAAAACCGTAAATGGTGTGCAGGGATCAGGTAAGAAAGCCATTTTTTATGGCAAACCTGATCAATCCGGCGATGTTGTTAACACCGATTTTCTTCATCAGGTTGGTACGGTGGGTATCTACGGTTCTGTGACTGATGAAAAGTTTCTCTCCGATTTCCTTATTGGAGAATCCTTCGGCAATATATTTAAGTATCTCAACTTCCCTCTCTGTGAGGTCGAACCCATGAGGGGCATCAGAAACATGAATTGCCGAAGAAGCGCTTTTATCTGCCAGGGCAATTGTAATGTCAGAGGAAAAATACTTTCCTCCTGCCATAACTTTTTTAATCGCGGCCAACAAATCACTTTTATCGGAGTTTTTCAAGAGATAGCCATCCGCTCCCATTTCGATCAGTTTGTTGATCAAGCCCTTTTCAAGATACATGGAGAGAATGATGATGTGCACCTGTGGAAAACCCTTTTTTATGAGCCTTGCCGTTTCAATGCCATTCATAACCGGCATTTCCAGATCGAGCAGAACAATATCCGCACCCGTCAGGGACAACAGGTCCAACGCCTGCCTGCCGTTGTTGGCTTCACCGGTAATCTCAATAAATTCTTCTCCCTCAAGAATGGAGCGGATGCCATCGATGATGATCTGATGATCGTCTGTTATGATAACCCTGACTTTCTTGGTATAATTCATTCTTTTTCAGTCTGAAATCTGGAAAGAAAGCAATAATTTTTCTGAGCCCGAATTTAAAAAAAAAATCGACCCGTTCAACAAAGTAAAAAATAATTATTGCTTAAAGGCCATGCATAAAGAGACTGAATTAACGGAGGGTAACGACCGGGTGGCTGGCTGAAAATTTGCCGTTCACCACCGTATTTTCGTTGATCTTGATGACATAATAGTACATTCCTGAGAGAATTTCTTCAAATTTCAACTTCATTCTGAATTCGTGGTTGAACACCCTGGTTTTGGATTTTAATATTTTAACCTGGATTCCGTCGTTATTGTAAAAATATACAGAAACATCCTCTTCATTGTTCACGTTCAGGTTGTACACATAAAGATCGGTAAGGGCATCGCTCATATCGGTTACTGCCACAGAAAAAGCCGGCTCTTCGAAAGGATTATCCCTGTTGTCGGAAAGCAGCGGATTATTGCTGTCGTTATAAAGCAAAATCAGACCTCTGCCGCCTACAAATATTCCTTTGCGCGGGTTTACAAAAGTGATTCCTTCAATGGTTTCCTGGGTCGGAGGGTTAAGCTTGATAAAAGTCTCTCCATGATCAATGGTTTTGAGAATCTGGGTCTGACCTTTCACATGCGCCGAAACGTAGCCGATGAAGCGGTCAATGAAAAAAGAGGTAAAATATTTATCCTCACTGTTCATATCATCTATCCTTGACACCGGATAAAACCCGTTTATCCAGTAATCCGCTGCATACAATGATGAGCGGTCACCTGTGATGCTTTTCAGGGCATAGGCATCATTTTCCGACTGAAAATCGATTTTCAGTATTTCATGAGGGGACTGTGAGCCCAATGCGGGATTCATCACAGTGAATGAGGTAGCGCCGTCTGCTGTTTTACAGATGAACGGTTGTTTTTCCTGTCCTGAAGTAAGCACGTATCCACCGAAAAGGCCCGTGTTATCATCAAGAAAAGAAATCGAACTGATATAAATATTTCCCCTGATCATCTCCCTGTCCTCCGAAGAAAAAGCTGACTGGTTCAAAGGAATATCGATCCAGTTTTTTCCTTTGTCCGTGGTTTTCAGGATAACGCTTCCCCGGGAAGTGACACCCAGGATGTACGCGGTGGTTTTGCTTGTGAAAAGGATGTCTTTGAAATCGGCGTCAACACGCACCACTACCGGATCCCATGTTGTACCCCCATTGTTTGTGGTAAAGATTGAATTGTTATCGCCCACCACAAAGCCGCTGTTTTCATCAGTAAACCATATTTTTTTCAGATCATTGACTGTAAAAGGGTTCACTGCTATCCAGGATTCCCCGCCGTCAAGAGTTTTCAGAAAAATGCCTTTTTGCCCTGCCACAAAACCGGTGTAGTCATCCACAAAAAAGGCCGATGACAGGTTGTTTTCGGTTCCTGAGTTCACCCTGGTGAACTGACCGATGGCGTTTGACTTGAGAACAAGTGAATTCATGAGAATTATGAGTAAAAATATCTTTGTCATTATGATTGTATTATTAATTATATGTATAAAGCAATCGTAGTTCCAAACTTTAACCTGCCCGCAATAAGGCCATTTTAGTCTGAAAATCTGAACGTATAGATCTTTTAATAAACAGTTTATCAGCTATTTACCGATTCAAAGAACATCAAGTTTTTTTGCCATCCGAAAGCAAATCCGATTTATTATATTTCCCCTTTTGGTTTCATTTTCCCAATTTGGGTTTTAAGAGCCATTTTAAGATTCAATTGCAAAAAGAAATCAATGATTGTATAATGCACTAAAACTTATCCATCATTAAACCAATTAAAAATAAAAACAGGAATCCGGCTGCAGGTTTCTTAATCAGACTGATTCTATTTTTTGAAAAAAAAGTTTAATATATGGAATGTTGTTTTGCATTTTAATATATTTATGGGCTCGTTTTGCACAGAAGCGGGGAACAGTTAAGCTCATGATTTTAAATGCAAAAAGGTTTTGAATACAGGACAATCGGCAAGAGGGCGGAAGGGATTTACAAAGAAAAGGGGAGCAGATTTATTGGTATTGCTTTGCCTGTTTCAGACGAAGACGGGATACATGAGTACATAAGCATGATCAGAAAGGAGCACTATAACGCAAGGCATCATTGTTATGCATACAGGATCGGAAAAAATGATCCCAGGTACAGGTATAATGATGACGGAGAACCGTCAGGAACGGCAGGAAAGCCCATATACGGGCAGATTCTGTCAAATGATTTAAGCGAAATACTGATCCTGGTTGTCAGGTACTTTGGGGGTGTCAAACTGGGAACAAGCGGTTTGATCCGGGCCTACCGCTCTGCTGCTGCAGAAGCCATTACAAATGCTGAAATAATAACACAAAGAATTGAGGAGGCTTACACCATCCGTTTTAATTACGCAAGGATGAACCAGATAATGAGAATATTAAAAGACGAGGATATTAAAATTCATCACCAGCATTTTGGTGAAACATACTCAATCGGGATTCTTTTGTGGAAAAAACAAGAAGATACAATTATAAAAAAAATTGGTGCAGCAGGAGGCGAAATAACGAAGGATTACACTCTAACAAACTGATTTTTAATGAAATAATCGATTTCTTATATACAATATTTTTTTTGAAATGTCAAGCTATTTTTTGTTTTTTTTAATTTTTTTTTCACAGACATTTGTCCTGTTTTTTCCTTGCCATATGCGGTGGACTTAGTCTTTTTTTTTCAGATTATTTAAATTGCAGTAAATCAAGTGTTAATTAATTGCTTTAGAACAACCGACGAATGAAGAAAAATTGTAAAGCAGTCTGGGATAACTGCCTTAAAATCATTAAAGACAACATAAGCCCACAAAGTTTTAAAACATGGTTTGAACCGATCAAACCGGTAAGGTTACTGGATAATGTACTTACCATACAGGTTCCCAGCCAGTTTTTTTATGAGTGGCTCGAGGAGCACTACATCAGCCTGCTCAAAAAAACGATTAAAAAGGAGTTAGGCACCGAAGGAAGGCTTGAGTACAGCATCATCATGGACAACTCATTTAACAATCCCACCCCCTACACCATCAAATTTCCCACTTCCAATAAGAAAGCGACGGCAAACCCTGCCATGACCATGCCGATTGACCTTAACAGAGGCTTATCGAAAGACATTCCCAATCCGTTCATTATCCCGGGATTGAAGAAAATCAAAGTCAATTCACAACTCAACGAAAACTATTCTTTTGACAATTTTGTGGAGGGCGACTGCAACCGTCTGGCCCGTTCGGCCGGTTATGCCGTGGCAAACAACCCCGGTAAAACGGCTTTCAATCCGTTGCTGATTTACAGCAATGTCGGACTTGGAAAAACCCATCTGGCCCATGCCATAGGGCTCGAAGTGAAAAATAATTTCCCGGAGAAAACCGTTCTTTATGTTACTTCAGAACAGTTTACCAATCAATATATTGACGCTGTCAGAAACAACAACCAAAACGATTTTATCCATTTTTACCAGATGATAGATGTACTTATCATCGATGACATTCAGTTTCTAGCCAGCAAAGAAAAAACACAGGAGGTTTATTTCCATATATTCAATCATCTTCATCAGAATTCGAGGCAACTGATCATCACCTCAGATAAGCCTCCCGTTGAGATGGAAGGGATGAATGCAAGGTTGCTGTCGAGGTTCAAATGGGGCCTTGCAGCTGATTTGCAGGTTCCGGATCTTGAAACCAGGATTGCCATACTCGAAAAGAAACTTTACAAGGACGGTGTTGAGATGCCCCGTGAAGTTGTGGAATATCTTTCGTACAGCATCACCACGAATGTGAGGGAGCTCGAAGGCGCCCTGATTTCCATTCTTGCCCAGTCGTCGCTGAATAAAAAGTCGATCACGCTTGACTTAGCCAAAAAGATGATTGACAAGTTTGTTAAGAACACCTCAAGGGAGATATCCATTGATTACATTCAGAAAATCGTTTGTGATTATTTCGGCCTTCCACTTGAGGCGATTAATTCAAAAACCAGAAAAAGGGAGATCGTCCAGGCACGGCAACTGGCCATGTACTTTGCAAAAAAGCTCACCAAGGCTTCGCTGGCAACCATAGGTTTGCATTGCGGAAACAAAGACCACGCCACTGTTTTACATGCCTGCCGGACAGTGAACAACCTGATAGAAACCGATAAACAGTTCAGGGTTTATGTAGATGAGTTAGACAAAAAAATTACCCTTTAACAAGATAATAAAATATTCATGGATGAAAATTCTGTTCGTTTGCCTGGCTAATACTTCCAGGTCGCCCCTTGCGGCTGAGATTTTGAGAAAAAAGATAGCCGAAAGAAAACTGGTTGCCGAAGCGGATTCAGCCGGGTTTGAGGCACATAATATCAATGAACCTCCTGATATGAGGGCTGTCCAGACAGGGCTTAATCACCGGATTGATATTTCTTCACACCGGGCCAAGTTATTTTTCGTGGAAGATTTTGACAAGTTCGATAAAATTTATGCCATGGACTCGGTTTCTTACCGATCCTCCCTTGAATTTGCCCGTAATGATGCAGATATCCGGAAAATTGATTTTGTGATGAACCTGATAAGGCCGGGGAAGAATGAGCCTGTACCTGATCCTTATTTCAGAAATCTTGAAGCCTGCGAAGAGACCTTTGATATTCTGGACCAGGCTTGTGATAGAATTATTGGTCTCATTGAGCAAAGTCAGAAATAACCCTGAAATTTTCCTGATTTGAC
Organism: Bacteroidales bacterium; assembly: GCA_016927695.1. Lineage (GTDB taxonomy): Bacteria > Bacteroidota > Bacteroidia > Bacteroidales > JAFGHD01 > JAFGHD01. The sequence continues at coordinate 11,043 of JAFGME010000148.1, forward strand.
ACAGATACCTGATAAAAGCACCATACATCAGGCCGCTGAAAGAATCCGGCCCTATGTTCACCGGACACCGGTTCACACTTCAGAAGCGATCAATAAGCTTGTACATGCTTCGGTATATTTCAAGTGCGAGAATTTTCAGAAAGCCGGCGCCTTCAAGTCAAGAGGTGCGGTAAATGCCGTATTCTCCCTTTCCGATGAAGAAATCAGGCACGGAGTCTGCACCCATTCTTCGGGCAATCATGCCGCTGCGCTGGCAAGAGCCGCTTCACTGAGAGATGCCAATGCCTACATCGTAATGCCCGAAAACTCATCCCGGATCAAGATAGAAGCGACAAGAAATTACGGCGGTATCATTACGTTTTGTGCACCCACCCTGTCGTCAAGGGAAAAAACACTGGAAGAGGTAAAGGACAGGACCGATGCGGTTGAAATCCACCCTTACAATAATTACATGACCATCGCCGGACAGGCTACTGCAGCAAAGGAACTAATAGAAGATATACCAGGAACACCGGATTTCATACTTGCACCTGTAGGCGGAGGAGGATTGTTAAGCGGCACTGCCCTTGCCGTGAAGTATTATTCATCCGGCACAAAAGTGATCGGAACAGAACCCGAAGGAGCCAATGATGCTTTCCGCTCATTCCACCTAAAGAAATGGGTGCCTTCAGAAAATCCAAAAACCATTGCCGACGGACTGCTTACCTCGTTAGGAACCCTCACTTTCCCGATCATTCTTAATGATGTGCAGAGCATTGTCACTGTTTCCGAAGCCTCCATTGTTGAAGCCATGCGCCTTATCTGGACACGCATGAAGATCATTGCAGAGCCCTCCTCATCGGTTCCCCTGGCAGCGCTGCTTGAAAAGAAATTCAGTTTTCAAAACAAGAAAATAGGGATCATACTTTCGGGTGGGAACACCGATCCTGACAAATTGCCCTGGTAATGTGGCTTTATGTGGGTGATTAAAATTCACCAAAATGAAAAAAGGTAAACTTTATCTGATACCCTTGCCTATCAGCAACGGCTCTCCGGAGGATTTCATTCCGCCCGTCAGGTTAAGTTTAATCGTTTCATTGACATATTTTGTGGTTGAGGAACCCAGAACTGCCAGGAGGTTTCTGAGAAAAGCCGGTTATCAGGGTCACTTTGAGGAGATACAATTCCATGTATTAAATGAGCATACATCCATTACGGACATTCCCGCGATGATCGCCCCCCTGATCAGTGGCAATGACATGGGACTGCTTTCTGAAGCCGGGATGCCATGTATTGCAGATCCGGGTGCATGGCTGGTGGCAACCGCCCATCAAAACGGGATCAGGGTGGTGCCGCTATCCGGACCCAGCTCAATAACCCTGGCATTGGCGGCTTCGGGGTTCAACGGGCAAAACTTTGCATTTCACGGATATCTTCCTGTGAAGAGCAAAGAAAGAGAAGAGAAGATAAAATATATGGAAAAGCTCTCCGGGGCAGGCAACCAGACACAGATATTCATTGAGGCCCCTTACCGGAACAACGGGATGATGGAAAGCATTTTAAAAACCTGCCATTCCGGAACAAGACTTTGTGTGGCATGTAACATCACTGGTGATGATGAATACATAAAGACTCTCAGCATCGGGGAATGGAAAAAAGAAAAGCCCGCATTACATAAAAAGCCCTGTGTTTTTCTTATATACAATGGCATCTGAGCTGCACCTGATGGCAGAAGAATTGTTGCCGGGAATCAGCTTTTATTCATGAAGGAAACCCGGAATAAATCAATTTAAATTTTCTGCCGGAAAATACCGTTTCTTAAAAAAGAGGGCCACACTGACCAGGCTGATCAACACGGGAACCTCCACAAGCGGGCCGATGACCGCTGCGAAAGCTTCTCCGGAGTTTATCCCGAAAACAGCTACGGCAACAGCAATGGCCAGTTCAAAATTATTGCCGGCTGCGGTGAATGCAATGGTGGTGGTTTTGGAATAATCTGCCCCCGACTTTTTACCCATATAAAAGCTAACCAGAAACATGATGATGAAATAAATGACCAGCGGAATGGCAATCCTGACCACGTCCAGAGGCAGGCGGACGATATATTCGCCCTTGAGGGAAAACATTACCACAATGGTAAAGAGCAAAGCGATCAGGGTAACCGGACTTATCATGGGTACAAAAACAGAATGATACCAGTTTTTACTTTTTACCCTGATCAGGATGAAACGGGTAAGAAAGCCTGCAATAAACGGTATACCAAGGTAGATGAACACGCTTTCGGCAATCCGGCCCATGGTAATATTGCCCACCAGATCCGATGTTTCAATGCCGAACCATCCGGGAAGTATTGCGATGAACACCCATGCATAGACTGCAAAGAACAACACCTGGAAAATGGAATTGAAAGCCACCAGGCCTGCAGCATATTCAGTATTTCCTTTGGCCAGATCGTTCCAAACGATGACCATGGCGATGCAGCGAGCCAGACCGATCAATATCAGTCCATACATATAATGCGGATAATCCTGAAGAAACACAATGGCCAGAAAAAACATCAATACAGGGCCGATCAGCCAGTTCTGGAGAAGGCTGATAAGCAGTATTCTGAAGTTCTTAAATATTTTTGGCAATTCTTCATACCGCACTTTTGCCAGGGGCGGGTACATCATCAGGATGAGTCCAATGGCTATGGGGATGTTGGTTGTTCCCACACTCATTTTGTCCCAGAACCCTGCAATGGATGGGAAAAGGTAACCTGAGAACACCCCGGCAAGCATGGCTGAGAAAATCCAGATCGTGAGCCAGCGGTCAAGAAAAGATAAACGTTTTGTCAGTTTTTCCATAGAATTATTATATTGTCACTGATGGGGCATGATTGAGAATTTATGTTATATCCCCAAAGATTTATTTTTTAAAGATAAAATAGACTGCAAGCACCAGAAATATAAAACCTATGAGGTGATTCAGGCGCAGGGTTTCATTTTTAAAGAAAACCAATGTGAATCCGGAAAAAACAATCAAAGTGATGACCTCCTGGATTACCTTGAGTTCTACCAAAGAAAAGGGGCCGCCATTTTCACGGAAGCCCATCCTGTTGGCCGGAACCTGAAAAAAGTATTCAAACAGGGCAATACCCCAACTGATAAGCACCACCGCAACCAGCGGAAGATTGTCGAACCATTTGAAATCCTTAAACCTTAAATGGCCATACCAGGCCAGGGTCATAAATACATTTGACATCACCAGCAAACCGATCGGATACAGAATTCTCATTTGAACTGTTTTTAAAGTCTGAATATCAACAAATCTGCCTGTTAAATGATTCTGCCATGCAATTCATAAAATGCTTTTTTAATCTGATCCCGCACCTTACGGTAAACCGACAATACCATGTCATCCGGACCCTTTGCCGAAGCCGGGTCTTCAAAACCAATGTGAAGCCTGTGTTTCACATTTCCCGTAAAAACCGGACAAACCTCTTTGGCGCCATCGCATACCGTGATGACATAATCAAAACTCTCATGCAAATATTTTTCAACGGGTTCGGGCTGCTGCCCGCTGATGTCGATGCCGGCTTCCTGCATCACTTTCACAGCATAAGGGTTAATCTTTCCCTCTGCAGCCGTTCCGGCCGAAAAAACTTCATGTTCAGGGCCAAATGATCTGAGGAACCCTTCGGCCATCTGACTGCGACAGGTATTGCCAGTACAAATGATTAAAATTTTCATATTATTCACAATTAAAGTCAGAATTTGTCATCAGCTCGCTTTCAAATTCTTTCAGCATCGCTTTTAATTCGGTAATTTTGGTCGGGTTGATGCAATAGTTGGTTTTGGACCCGCTGATGTGGCCGCGGATCAATCCTGAGTTTTTCAATCCGGCAAGATGCTGGTTGACAGTTGTTCTTGCCAGGGGCAATTCCCGTGAAATATCTCCGGTGAAACAACTGTTTGTTTTGATAAGGAAATTCAGGATGGCCAGTCTTGCCGGGTGTCCGAGGACTTTAAAAATATCTGCTCTTTGCCGGAAAACGGGCTCAAACAAGCTGCCTTTTGAAGTTGACATTAGTTTTTTAATTAAATCCGGTGTAAAAATAGCCCAATTTATTTCAAATGGACGTATTTTTACGTTAATAAATTATTAAGAAATTGTGGCGAAAAGGACAGTATGCGGTATGAATTTTACTATTTTCGCTTTGCATTGATTTTGTCATTATTAAGATATACATGTTAAATAATATGAGCGCTTTGGTAACAAATTCACCGGTCTGGAAAGCTCTTGAAGGCCATTTCAGGGAAATTAAAGACGAACACCTCAGGTCGTTATTTGCAAAGGAGAATGACCGGGGAAAGCACTTCACCATTGAAGATACGGGTATTTATTTTGATTTTTCCAAACACCGGATCACCGGTAAAACACTTGAACTTCTGACAGAACTTGCCAGGGAGCGGGGGCTCGGAGATAAAATAAAGGCCATGTTTGCCGGAGAAAAGATCAACGTTACCGAAAACCGGGCGGTTTTGCACATTGCATTGCGGGCGTCAAAAGATGCCAATATACAGTATGAGGGAAGGAATGTGGTTCCGGACGTTCATGGTGTTCTTGAGAAAATGGCCGGGTTTGCCAATAAAATCAGGAATAAAACCTGGAAAGGACACACCGGCAAACCCATCAAAAACATTGTCAACATTGGCATTGGAGGCTCTGATCTGGGGCCCGTCATGGCGTATGAGGCGTTGAAATATTATTCTGACCGTTCACTCACAATCCGGTTCGTTTCCAATGTGGATGGCAATGATTTCAGCGAAGCGTTACAGGATTTGGCGGCAGAAGAAACTCTTTTTATAGTGTCCTCTAAAACCTTTACTACCCTTGAAACCATGACCAATGCCCGCACAGCCCGCGCGTGGCTGCTGGCGTCACTGGGGGATGACAAAGCAGTGGCAAAGCATTTTGTTGCTGTTTCGACCCATGAAAAGGAGGTGGCCCGATTCGGCATCGATACCCGCAACATGTTTGAATTCTGGGATTGGGTTGGCGGCAGGTATTCCATGGATTCCGCCATCGGACTTTCGACGATGACAGCGGTTGGCCCGGATCATTTCTATGCCCTGCTCGACGGGTTCCGGCAAATGGATGAGCATTTTCTTCATGCCCCTTTTAGCAGGAATATCCCTGTAATCATGGGATTGCTAACGGTTTGGTACACCAATTTTTTCGGGGCGCAAACCCAGGCCATTCTGCCTTATGAAAATTACCTGAAGCGTTTTCCTGCTTACCTGCAGCAATTGACAATGGAGAGCAACGGAAAATACATCACTTTAAACGGAGAAAAGGTGAACTACAGCACCAGCCCTGTATTTTGGGGTGAGCCGGGTACAAACGGACAACATTCGTTCTATCAGCTGATTCACCAGGGGACGAACCTGATCCCCTGCGATTTTATCGGATTCAAAAAAGCGCTTAACGACCTGCCACCGCACCAGGATTACCTGACGGCAAATATGATCGCCCAGGGCGAAGCGCTCGCATTCGGGAAAACCAGGGAAGAAGTGCTGCATGAAGGTGTTTCCGCTGAACTGATACCACATAAGGTGTTCGAAGGCAACCGCCCGTCTTCCGTTTTTTTCCTTGATAAACTGACCCCTCAAAACCTGGGCAAACTTATCGCCATGTACGAACACAGTGTTTTTGTCCAGGGTGCAGTCTGGGGAGTCAATCCCTTTGATCAGATGGGTGTTGAGCTTGGGAAAGTGCTGGCGCAGAATATCATTCCCGAATTGCAGCAAGATGTGCCGCTAAGGCACGACAGTTCCACCAATGCGCTGATCCGGTATTACCGGAGCTGATGAACCCTGTTATGACGGTTATTCATCGGAGATCAGCCGAATCCGCCTGACTTCTGACATTAATAATGCTACTGAATGGGTTATTGAGTTTCGCTAAGTTTATAATAAAGAATGGAATCATCAGGCATTTGATCATTCATTATATGAGCAAACGGATTCAGGTAATGTAATGCAGACCTATGCTTTCTTTTCTTGCATTCGCATGCTTAATGATAAGGTATCCCACATTGATCAGATTGCGCAATTCGCACAGGGATGTTGAAAGTGTTGTGCTTTTATAAAGCTGCTCGGTTTCATTGTATATGATCCATAACCTGTCATACGCCCTTTGCAGCCTGACTTTACTTCGGACAATTCCGACGTACACACTCATAATCTGTTGCACCTCTTTGAGGCTTTGGGTGATGAGCACCATTTCCTCCGGATGGGATGTACCTTCAAAATCCCAGTCGGGAATACCCTCCCGGAAGCCAATTTCATTGAACTGTTCGATGGCGGTTTTTGCAGCCCAGTCGGCATACACCAATGCTTCGAGCAAACTATTTGATGCCAGGCGGTTTGCGCCATGAAGGCCGGTGTTGGCACATTCCCCGGCAGCAAACAAATTGTTAATGGAGGTACGTGCCTTTGTATCCACTTTAATCCCTCCGCAGATATAATGGGCAGCGGGAGTAACCGGGATGGGGTCTTTGCTGATGTCAATGTTTAATGACAGGCATTTTTGATAAATATTGGGAAAGTGCTCAATCAATTCATATTTATCAAGATGTGAACAATCGAGCCAGACAAAGTCATCTCCCCTGGTTTTCACTTCATGGTCGATGGCTCTGGCGACAATATCACGGGGCGCCAGACAGCCCCTGGCATCATATTTCTGCATAAATTCCTTCCCGTCGATGGTTTTCAGAAGGGCGCCGAAACCTCTGAGCGCTTCCGTGATCAAAAAGGCAGGCCGCTCACCCGGATGGTAAAGGGCGGTGGGATGGAACTGCACGAACTCCATATTGTCGATAATGCCTTTGGCCCTGTAAACCATTGCAATACCATCGCCTGTAGCGGTGGCAGGGTTGGTAGTATTGAGGTATAAATTACCGGCTCCGCCCGTTGCAATGAATGTAATTCTGGACAACACCGCAGCTACCTTTCCCGACATCACATCAAGAACGTAAGCGCCAAAACAAGAGGTATCGGAATGGTGGCGCTTCACAATGTATCCGAGATGGTGCTGGGTGATCAGGTCAATGGCGAAATGATTTTCAAGCAGGGTGATATTGGGGTGATTTTTCACTTTTTCCGACAAGGCGCGTTGTATTTCGAAACCCGTATTGTCTTTATGGTGCAGTATGCGGCGTTCCGTGTGGCCCCCTTCTCTTGCCAGATCAAAGGTACCGGAGTTGGTCCTGTCAAATTCGACGCCCCATTCGAGTAAGTCGTTGATCACTCCGGGGGCATGGGTCACCACTTTGCGCACCACATCTTCCTCGCACAATCCGGCGCCGGCAATCAGGGTATCCTGGATATGCTTTTCAAAACCGGCATTATCGCCAAACACAGCGGCTATTCCACCCTGTGCCCAGGCCGTGTTATTGTCGTTGAGGCCGGCTTTTGTAACCACTGTAACACTGCCATGTTCAGCCACTTTCAACGCAATGGATAATCCTGCCAATCCTGAACCGAGCACTAAAAAATCCGTTTTTTCCTGCATAGCTCCATCTTTATATTCACGAAGGTTATGAAACCTGATACATGCAAAATTAAGCAATTGAATACAGCCATTGCATGTTTTTTTGATCTGTTCCAATATTTTGTAGCAGGCAGATTCCGGATCAGGAGAGCATAAAATATTTATTTAAACGTATGATATCCTCTGGTTTTCCGAAGATATATAAGATATCATCCTGGCAAATGGTGAGGTCAGGGGTAATTTTGGTCAGGTACTTTCCATCCCTTTTGATGGCGAGCACCGTAACTCCGAAATTGCTCCGGATACCCGAATCACTAAGTGTTTTTCCCACCACTTTATTTTTACCCTGCCTTACCGGCAGGGTGGCAATTTCCACATCCGGTATCTGGACACACGAAACCCCGGCGCCTCCCGGCACGCCGGTAACACTACGCAACAGACCGTAGTTATACGAACGAATATCTTTGACGAATCCGTCAATCTCATCGAAGGGAACCAGATATTTTTTCAAAACGTGGGAAAAAATTTCAATAGATGTTTCAAATTCTTCAGGGATCACCTCATCGGCGCCCAGTCTGATCACCTCATCCACTTCTTTTATATAACGGGTTCTGACAATGATGAAAGCCGTTTCGCTAAAAGTGCGGATGGTTTGAACAATCTGCCGTGTGGCTTCATGGGCTGAAATTGCAATAACCACTACACGGGCTTCATGAATGTGCACAGACCGGAGTATTACCTCACTGGTGGCATCTCCAAAAACAACCGGCTCTCCATCGGCTCCGGCCTGCTTCATTACATCGGGGTCCAACTCAACAATGACATAAGGAATCTGAGCTTTGCGGGCTGCCCTGGCCAGGTTTTGCCCATTGATGCCGTATCCTATGATAACGAGATGATCATGATAAGTGTTTTCAATGCTTTTGACTTTCCCTGCCCTGTTTCTTGTCAAGGCTTTCAGTCGTGCCTTGACCGGAGGCGGCAGTGCAATGCCCAGAAGAAACCAGGTAATTCTGGGGGAGTAGTTAATGATGAAGGGTGTTGCTCCCATTGAGATCACAGAGATGGCAAGAAAAAACTGATATATTTCCCCTGAAAGGAGTTCATATTGCATGCCTGTTGTGGATAACAGAAAGGCAAATTCGCCCACCTGAAAAATCGCCAGGGAAGTAAGAATAATGGTCCGGGGAGGATACCGCAGGAGGAAAACAGTGAATCCGATCACCAGCATTTTAATAACAATCACACTCAGGGTGGCGAGATGGATCAACACAATATTCCCGATAAAGAATCTGAAGTCAAGCAGCATTCCAATTGAGACAAAGAAAAAACTGATAAAAATTTCACGGAATGGTAAGATATTGGCTGTGGCCTGATGATGATAATCCGATTCAGAAATGACCAATCCGGCAAAAAATGCACCCAGAGCCAGTGAAAGGCCCAATGAGGAGGTCAGCCATGCCGTTGCAAAGCATAGCACGACCACGGTAAGGGTAAACAGCTCCCCCGATTTGGTTTTGACCACCCACCTGAAAATAACCGGAACAATATAGCGCGAAAGCAGAAAAATAGCGATCACAATCCCAACCACCTTTACCGCCAACCATAATAAAGTCAAACCCGGATTGGCAGTTTGTCCTGCCAGTATCGGGGTTAACAGCATCATGACCACCACAATGACATCCTGAAAAATAAGGATACCCACGGAAACCCTTCCATGGGGCGAAGTCAGCTCCCCTTTTTCCTGCAGCATTTTTAATACGATGGCCGTACTGCTAAGGGATAAGAGAAAACCCAGAAAAACAGCCGATTGCAGGCTCATTCCTAAAAGATAGGCAATCAGGGTAACCAATCCGATGGTTCCCGTTACCTGCAAAGTTCCTCCGATAAGCACCGTGTTTTTGATGGTTGCCAGCCCTTTGAGCGAAAATTCTATGCCGATTACAAACAACAGGAAAATAATTCCGATCTCGGCCAGCAATTCCACCTCATGAACTGCAGTGATGAGATTTAATCCGTGGGGGCCGACGATCAATCCGGTGATTAAAAATCCCAATATGGCAGGAAGCCTGAGTTTTTGGAAAAGCAGGATGATCAGCACGGATAAGCCAAGAATAATGACAATGTCAGTTAGAATGGGTAATTCCATATTTTTTAATGATTCTGCCGTAAGTAGTAAATGAAATGCCCTGGTTCATCTGGGTTGTGATCATGATTGCCTCAATGACCGGACTGCTCACCATATCACCGGTATTCCAATCCACCACAAAATTAGCGCCTGTGCCTCCTTCATTGTCGTTTTCCCCAATCACAAAATTCCTCGTTTCAAGAGGTTGAAGTATGACTGGTTCCAGAAGCAGGTTTCTGATCAGTGTGCCCTTTTTATTATGATAGTTCACCCGATTCAGGGTGATGGGATGTTCCAGATCGGTGTTGTGAACGCTCAGAGTAATCGATAAATTTATGGTTTTTCCTTCATCGCCATAATGTATCCCGGAATAAGCCGGAACATAAATCAACTCGCCGTAGAAGATGGATGAGTCGTGCTCTACCAGGTAAGTGTTCAGATTCCGGTGGACAAAAATATCCGGTTGAGTTTCGGGAATACTATTTTTATTTTGCTCCCGGCAGCCTGAAAAGCCGATGATCAACAGCGGGATGGCATAATACAACAGATGTTTCATTGACTGTAACATTGCACATTAAAGAAGGATAAAATTACAAATAAAATGCATTCCCGAAATCAAAATTTCTCCTGTTGCATACACAATGAGCGTGGTTTAAGCCTGCAGGGGTTTTCTTTTTATCCATCCTTTATCAGTGCACAAATCCCATTACTTAACAACATCAGGAAGCTACAAACAGAACCCGGCGAGACCAGTATTGATTTTCATTACCTTTGCTGAAACATGGCATTGGAAAATATAAATTCATATTTACGACCCTGACAGGATATGCCTATTCTTAAAAAAATAAAAGGCAATGTTCATTTTCAGTATGCCATAAGCATCGGACTGATCATTGCCATTGCTCTGCCTTGTTTTTTCCTGGTAAACTATATCGGGAACAAGGTTGTTGCTTTAATATTATTGCTGGCTGTATCCGTTCTGGCCATGCTGTTTGATATATTGCCAGTAATGATAACAGCTGTTTTCAGCGCATTGATATGGAACTTCTTCTTCATTCCACCTCTTTATAAATTCCATATCGGAACCCCCGAAGATGTTCTGTTATTCATGATGTATTTTGCCATTGCCCTGATGAATGCCGTTCTTACTTCCAAAATAAGAAAAGCAGAGATTAAAGCCAAGGAGAGAGAGGAGAAGGAAAATACGATCAAGCTTTACAATACATTGCTGAATTCATTATCTCATGAGCTCAGGACTCCCATTGCCACCATAATCGGAGCAGTTGACACATTGAAAGCGACAACATCCAGGCTTTCACATAACAACAAGGTTGATCTGTTGTCTGAAATCAACATTGCAAGCATGCGGCTGAACAGACAGGTCGAGAATCTTTTAAACATGAGCCGGCTTGAATCCGGGTTTATAAAACCTCAACTTGACTGGTGCGATATGAATGAACTTTTGTTCACGGTCATCCGCAATCTGGAGGGTGAATCAACCGGGCATTCTATTGTATTTGAAGCGGAAGACACACTTCCTTTATTCAGGTTAGACAGGGGATTAATGGAGCAGGTAATCCAAAACATCCTGCAAAATGCCATCCAGTATACGCCTGAAGGGACTGTGATTCATGTTGCCATCAGGCAGGATATAGCGGGTTGTATTGTCACAGTCAGTGATGACGGGCCGGGGTTTCCGGAAAATAAAATAGAAAATGTTTTTGAAAAATTCTACCGGTTACCTGAAACCCACGCCGGAGGTACCGGCCTGGGTTTATCGATTGTAAAAGGATTTGTGGAAGCACAACAGGGAACGGTAAAATTAGAAAACAACAAAAGTGGAAAAGGGGCAATTTTCACTATTTCAATTCCTGCAGAGATATCTTTTATTAATGAAATCGAAAATGAATAAAGCCGAAATACTAATAATTGACGATGAACCTCAAATTCGCAAATTGCTTAAAATAGCTCTCGAAAGCAATGACTATAAGGTAAAACAGTCTGCTTCAGGTAAGGAAGGATTGATCATTGCTGTTAATCATCCTCCTGATTTGATTTTATTAGACCTTGGGTTACCTGATTTAAGCGGACACGATGTGCTGGTTGAATTAACAACCTGGTATAATAAGCCCATCATTATTCTGTCAGTCCAAAACAGTGAAAATGATATTGTTAAAGCGCTTGATAATGGAGCCTCGGATTATTTGACAAAGCCATTCAGGACAGGCGAGCTGTTGGCGCGGATCAGGTCCTGCATCAAGAGAAATACAACAGAAAACATTGAGAAACCCATTATAATCAATGATTTAGAGATAGACTTGATGGCAAGAACGGTTAAAAAAAAAGATGCTTCAATTAAGCTGACGACAACTGAATTTAATCTACTGGCTCTTTTTGCTAAAAATGAGGGTAAAGTTTTAACTCATCAGTATATATTGAAGGAAATCTGGGGTGTGGGATTCCAATCTGAGACCCAATACCTCAGGGTTTTCGTTGCACAACTTCGAAAAAAACTGGAGGATAACCCGAATCATCCCAAACATATCATCACAGAAAGTGGTGTTGGTTACCGGTTTTGCTAAATCTTAATAAAATCTTTATACTTTTCCCTGAAAACTTTACATTTTCCTTATCTCCATACCATTAGTTTTGGTTGACGGCTTATTGGCTTTAAATATGATCCATTCATTTTTAAAGAGTATGTTATGCAAACAAATACCGCATTAATGATAACGAATGACTTTGAGTCAGCGGAACTGATTGTTTCCACTTTTTTTAAAATCAGCGAGTTAAAAAAAACCCTTCACTCAGAGAACAATCTTAGCGTACTCAAATACCTGGAATGTTACAATGATCTTTACCGCATAATGAACCAGGCTGTTAATACAGAAAACAAGGATTTATTGAATGAAAAGCTTTTTCAGGCCATCCGCTTTACAAATCACATGATTGAATATTCAGAGAAAAATCAACATGGGTTGGACAATGTAATCGGGAGCAGGGATTTACTGATGGATATCCGGCAGCGGTTGCAACTGATAAAATCCACGGCCAAAAAAAAATCCATTGATTTTTAAAATGCCCACGAATCAGAAATCCTTTACGCTGTTGAAAAAAGTCAAATTAATACGGCTGTTCAGAAGGGTTTCTTTTTTGATTTCCCTTCTTGGTGTTTTAGCGCTCATCTATGATTCCGGAGTCAATAAATCATCACTTGTATCAGAATTTCTTACCCGAATTTATATGCTTTCCCTTCTCTCAGGAGTTGCATTTCTTATTTTCAGCTATTTATTTAAAAAAACCAGGCCAGGGGAAAAAGTTTGGCCGGTGGATGCATTTTTTTTACTATTCTATCTGGCGCTTGTTTCAAACCTGGCAGGCCGGGCTGAATTTACATTCTTCAACAGCAGGTCCTGGTTGAACATTGCACTTGTTGTAATTTTTATCAGGTCACTTTCCGCATTCCGCATTGATTACGACAAAAATTATTTAAACCCTGCCCAGTTATTCATTCTGAGTTTTGTTTCCATTATTTTCATCGGAACAGTCCTATTGATGCTTCCAAATGCAACTTACCACGGCATTTCGTTTCTGGATGCAATATTTACATCGACAAGCGCTGTTTGTGTCACCGGTTTGGTTGTTGCAGATACCGGAACTTTTTTCACCCGGTTTGGCCAGACTATTATCGCTCTTCTAATACAGGCCGGCGGTATTGGCATAATGACTTTTACCAGCTATTTCGGTTACTTTTTTAAGGGCAGCGCTTCGTATCAAAGCCGTTTGATGATCCAGGACATGAATAATGCCGGGAAAGCAGCAGAAGTATTCAGCACATTAAAAAAGATCATCCTTGTAACTTTTATCATTGAAGCAGCAGGCGCTGCAATCATTTATACGAGTATTGGCTCATTAGCTTCTGAAATAACGGGGGGTCATTTTTTCTTTTCCATTTTTCACTCCATCTCAGGTTTCTGCAATGCAGGGTTTTCAACACTCTCCAACAGTCTTTATGAGCCGGCATTCAGATATAATTACCTGCTGCACTTAACCATTGCAATGTTATTTATAATTGGCGGTCTTGGATTTCCAATAGTTTTCAATTCATTTAGTTATATAAGGCATCTGATATATGACCGGCTTTTCAGGAAAAAATCAATGTATTACCCGTGGATCATTGGCATAAACACCAGGATTGTTGTAATCACAACGCTTTCCCTGCTGGCCGCCGGAACTTTGATATTCTATATATTTGAATACAATAACACCCTGGCAGAGCATGGAAGTGTTGGAAAAATTGTGACTGCATTTTTTGGAGCGGCCACACCCAGAACCGCAGGATTTAATACAGTCGACACCTCTGCGCTCAATTTTTCAACGATCATGATCATTTTTGTTTTAATGTGGATTGGGGCATCACCCGGCTCCACAGGGGGCGGCGTTAAAACAAGCACCTTTGCCATTGCCATACTCAATTTCATAAGCATTGCCAAAGGAAAGGACAGGATTGAGATTTTCAGGCGCGAGGTATCACCGATATCAACACGGAGAGCCTTTGCAATCCTGACATTATCAATCATCATCCTTGGAATATCCATCCTTTTACTTTCTTTCACTGACGGGGAAAAGGGTTTGCTTCCCCTGGCCTTTGAAAGTTTCTCGGCCTTCAGCACAGTTGGCCTGAGCCTTGGGATAACAAGCCATTTAAGCAGTCTGGGCAAAATCGTGATAGTTATTACCATGTTTATCGGAAGGGTAAGTATGCTAACCATTCTGGTTGCGTTTTTGCGAAAGATCGTAAACCTGAAATACAAATATCCCACAGAAGATGTACTGATTAATTAAATTCTGAACCCAATGAAATACATCATTATCGGACTTGGAAATTTCGGCTCTTCGCTGGCACAAAAGCTTACAAATATGGGTCATGAGGTTATCGGTGTGGACAGCAAAATGAGCAAGGTTGACTCTTTGAAAGAAAAAATCACCCATACTATATGCCTTGACTCTACAGATGCCCAGGCTGTGAAACATCTTCCCCTGGAGGACACCGACGTTGTGATGGTATGTATCGGTGAAGATGAAGGTGCAAGCATTCTTACAACTGCACTGATGAAACAGTACAAGCTGAAGCGGCTGATCAGCAGGGCTGTTTCCCCGTTGCACGAAATGATACTGGATGCCATGCAGGTCGATGAGATTGTTCATCCGGAAGAAGAAACCGCTGAGCGATGGGCAAAAAAATTAAATATCAGCGGTGTTGTCGACTCATTTGAGCTTTCCGGGGATTACAATATCATTGAAGCAAAAGTACCCAGTCATTTTGCCGGCAAAACTCTGGGTGAAATAGGAGTAAGAAGAAATTACCAGGTTATTGTATTAACCACCATAAAAACCGGCGTAGAAAAAAATCTTATCGGAATTTCAAAAAAAGTGGCCAAAGTGCAGGAAATAGGAAACGCCAATACGATGCTTGAAGAAAACGATATTATGGTTCTCTATGGTCGCATGAGCCACATAAAGGCGTTTCTCACAGAGAAGGGATAAATGATTGCATTCCCGTACAGAATCAGGAGGTATCGAAAGCTCCCTGAAGAGGGCCGGAGGGTAAAGGACAATTAATTGTTGAACTCAACCTCATTGAGAACCTGCTTATCGAAAGAGATCCGGTAGGATAAACTCAAAGAAACAGCAAATTGATTTCCTAACTGTATTCCATTGTAGAACCTGTAAACCGGCAATTCAGAATTGGCGGCCAATAGCCATTTTTTCAGAAAAGAATAACGGAGGTGCGGGATGGAATATACAATGTTATACCCTGTGGAAGCTACTATTTGATTATTCTCCCTTTTTGCTTTATCCCGGTTTTCACTTCGGATTTCCAGGCCTAAATTAAAATTATTCAATACTTTGTAAGAGCCTATCAGTGAAAAAAGGTAAATGTTACCATATTTATAGTAAAAATTTTGTGAATCAATAAGTTGGGCATATTCAAAAGAGCCAAAAAAACCGAGGTTCCATTTCGGGTTTTTGAAGGTTTTATTGGTATAGAGATTTACCTGATAACGGTAGCTGCCTGAAGAAGGTTGCAAGGTGATAGGTAGCTTCACATGATCGACAGTCTGATCAAAAACACCCACAGGAAACTTCATGCCCACCGAAGGTAAGATAGAAAATTTATGGATGAAATTTTTGTAAGCAAGGTACTTTACGGTCATAGTGATATCGCCCGGGCCGTAACCTGTCTTCGTTTCCCAGTCCGGTTTGTAATAATCCTCCGATTTGTTTATGAAATACCCGAGTTCGGTTTGCACGCTCAGGCGTGGTGTCAGTCCATAAACCATTTGCAGGTTGAGATAATTGAACCAGGCTTTGTCAATATCATTGATTTCAATTTCTCCGGAACCTGAATAATAGGTCGTGGAAGCACTGTATTTGTAACCTGCCATCACCTGCAAATCTTTATGGCCCATGCCGGCTTGTTCGCTATAAAAATAGGGATTACCTGCCGAGCAGCATTGTGCCTCAGAGTCAATTACGAAAATACAAAGCAGGGAAACAGATAGAAAAACATTTTTGACCATATTATTTCCCCCCTCCAAAATAAGAAGTGACCTCTATCTGAATTTGACCGACCACTTGCCCCGTTTCGTTGGAAACCGTACAGGTGATGGTATTGATGCCCACGCAGCACTCACCGGCAGCATACCTGATCTGCGTACCGCTGCCGTTAAAATTCCCGTGATCACATTCCCAGCCATAAATTAAATCAAGTCCACGGGCGTAGCAGGTGATGGTGGTGGTATCCCAGGCTTTAACGGTAGGATGGCTTGCAACCAGGCTGTCGATGGTAATTTGATCTGTTGTGTCAGCCGGTTTGTCATTTGTTTCCTTGTCGCAACCAAAATTTCCTGCAACAACTATTGCAATTAAAATAAAAGACTTTAGTTTCATCATGCTAACTAAACAATAATTATCCTGGTTTAATCCATAGTAATTCTATCCAAAACCTCCTGTATCTCAACTTCATCACCCTGCAAAAAACCGGCTTTTTGGTATATCACATTTTTATGTCCGTCAAAGATAAAATAGTGAGGGGTGAGGTTTACGTTCAGTGCCCTTTTAAAGTCTTCATTGGGATCAAGAAAAACAACAATATATATAATCAAAATACTCAGCGCTTTGTTTAACATAATCATTCGTTTAAATCAAGGTACTTGTTTATTTGAACACTTAGTTCACCGGTACCAATAAATCCTGTATGCCTGTACACCACCTTTCCTTCCTTGTTTAACAGCACCTGCATTGGGATCATCACAAGTCCGAATTTCCTGCCGGTAGCAAGACCCTCTTTCTGAGTAATGTTGATAAAGTCGATATTCAGTTCAGTGGAAAAGGTTGTCCTGAGCTCAGCCAACACTTTTTCCATTTGCCGGCAGGCGCTGCAATTGGAAGCCCCGAATTCAAGCAGGGTTCCTGTAATTGGGGTATTTTTTTGCGAAAGGTCGTACTCTTCAAAATATTCGGGAAGTCCTGAGTCGTTGTTGGCAGCCGACATGGATTGGCTCATTTGTTCCAAAAAATAATTCTTAAATGCGAACAATCCGATCAACACTGCGATGGGTAATAAAATTTTTATGTAGCGGATGGCTTTCAATTTCAGTAAATTAATTGTGCTCTCTCAAGCATCCTCTTTCAACAATTCAAAAAATTCTTTGCCTGAAAGATGCCAAAGCTTTTTTTCGCTGCGTCCTGCTTAGGTATGACCTGACATAACTCTAATTTTTATTCTAAAAACGATGCAAAAAGAATAGTTCGTATATTTACGAACAAAGGTGATAAAAAAACTTCAATTGGCAATGGATTATGGAAAAAAATCCAAATGTTTCAGGTTTTTGATTTTTGTTAATGATGCTGCATTTTTTTCCGGAAAAACTGTCGGTGAGTTTCGTAAACAATTGCAGCAATTAGTATGAAGTTAATTGACACCGATACGAATGACTGAATATTTCCGGATAAGCGCATTAAACTCCAACAGGTTTATCAGTGGCTTCATTTGTTTTAAACAGGAAAGGAACACAGGATACAATAATTCCGATCATAGTCAGGTCAAAAAGGGTATATACCACACCCGCCACCGGATTCAGCCAATCGAGTTTTACGATCATGAGAAATCCTGAAATGGCAGCAATAATAATAAAAACAGCCAATAAATTTAATCTTTTGGGCCGGCTTGATTTCAATCTGTATTCCAGATAAAACCAGATACCCGTTATCAACACCACAGCGGTTATTAAGAAGTGGTTGGCGTCGATGAAAAAGCGGCTGGGGAACATGTACCTGCCAAGACCCGGGAATAAGTAAATAAAAAGTCCGGCGCCGAGTATAATAAAGAAAGTGAGCCATGCAATCCATTGATGCTGTTTGGAGGAGATTACATGCCTTACCGCCGGTGATGAGAGAAAAATGATCACCACAACCAGGAGCAGGAAGGCTACCATGGTAAAATTCAGTAAAGGTTTGAAAATGCTTTCGCGTGTTGCGCCCAGGTAGGCGCTGAACCCTGACACATTCAGGCTTTTGTATTGAGGGCCGGTGACGATTTTCCCTGATTCATCAAAGGGAGTCTTCAGTGTTTGGGCAAAGAAAAAGGTTGCATTGTAAGCATGGCAATCGGTACAGCCGTTCACGCCGAGGGCGCTTTTGGCCGGTTTTATGTCGTGGCTGTATTTGTGAACATTTCCGAATGGGGAGGCTTCATAATCTTCCATTGGTATTTCATAAAAATCGGTTCCTGAGGTATAAACACGGTTATTCAACACCCAGGCTATTTTTTTCCCTTGCATCGGATATTTGATGTCTTTCAGAAAGCTACTGATGGCAGCAATTAAGGCATCAATTTCTTCAGGGGAGTTCACCTCATAAAGACCATCGCCCGAGTGGTCCATGATTTGGGCAAGCTGCGGATAGTTAGCTCCATCAGCCCGATGCCGAATCCACATTTTATAGATGTCACCCATTTTGGGTTGCATCAATGCCTCCTGACCTTCAGTAAGGATGGCAGGCCAGGAAGTGTGTACCCGGTCCACCGGATAAATTTTTCCTTTGTATAGCGCCAGTTCAGGTGAAAAGGTAAAAGTAGGTTTATCGTCGTAGCCCATCATTTCAAGATCCCCATAATGATTCCAGTAATTCATATCGGGGCCGTAAAAGGTCCAGAGGTATTTCCCTTTGGTCGGGATTTTTGTTCCTGGATTAAATACATCACTGGCGACATAATGCACCGATTTCACATTACGTTCGGGGATATGGCAGGTTTGGCAGGCAATTTTATCGAGGTGAAGAGGAGGCAGCCAGGCATGTCTGGCCACGGGGGCGCCCATCCATCCGGTTTCATGGCAATCCACACACTCCCGCATGGTATTGTCCAGGTCGTTTCGGACCAATCCACCCGGGTCATCACCTTTTCCAAACTGGTGTATTTCTTTCCCTCTGATCCTTTCATCCACAGCCATGCTTCCTGCAGGATGGCAATCGACGCACTTCAGTCCGGCACGCAGATGGA
This sequence comes from Bacteroidales bacterium, assembly GCA_016927695.1. Taxonomy (GTDB): domain Bacteria; phylum Bacteroidota; class Bacteroidia; order Bacteroidales; family JAFGHD01; genus JAFGHD01. The sequence goes on from JAFGME010000148.1 coordinate 30,251, forward strand.
CATCGTTTCTGGCCATGAAATCAGCGCCCCGTTTTTTATACCCGGGCTTGGCATGACACCACAGGCAGACTTGATTTCCCGGCTCTTTCACCACATGCGGTTCAACGGCTCCATCGGGATTGAAGAGGGCCTTGTTGTATTCCACAGTAACGGGCTGATTGGCTGAAACGGAACCGCTTACTTTTGCGAATCCCGAACCGGCCGTTGCGGCATAGCGATAATTAAAGGCCTGAATTTGCTGAACCCGCACTTTGTTGTTGTATCCAATCAGATGACACAGGTAGCAATCGGCTTCAATCACACCGCTGGATATCCATTTGGCTTTATAGTAATCGCCATCCAGATTGTTTGAACCTCCTTCCGTAAACCCAAAAGATGCATCGGCCATTACCCGGTCGTAACGCATATTGTCGCGGTCATATTCCAAAGGCCCGCCTCCGGGATGACAGACGCCACATTTTTCGATGAAGGTGTAAGACGTCATGTCAATTAGCTTTTCGTGATTGTTTTTTTTGGCGGAAAGATAGGAATACAAGGGCGCCGGCGAGCACCAGGAGCCCCCGTAATTACCCGGGCCGGAAGCCCAATGTACACGCCGGGTCTGTTCCGGGGTGGGCTGTTCACCCTTTCCCTGCTGAAAATGAAAACCCTGTGTTATCTTTTCGTAATCGTGGCATTTGCCACAGGTTTGCCTGGGAGAGTATGGCTGGTCTGCATTTTTTCCTGTATGCGGGTTGATGGTGTCTCCGTACTCTGTCAGCAGATAGTAGGGAGGACAGGCGCCGGTAAGCGAGACGAGGCCGGAGGTGTCATGATTTATAACCGGTTGAAACTGATTATTTTTGTCCTGAAAGAAAAGGGTTTTGACGATGATAAAAGCCAGGATCAGGATGATGGCTAAATAAAATTTCTGTTTCATGACCTGCTTGTTTTTGTAATGTATGCTTTTAACTTCTGATAAAAATATTACAGTTTTATTGATTCTAAACTTGTCTTTGACTGTGCAAAAATTAAACCTACTTCGACTACATTTTTTTATTTCCCCTGTTCTATTCAATGACACACGGATGACACGGGTTAAACGGATTTGCACCAATCAGTGGTTATCCGTCGCATTCGTGTTATCCGTGTTCTGTTTTTTTAGTTTTTAAGATTATTTTTAAAAGAGTGAACCATATATCAAGCCCGAAATCGTAGCCATAATAACCACCAGCACCACATACACCACCGTTTTTTGGGTTCCCATTATGCCGCGGATCACCAGCATATTAGGCAAGGACAGTGAAGGGCCTGCAAGCAATAGCGCCAGTGCAGGACCTTTTCCCATGCCCGAGGCTATCAATCCCTGCAGGATAGGGACCTCGGTTAATGTGGCAAAATACATAAAAGCGCCCACAATGGATGCGAAGAAATTGCTAAAAACGGAGTTGCCACCTACCAAAGCTGCGATCCATTCAGATGGAATAATACCGGCCATCTGCACATCGTCGTGGGTTGAGCCGAGCAGGAAACCTGCAACCACCACACCCAATGCCAGCAAAGGCATGATCTGTTTGGTAAAATCCCAGGATGAGATTGTCCATTCTTTGTTATCAGGATCACGTTTATCGGTTAATGTGATGATGCTGAGTCCTGCTATGGCTACAACCATTGGCACAAGCGGTGAACTGCTGATAAAAGCCGATAGGGCTGTTGCAATGGCAGCAAACAAAACATATTGCCATTTAATTTTAAGTATGGCAATAAGAGAGTGAACCAATAGCAGCCCAAAAAGAGAAGTTATATACCATTTGTTGGCCCAAATCCAGTACCAGACCCCGCTTTCCACACCTTCGCCCGGTTTGCCCCAGTTGGCGAAAACAAGGATCAATACCAGTGTAAAGAAATGTAATGATGTTTGCCACATCGGGCGTTTTTCAGGAGGCGCCACCACTTTCATCTGTTCTTCTGCTTTGGCTTTTTCCTCTTTCCGGTATATAATGGCCATTGCTGATCCGATCACTACGGCAAATACCACCGCTCCAACAACACGAGCTACCCCCATTTCAAACCCGAGAATCCGGGCGGTGAGGATGATGGCCAGGATATTAATGGCCGGTCCGGAGTACAAAAAGGCAACCGCGGGCCCCAGTCCGGCTCCCCGTTTGTGAATACTCGAAAAAAGCGGAAGGATGGTACATGAACACACGGCGAGGATGGTTCCGGAAACCGAAGCCACCGAATAAGCCACCCATTTTTTTGCCTGGGCGCCGAAATATTTCAATACCGCTCCCTGACTCACAAATACCGAAATAACACCGGCAATGAAAAAAGCAGGCAACAAACACAGGATTACATGTTCCTGTGCGTACCAGCGGGTGAGGTCAAGGGTTGAATCCACTGCCTCCTGAAACCGCAAATTCTCCAATGGCATAAAAAAAGCCATCAAAAAGAAAAACACGATCCAGAACAAAATTTTAATCTCTTTTTTCCATTCCATATTTTATACTTCTACAATTCGTATTTTTACGAACAATGGTTATAAAATTTTTTAAATCAATGTAATCCATACATAATAAATACCCACCCCAATAAAAACCACCGCAATGACCCGGCGAAACCAGATTTCAAAATTTTTCAGCTTATTGTAAAAACTTCCTACGCCCGATACGGTGTAAGCAATCAGCCAGGCAAATATGATCACGGGGATACCGGTGGCAATGGCAAATACAAAGGGCAATAAAATACCTTCACTGCTGCTGACTGTCAATGGAATAAGCATTCCAAAATAAAGTACGCCGCTGTAAGGGCAAAAAGCCAGGGCAAAGACAATTCCGAGTAACAATACATCCCAGTAACCGGCAAAGCCTTTTTGCGAAACTTTACCGGTGAGGGATGATAAAGCCGGGAAATTGATCTTTACAATGCCGAGCATAAAAATTCCGATGAGGATCAGAAGGGGTCCGAGGATTTTTTCACCGTACATTTGAATAAATCCTGAAATTTTGAATTGATCGGCGCTGTAAAAGAGAATCAAAGCCAATAAAACATAAGTTATTGAACGACCCAATGTGTAAACCAGGCCATTGATAAACACCCTGTTCCGGCTTTGAATATCTTTGCTGATAAAGCCCACTGCCGTGATGTTGGTAGCCAGCGGGCAGGGACTGATGGCTGTCATCAGCCCCAGAACCAGTGCGGTGAGCAGCGGGAAATTACTGTTCTCCAATAAACCTGTGAGATAATCCATCGATCTGTTACAAATTTTCGATGGACTCCTGTATGGCCTTTTTCAGTTTTTCCGGATTCGACCTTGCATGCATAAAGGCTGTATTGGTAAGATTTTCCTGCCTGTCCCCTTTCACAATGAGGAGGGTCTGGCCGGATATCTTTAATTTTTCAATCAGGGCTTCATTGCCTTTCTCTTCGAGGTCGACCGACAAAAACGTGATTTCGCCCGATTTCATTTTCTCAGGATAAAGCTCCAGGAGAGCTTTCTGAGATACATCTTCTACGGCCTGGCATGTAGCACAGCGGCGGGTATTATGAAAATAAAACACCTCAGTCTTTTCGGACAGCGTTTCTTCTTCGCCGGCATTTTCAACTACAGTCTGAGCAGTACAACTTACCATCAATCCAAAGAAGATCATCAAAAATGGAAATAACAAACTTTTGTTTTTCATTGTCATATTGCTTTAAGTTGTCAATATTTTTTTCAGTTCATCAGAGGAGGGCAGCCTGCCGCTGAGCGCCACTTTTCCACCAATCACCAGGCCGGGAGTGCGCATGATACCGTATTCCATGATTTTCATGATGTCTTCTTCTTTAGTAATTGTGGCTTCAATGCCGAGTTCCGAAACCATGTCCTGTGTGGCTTTTTCGAGTGTTTTGCACTTGGGGCATCCGGTGCCTAAAATTTTAATCTCCATTACCTGAATTTTAAGTAAAAATAGTTCGCAAAAATACGAACAAAGATGACAAAAAAAAATTTCAATATATTTTTTACCACAAGGTGGTCAAAATAAAGAGGCAGAATACCCTGATGACAATATCAGCTTCCTTCCGTCATGTATTTTCTTAGTTTTTCTGTTTGCGGATTTGAAAACAGCTCTTTGGCCTCCCCCTGTTCAATAATTTCTCCATAATACATAAAAACCACGTTGTCAGCAAGCCTTACGGCCTGGCGCAGCACGTGCGTCACCAGGATAATAGTATAGTGTTTCTTCATTTCGATAAACAGATTTTCAATGATCTTGCTCGAAACAGGGTCGAGCGCTGAGGTGGGTTCATCGGCCAGGATGATACGCGGCTTCACAGCCAGTCCTCTGGCAAGGCATAAGCGTTGCTGCTGCCCGATGGAGAGGCTTGTAGCCGGACTGTTCAACCGGTCTTTGACTTCATTCCATAAACCTACTTCACGCAGGTTTCTCTCCACGCTGTAATCAATGAGCCTCTTATCCCTGACGCCTTTCAATTTAATCCCGTAAGCCACATTTTTATAAACAGAAACAGGGAGCGGAAAGGGCCGTTGTGACAAGAGCCCCATTTTTTGCCGGAGTGATGGCAGGTTTCTGTTGGTATTCAATATATCATCGTCTTCAATAAATATTTTGCCGGTAACTTTCAGCTCCTTATAAAGATCGGTCAGCCTGTTCATGCACTTAAGCAGGGTGGTTTTCCCGCAACCTGACGGGCCCAGAAGCACCGTTACCTTATTTTTGGGTATTTCCAGGTTAATGTTTTTCAATATATGCTGCTTTCCGGCAAACACATTTAAATTACTTATCCTGACGATAGAGGGTATTTCCTGCGCCGGTATTTTTATATCCGGAATATCAGCAGCGGGGGCAGTCATAATATTATGCATTGGTACTTATTTTATATTGGTCACTGAATATCTTTTTGAAAG
>JAFGME010000149.1 GCA_016927695.1 Bacteroidales bacterium
AAGTATGAAGACACATTTCTTTTAGGGCCAGACCTTATCGCACAGTTGAAACTAAAAAGGAAAATTATGCTGAAACACTGGACCGACATTGAGGGCTATATGGCTACTCCTTTTAAATAGTATAATTTCAAAAAGATGCAAAGAATATTAATAATTTTCCTAAGCCTTTCAGCGTCTTTGTTAGTATGTTCGCAATCGGCTGAATTACAAAATAGTACAGATTACAACCCGCCCGGATCCAAACAGACCATTTTGTTTACTGAGCTATTCGATGATCCGGATGTTGCCTTACGCGGATGGTATGACAACACAGGAGTAATTATTTCAAAAACAGAGCATGTTCCGGGAAGCTACGGATCGGCAGAATATCACTGGATTAAAGGAGCTACTGCTCCCATAACCGGAGGATCGATGAGGAAATTATTCACTCCGTCCGATTCCATTTATGTAGATTTCTGGGTTAAGTATAGCGCTAATTATACCGGATCCGACCATCCTTATCATCCACATGAGTTTTATATTCTTACTACCTGTGAAGATGAATTTGCAGGACCTGCTTTTACAAATCTTACAGCTTATATCGAGCAGAACGAAGGAATACCAATGCTGGCATTTCAGGATGGTAAGAATATCGATATGTCAAACCTGAAGAAGGACCTTACTCTGATCACAGAAAGCAGGGCTGTTTGCGGATGCAACGGTGTACGTCCGGAAGAGAGGCCGACACATACTGACTGTTATGAGGTGAGGGAAGGAACTTACTGGAACGGTAAAGCATGGAAGGCTGATAAAATTTATTTTCAGAATAACCCGGGCTCCTTTTGTAAAAACGAATGGCATCATATTACTGCTTTCTTTAAACTCAATACAATAAGCGGGGGAAGAGGTAATTACGATGGAGTGATCAGGTATTGGTATGATGATAAGCTGATTATAGAAAGAAACAATATTCTACTTCGTACTGCAAATCATACTGAAATGAAATTTAACCAGTTTGTTATAGGACCATGGATAGGTGATGGCTCTCCTGTCGATCAGACATTCTGGATAGATAATCTGACGATCATGACAGATCGGTTTAATAAGGCTGGAGAAGAGCGGACAGAGGAATACTGATCGCATAGTTTTACATGTCAATTTAATTAGCGAAACTAAAACCGTAATTACAATGGAAAGGGAAAAGGTAAAATCTGACGGCATGGGTTCAGGAATTGCAATCAGACAAATGTGGAAGAATCAAAGACAGATAAAACGAATAATTAACTTCCTGTTTTTGTTTGTTTTGATTTTTTCACACACAAACTGCAAAGACGATCAAAGTGCTCAAAACGGGAATAACGAACCTGTCGTCGGGAATAGTATGCTCCATTATCTATCGGCAGTCGGGGCAAATATTACAGACCATGCCCTTTCTGATGTCAACTCTGTTGAGGATTGGGAAAAGGTACAACCTCAACGCTACCAGGAATTTATTGAGATGATGGGCATCCACGATTATACAGGGAAAGAAAAGTCTGACCTGAACGTAAAAATAACCGGAACCATCCAGCGCGAAGGTTACCGGATTGAAAAACTTTATTACGAGTCCTTGCCGGGCCTGTATGTGCCGGCACACCTTTACATTCCCAACAATATTGAAAAACCGGTAGCAGCGATTTTATATGTCAATGGACATTCGCCAACACAGAACATTCGCTACCAGCCATATCCCGCAAAGTTAGCTGAATTGGGCTTTGTCTGCCTGAATATCGAAACCATTCAATTTGGCGAAGTCCGGGGCGATCATCACGGAAGTTACGCAAGAGGTTGGTTCAACTGGTTTAGCCGGGGATATAACCCAGGTGGCGTTGAACTCTGGAATGCCATCAGGGGAATTGATCTATTGGTTTCAAGACCGGAAGTTGACCCCGAAAAGCTCGGTGTGACAGGTATTTCCGGGGGTGGTTCCCAAAGTTGGTATATTGCAGCTGCCGATCAGCGTATCAAGGCGGTTGCTCCGGTTTGTGGTGCCAGTACCCTGAAAGCACATACAGTCCACCGCACTGTTGATGGCCATTGCGACTGCATGATGCCAACCAACACATATCAGGCCGATTTTCAGGATATCGGAGCACTTATCGCCCCAAGGCCATTGCTCATCGCACAGGCAGACAGGGATGGAATGAACACAATTGAATCTGTGAGAGAACTTCATTCAGATATAAAAAGATTGTATGACCTGTACGGAAAACCCGAAAACATTAGCCTTGTGGAAACACCGGGAGGCCACTCCTATCACCGGATTTCAAGGGAAGAGATCCATTCATTTTTCCTGAAGCACCTTATGGGGAAAGATATTTCGCCTCAGGAAGCCGGCGATATCGACACTTTGGAAGCAAGCAAATTATCTGCTGCGGAATTAAAAATTTATGTTAATGGCATCCCAAAAGATGACCGGACAACCACTATCCAGGATTCGTTTGTAAAACTGGCCAAAGTCCCTGAAATTAACGATGAGAAAGGTTTATCTGCATATCGTGATTCTGTAAAAAGCTTTCTGAAAGAAAAAACGTTTGGTGCATTCCCGGATGTTGCTGTTCCTTTTGATGCACGAATGGAATTTCGTGCATCTGATGGCGGAAGATTCGGCTGGAACATATACAGTTTTGTTCCCGAAGAAGGCTGGCGGTTGAAAGTGGATTTTCACTGGCGGAACGATACGATAGAAAAGAAACCCCTGATGATCATCCTTAAAAATTACAATGAAGAACGGTGGGGGCCTGAAATCTTCTCAAGCGAAATAAATACCGACTGGAACATTGCTTACTTTGAAGTGCGTGGCATTGGTGAAACCGGCTGGGACCCTGCGCTGAACTGGCATGTGCGCAGGGCTGCTGCATGGACCGGCAGGACCATTGCATCCATGCAGGTTTATGATGTTTTACGCTGTATTGAATTTTGCCGCACCCTGCCCCAGGTTGATCCGTCGCAAATTGGGATCGCCGCAAAAGACGAAATGACGGTTGTTGCATTATATTCAGCATTGATGGATGACAAAATCCGGCAAGTGGTTTTGAAAAACCCTGCTGCCACACAAGATGTCGCAAGCCGAACCGATGGAAAAGGCGAAGCCCTTGAAATGCTCAACTGCCTGCGGATAACTGATGTAAACCAATTGCCGGCCCTTATTTTTCCAACAAAAACGGTGTTTCTTGGCGAGGTGCCGGCAAGCTATGAATGGTCCAGGCAGATGTTGGAAAAAATCTCAACCGAAACTAAATAATAGAATTTTCATTGATATCAACTCATACCTCTGCAAAATGAAAAAATGTTTGAACGTGTTTATTCTGTTCTCAATGCTGTTTCCTTTATTATTAAATGCACAGATAAACGAAAAGATCGACCGTGGAGTGGTCGCGCTGAATGTGGATGAAGGCAAGGTTTATGTAGGCTGGCGTTTATTGAAAAGCGACCCAGAAAATGTGGCTTTTAATGTGTATAGAAAAGACAAGGGGTTTGGCGATTTTGAAAAGGTGAATATTTCGCCTGTCATAGCCTCGACAAACTACCTCGACACAACTTCAGCAGCCGGCCATGGTTACATATACAAAATCACCACAACCGTTAAAGGACAGGAGTATGACAGTCCGGGCGAAGCATATGTTTTCACGCTGAGCGGAAACCAGCCTTACTATTCGATCAAACTGAAAGATCAGGTGGAATTGAAACGGGTCGGGATTGGCGACCTGGACGGCGATGGTGCTTATGATTTTGTTATTCAGCATCCCGATTTTAATGTAGATCCGTATTTTCGGCCGGGTTACTGGAAACGCAGTCCCGAGCCTTACAAGTTGGATGCCTATTCCTCAAAAGGGAAATTTATGTGGCGTTACGACATGGGCTGGGCTATTGAAACAGGTACCTGGTATTCGCCCTACATGGTTTTTGATATTGACCAGGATGGCAGGGCTGAAGTTTATGCCAAAGCCGGCGCAGGCGATCCGCGCGAAATGGACGGCCATGTTTTGGAAGGGTCTGAACATCTTGTAAAACTGGACGGGCAAACAGGTGAATTGCTGCAAAGAACCGATTGGCTATCCAAAGAAGGTTTCGAGTCATATAATTACTGGAGCCGTAATTTCCTTTCCATTGCTTACCTCGATGGAATTGCCCCTTCCCTGATTATGCAGCGCGGAACCTACACCATCATCAAAACCATGGCCATGGACAAAAACCTCGGCCCGGTTTGGCTTTGGGAAAGCAAAGGGCAATATAAAAATTACAGAGGTCAGGGCGGACATGCGTTAATGACCGCCGATATTGACCTGGACGGAAAAGACGAACTGGTAGCCGGGACTTTCGCACTTGACGATGATGGCACCCCGATGTGGCGAACCGGCCTGGGGCACAACGATGCCGGATACGTTGCAGATTTTGATCCTGATAGGCCGGGTTACGAAATTTTTTATGGCATTGAATCACGTTCACCAAAAAACGGCGTGTGTCTGGTTGATGCCAAAACAGGCGAAATTATATGGGGCTACGAAGGAAGTACTAATCATGTCCACAGCCAGGGAATGGTTGGCGATCTGACTACAGAGCACCCGGGTATTGAATGTTACGCCGGAGAAGCCAAGGGCGGCGATAAGTTTTTTCTATACAATGCAAAAGGGCAAAGACTCTCTGATGAAAATCTTTGGGGACTCGCCCCGCGGGCAGTCTGGTGGGATGCCGACGAACAAAAAGAGATCTGCCATCAAAATAAAATTCTGGAATTTGACGGGGAAGAAAAACTTCAGATCGAAGGTAAAGTTTTAATCGTGGCCGATATCATAGGTGACTGGCGTGAAGAAATTGTGACCACCCTGCCAGGTGAATTGAGGATTTATTCTACCAACATTATGGCAGACACTAAAAAAGTTACCCTTATGCAAAATCATTTGTACCGCATGGCTGTGGCCGATGCTTCCATGGGATATTACAATTCGCCCCAGGTGGGGTTTAAATAAGATAAGCACATGAAAATTAAAATTTTATTTCTGTTATTGATAATCGTTTCGCTTGCCTGTCAAAGCAATAAGAAGGGCACACAAGAAAAAACCGGACAGGAAGAATTTCCTTCAGAAATGGTATCCTTTCAGGCTTTTGAGAACAACCCAATTTTTAGTGGAACAAATCAAAATACATGGGATGCCTTTATTCGCGAACGTGGTTTTATTCTGATCGAAGACGGCATCTACAAGATGTGGTATACAGGCTATGGCGGAATGAAACTGATATGTCATGCCTCCGATCCGAAGTATGAAGACACATTTCTTTTAGGGCCAGACCTTATCGCACAGTTGAAACTAAAAAGGAAAATTATGCTGAAACACTGGACCGAC
>JAFGME010000150.1 GCA_016927695.1 Bacteroidales bacterium
AATAACAATGTGTTCGCAGGTTATAATGCAGGGAATACAAACACCTCCGGCACTTACAACCTGGCTGCGGGTTCTTATTCCCTTAATGACAATACCTCCGGAAATTACAATGTTGCACTGGGCCCATGGGCAATGCACGACAATACAACAGCTAACAGCAATGTAGCTATCGGTCAAAGGGCAATGTACATGAACACAACACGGGGCAATATCGTGGCCATTGGCGATTCTGCACTTTACCGGAATGGTGTGGGCGCTACACAGCCATATCATGGGACACAGAATACTGCAGTAGGATCAAAGGCGCTGTCAATCAATGCAACCGGATATGACAATACAGCCGCAGGTTTTCATGCTTTAAAAACGAATACCTCCGGTTACAGAAATACGGCTGTGGGCCGGGATGCTTTGTTAAACAACACCACCGGCTATCAAAACACGGCAATGGGTACCAGTACCCTTTCTGCCAATACATCCGGGTACATCAATACAGCGGTTGGCATGAGTTCAATGGCTGCCAATACCTCAGGCGCTGCCAATACCTCCATCGGATATTACTCGCTCTATAACAACACTACAGGGGAACGCAATACCGCACTGGCCACGACAGCGCTGAGTGAAAACACAACAGGCTCATATAACACAGGAGTTGGTTACGGGGCGCTGAAGATGAACCAGGCCGGCCATTACAATGTAGCAGTGGGCTATGAAGCTGGAAGGGGAACCGCAGTGGGTAACAAAACCGGCGGAGTATTTATCGGATACCAGGCAGGTAAAAATGAAAATGGAAACAACAAACTTTATATTGAAAATTCATCCTCTTCCACACCGCTGATTGGAGGCGATTTTTCTGCCGATGAAGTTTACCTTAATGGAAACGTGGGCATTAATACCAATACACCTGCTGCCGAACTGGAGGTGAACGGACAGGTGATCGTTGACGGCCAGATTCAGATCACGGGAGGCAATCCCGGGGCCAACAAAGTGCTGATGTCCGATGCCTCCGGCCTGGCAAGCTGGTCGGCACAGGGTGGCGGAGGAGGAGTTGGCGCATCCATGCACACATCCTATATGAATTCCAATAATATGTTCACACCCCACGCCAATGATTGCGGGACTGATGCCTTTGTTCCATTATTTGACGGTGCAACAGTGGGATACTGTATGGAAAGGGATGAGCGACCCTCCAATTATTGGTCTGTTGCAGTACGAACCTGTCTTGAAATCGGAAAGCGTTTACCTGAGCAAATGGAGTTTGAAACTGCATGTGAAAATAGAGTATCATTGGGATTAAATGGCATGATTGAAAATTCAGAATGGGTTTCTAACTTTCCGACAACTTTGGTTAGAGTTTATGAAGGAGTAAGTGGTGATTTGTTTGTCGAGGAGGGTGTGTATGTTGCAAGAGCAGGATATTATGGTTCTTGTTGGTCTAAATTAGGAATGATATCTACTAATTCCAGTTTTAGGTGTGTGAGATAGTTATATATGAAAAATTTATATTTCCTAATTTTCAGTTTTTGCCTGTTTGCCGGTTTCGCGCAACAGGCCGCAACAATCTCGGTTCAGTTTGCAGATTGCCGGTTGCATGATCAACTGCATTTTCAGGCTTATCTCGCTGAAAATGATTTTATCAATGGCCGGAAGATGATTGACAGCGTGGATGTGAAAAATACCTGCACCATTGAATTTTCGATACCCGAAGCAGTAGAACCGGGATTGCTTACACTGTATTTCTATTCCAATGTTAATGGGAAGAACTCAAAAGCCGAAGTTCATCTGCTTTACGAAAGCAGGGATATCGAACTGCAAACCTGTATTTCTGCCTTTGAGGATAGTTTGCGGGATGTTTCAGAACACGCAAACCGGCAATATCTTTCGTTTGTGAACCGGAAAAAGCATTATGAAAGCTATTTGCAAACCCTGATTACTGCCTGGAACCAAACCCCTGAAAGCGATGATTTCAGGGATGTTCTGGCAGCCCAGACTGAAAAAACAGCAACAGAGCAAAAGCAGTTTTTTAATGCAGCCATTGGTAATGCAGCGCCCGACATGGCTTCAAAAATGATCCGCTGGCAACTGCAATCGGTATTGTATAAGTACGAGCAACCGGAAAAAGAGAAACTGAAAGAAACCTTTTTGCAACGGTTCGATTTTGCCGATCCTTTGCTCCAACGAAGCAATTTGCTTGAGACCATTGCGCAGAGTTTTATGTTTCTTTACAGGGAAGAAGGGATGGATGCCGGTAGTCAGCAGGATCAGGCTATCATTGCGATAACAAGGCTGATGGATGCCTTGTCAGTCAATCCTGATGTTTCTGCCGGTATGGCCTCCCTTTTTGCAAGAGACTTTATGCAGGCAGGCCTCGACAATATTGCCCTTTTTGTTCAGGAATCCTGGCTGGCAAATCAGGAAGGCTGCGTCAACAGCCGCACACATGATGAGATATTGGCCGATATGGATGCCTTAAAAAAAATCCAACCCGGTAATATGGCTCCGGAAATTATTCTGCGTACGGAAGAATTCAATTGTATGTCAGAAATTACCTCCGAAATAACGGTGGTTATTTTCTGGGCCGACTGGTGTTCGCATTGCCGCCGGGTTTTGCCACAATACCATGCGTATCTCGAAAAGGCCGATCAGGTGAGCGTAATTGCTATTGCCTTAGATGAAGGTGATACTTACCAACAAAAGGCCATGAAAGATTTCCCGGGCTGGATACATTTACAGGCTACCGGAAAATGGGATGACCCCCTGGTAAAACAATATGCCATACATGCCACGCCAACAGCATTTATTCTTGATAGTGATAAAACCATTCTTGCAAAAGTGAAAAACCCGGCTGAACTCAGGCAAACAATAGAACATTATTTAGAAAAAATTCAATTCACACAAAGGAACCAATAATAATGAAAAAGATATACATCATCATGATTGCCGGGCTGTCATTCCTGGCATCATCAGGCCAAACGGTTCAGCCGCAGGTCATTGCTTCCTCCGGAGATTATTTCGGCTGTGCTTCCGCCTCCCTGAGCTGGACGCTTGGAGAGCCCGTAACTGAAACATTCTCAAACGGTGGCATCCTTCTCACCCAGGGATTCCAGCAGCCCGTAGCCATTCCCTCCGCAGGAATCAGCCTTCACCTGCTTGCATTTCTTGAGGGGCCTTATGAAGCCGGCGAAATGAACAATGCCCTGAATATGTCAGGTGTGATACCTTTATCCCAACCCTATAATACGGCGCCATGGAATTATTCCGGAGTCGAATCGGTCGCTGCTGTTCCCAATGGCAATGTAATCGACTGGGTACTCGTCGAATTGCGCGATGCCCCCGATGCGGTTTCGGCAGGTTCAGCCGCCATCGTGGCACGACAGGCCGCTTTTATCCTGAACAACGGACATATTACCGGATCAGACGGCGCATCAGACCTCACTTTCAGTTCATCCATCCAACATGCTTTGTTTGTCGTGGTTTGGCACAGAAATCACCTGGGCATCATGTCGTCGGTTCCGGTTGTTCCGGCCGGAGGAATATACAGCTACGACTTCACTACCGGACCTGCAAAAGTGCATGGGGGCATCAACGCACACAAACAGGTTGCGCCGGGAGTCTGGGGTATGACAGGAGGAGACGGCAATGCCGACGGGCAGATCAACAACGGCGACAAAAACGACGTCTGGGCGTTGCAGGCAGGAACGGGCGGCTACAAACCGGGCGACTTCAACTTAGACGCACAGGTGAACAACAGCGATAAAAATGATGTGTGGAAACCCAACTCCGGGTTGGGCGGTCAGGTCCCGGACGGAGCGGGCGCCTCAGCTCTTTTGCCCGAAGAGGGTTATAAATGCTTTGTTCCTGAGTAAAGGCGGCAAATACTCCTGGCCGCCGGGAGCGGGATGAAAGCAGGATAAACCACCATCCTACTTCTCTTCATGATATTCAGCTTCGGTATTGACTTCCCAGATATTGTCCTTTGATTCAACCCCCAGGATGATATTATCCACGGCCGTCATGGCGGTGAGCATGGAATGGTCCTGGTTGTTGTACCTGTGCATGCCGTTGCGCCCGATCAGGAACAGGTTTTCGTAAGTGTTAAGGAATTCCCTGATTTTATAAAACCGGTCATAGGTTCCGAAATATGCGGGGTATGTTTTCGGCATCCTGACCACGGTTCCGTCAATCACATCGCTCACCGACGTCAGACCTGCCCGGTCAAGTTCACGGGCTGCAAGCGCTTTCAGGTATTCATCGCTCCGGTTCCAGAGATCATCCCCGGCATCGCAGAAATATTCAAGCCCTACCCAGAACTTGGCCGGGTCTTTCACAAGGTAGGGACTCCAGTTGTTGAAAACCTGTATCCTGCCCATTTTCAGGTCTTTTTCCTGAACATATATCCAGCAATCGGGAACGGCTTTTCTTGATCTATCCTTTCTGCCGGATTCCCTCTGGCCAAAATTCTCTAACAGCAGCCCGATGGTTATGAAATCACGGTAAACCAGGCCTTTTGCAACGGCGGTTACCTCTTCGGGGACTCCTCCCTCCCACCCTGCAATCAACTCACTGACAGGCATGGTCGAAAAAACAAAGTCTGCTTCAGCAACCTCCAGGGCTCCCGTTGTCAGATCCCTTATCCCGACACCGGTGATTCTTGCACCGGAAGTGTATATTTTCTCTGCTTTTTTTTGAAAGCAAATGCTGCCGCCCATTTCCCTTATCCTCTTTGCCGTTTCTTCCCAAAGCTGTCCCGGCCCGAATTTAGGGTAAAGGAACTGCTCAATCAGGCTTGTTTCCTTGTTTTTCTGGTCTATAGATTTCTCCTTGTTAAAACTCCCGAAAACAGCATTTTTCAAAACGGCCATCACAGAAAGCCCTTTGATCCTTTGTGCCCCCCACTCCGGGCTTAGCTCCGTGCAGGGCACTCCCCAAACCTTCTCGGTATAATCCCTGAAAAATGTCGTATAGAGCTTTTTCCCGAAACGGTTGATCATAAAATCCTCCAACGACTTCTCATGTTTTATGGGAAATAAACTGATCTTCAAATAACTCAGGGCCACCAGGAATATCTGAACAATCCCCAGGTTTTTCAGAGTGTTCATATTCAGGGTCACCGGATAATCGTAGAACTTTCCGCCGTAAAGGATTCGTGACAGCCTCTTCCTCAAAAGCATAACCCGGTCATCGGTTTCCGGATCCACACATCCGGTTCCGGCAGGAAGATTCCGGGAATTTTTTCGGTAGGTCACCTTTATCCCGGCTGCATCCATCCCGGTTGTCTGCAAAGGCAAAATGTCAAGCCACCATTTCATCACCCTGCCCGATTTGGAAAAAAAACGGTGGCCTCCGATGTCCATTCTGTTTCCTTTGTATTCAACAGTGGCGGAGATACCTCCCAAACGGTCGCTTTGTTCCAGAACAAGAGGTATAATGTCTGTTCTTTTCAGCAACTCGTAGGCGGCTGTAAGTCCGGCAGGCCCTGCCCCAATGATGACCGCTTTTCTGTTTTCCTTTTGAAGATTATTCTCCATGCCATGATTTCCCGCCATAAAGTTATAATTTTCGTCCCGATTTAGCGATTTATATTAATTTAGTTTGGCAATTCAATCAGTCAATGGAAAGGGAGATACTCACAACCCACCGGAAAGCGCTCAGAATAAACCTGAACCCTGAGATATTCGGCACCTTAGCAGAAATCGGAGGCGGACAGGAGGTGGCAAGGAATTTTTTCCAGGCGGGCGGAGCATCGGGCACTGTGGCGAAATCCATTTCCGCTTACGACAAAGCGTTCAGCGATAAGCTTTACAACAAAAACAGACCCGGCAGGTACGTATCTGAAGAGAGGCTTGCAAAAATGTTAGACACGGAATATGCTGAGCTCATCCAATTGCTTTCAGGCAACAAGGAGGAGAGCCGGCGCTTTTTCACTTTTGCAAACACCGTGGAAACGCTGAATTTTAAAAAAGACAACCAGTCCCACGGATGGCTGGGAGTAAGGTTCCAGTTGACACCGGGGGGCGCTGAAAATGAGGTGATATTGCACGTGAGACTGCTTGACAACGATGCGCTCCTGCAGCAAAACGCTTTGGGTATCCTGGGCGTTAACCTGATCTTTGCCTGCTTTTATCATCATGAATTTCCAAACACCTTCCTTCAGAGCCTGACTGACAACCTTACATCCGACAGGATCGAGATCACTATGATCAGGATGAAAGGAAGTGAAATGGGATATGTGGACAACCGTTTGCTTGCCGTTCAGCTTGTAAAAAACGGAATGGCTAAGGCCATCATATTCGACAGGTACGGAAACATACAGGAACCTGCGGATATGTTATACAAAAAAAACGTTTTAGCTTTCCGCGGCAGCTTCAGACCCATCACCTATGTCGGATTCGACATGCTGAAAACCAGTTATTCCATTTTTAAAAAGGATGAAGATTACGAAAAGGAAAACACCCTGGCCCTGTGTGAGATGACCCTGAGCAATCTCCTGGATGAAGGGCAGTTCGATGAGAGGGATTACCTGGCAAGGGTCGATATTCTGAACGGAATGGGCCAGAATGTAATGATCTCAAACTTCAGGGAATACTTTACCCTGGTAGGTTTCTTTTCGAGATTCAGGATTAAAAACCTGCGCATTGTAATAGGAATACCGGCATTTTTAAATGTGTTGGATAAAAAATATTACAAAAACCTGAAAGGGGGCCTGCTTGAAGCGCTGGGTAAACTTTTCACAGATAACATGAAACTGTATGTGTATCCCACCGTTGCGTATGTGCCTGTTGACAATCCCACCCATGCTGAATACCTTCTGACCTCTGCCAACCTGCCTTTACCTGATGACCTCAGAGACATCTATCATTACCTGCTTAAAAACAAAAAAATCATCGACATCGGCCATGCAAAGAAAAAATGGCTCTACATTAATCCGCGCCGTGTTTTGCAGATGATACAGAAAGGGGAAACGGGCTGGGAAGAAATGGTGCCAAGATATATTGAGGATCAGATTAAATCGAAAAAACTTTTCGGGTACGGGAAGCAATCCGTCTCAATTCAGTAACAGGATCAAAATCATTACAAATGCAGACAATCCCTTTGGCAGAACAAATGAGGCCCCGTACACTGGATGATTACCTGGGACAGGAGCATATTGTAGGCAGGGATGCCATACTGCGCAAGGCAATTGAGACAGGGAACATTCCTTCGATGATCTTCTGGGGGCCTCCGGGTGTGGGCAAAACCACCCTTGCATTCATCATTGCTGAAAAACTGAACAGGCCGTTCTTCACCCTTAGCGCCATCAGCTCCGGGGTGAAAGATGTCAGGGAAATTATTGCCAACGCAAGGGAAAGCGCAGCCGGCGCCATCCTTTTTATTGATGAAATCCACAGGTTCAACAAATCGCAGCAGGATTCCCTGCTGGGGGCAGTGGAGAGGGGTATCATAACACTTATAGGTGCCACTACCGAGAATCCATCCTTTGAAGTCATTTCCCCTTTGCTTTCACGGTGCCAGGTTTACATTCTGAAAGACCTGGATCTCACTCATCTCACGCAACTCCTTTTGAGGGCGCAAAAACGGCTTGAGCAGGAAATGGGCATCACCATCGATCTGGAAGAAAACGAAGCCCTGTTAAGGATTTCCGGCGGCGATGCCCGGAAACTGCTTAACGCGTTTGAGCTTGTGGTTACTTATAAACCCCCTGAAGAAGGAAAAGTCAGGATCAACAACAGCATTGTGCAGCAGGTGATCCAGAAAAAGCTGGCCATTTATGACAAATCAGGGGAGATGCATTTCGATGTCATCTCGGCTTTCATCAAATCAATCAGAGGAAGCGATCCCAACGCAGCCGTTTACTGGCTTGCCAGGATGGTGGAGGGGGGAGAAGACCCAAAATTCATCGCCCGCCGCATGGTGATCCTGGCATCGGAAGATATCGGGAATGCCAATCCCACAGCTCTGGTTCTGGCGCAAAGCTGTTTCAATGCGGTCCATACCGTCGGGTATCCCGAGTGCCGCATCATTTTGTCACAAACGGCCATTTATTTAGCCTCATCACCCAAAAGCAATGCCTCCTATGCCGCCATCAGCATGGCACAGGAAACGGTGCGTAAAACAGGAGACCTGCCCGTACCCCTTGCCATTAGGAATGCACCCACGAAACTCATGAAAGAGCTGGGGTACGGCGAGGGTTATAAATATGCGCATAGTTATGGAGGAAACTTCGCCGATCTCGAATTCCTTCCCGACAACATCACGGGTACCCGATTTTATGATCCGGGCAGCAACGCCAGGGAAAATGAGATGAGGGCAAGGCTCAAAACCCTCTGGAAAAACAAATATAACTATTGAAATGAAATGCTTTATCATTCTGACCGCTGTTGTGACAGTGGCTGTCAATGCCTGCAATGAGAGAAAAACCAGGTTTGAAGGCATCCCGGTTACCGGGTTTTATACCTCCTGCAACATAGTCAGCGATTTTGGGGAAACCATAACCATTGGCGATCCGGATAACAAATTTATGATGACCTTCCCTTACGCATGGGATATCAGCGAAATCTATTCCGACACCCTTTACGGGATCATTGCATTTCAACCGCCTGCCGATACAGGACAAATTCATGATTATATGTCGGTTTCCGTATTCGGTTATCAAAGTGATCTTTCACTTACCGGATACACCATTCAGGAGATAAAAAACCTTAAGAATGACAGGTATAAAAAGGTAAAAGAAACCGGGGAACTGGAAATAAAGGAAAGGAAAGCGCGCTGGGTTTGGTTTGAGGACAGGCAGGACAATCCCGGACTGGAGAATATTGTCGTTTATATCAGGAATGATGCAGCGGATGAGGTGTTCATCATCCAGTCAAGTGTACTGAAAAAAAAGGATTCCGCCGCTAAGCTCTGTGAATTGAAGAACCTGGTCATGACTTTTGAGTTCATCGATTGAATTGGCCGGGAAAGACTATCTTTGGCGAAAAATCGGAAAAATGACCAGGTTGAATGAAATGACCGGTTCAGGAAAGGGAATGTTCTTCCTTATTGCAGGACCGTGTGTGATTGAAGATAAAAACAGCCCTGTGGAGATCGCCGGAAAGATCAGGGAAATTTGCCTTAAACTTGACATACCCTTTATCTTCAAAGCATCCTACAGGAAAGCCAACCGTTCAAGGATGGATTCTTTCACGGGCATTGGGGATACAGAGGGTCTGGAAATTCTCAGAAAGGTCAAAAATGAAATAGCTGTGCCGGTTCTTACCGACATCCACTCCCCTGCCGAAGCCGTTATGGCCGCTGCTTATGTGGATGTTTTGCAGATCCCTGCTTTTCTTTGCAGACAAACGGAACTGCTTACGGCAGCAGCAAAAACCGGGCTTCCGGTCAACATCAAGAAAGGGCAGTTCATGTCGCCTGAGGCCATGCGTTTTGCCGTGGACAAGGTAAAGGAAACCGGCAATACTGATGTATTCCTGACAGAAAGGGGAACTACCTTTGGATACCAGGATCTTGTGGTGGATTTTCGCGGCATCCCGGACATGCAAAAACTCGGTGTACCCGTTGTCCTGGACTGTACCCATTCACTTCAGCAACCCAACCAGGAAAAGGGCGTTACCGGCGGCAGACCCGATCTAATTGCCACCATCGCCAGGGCAGGCATTGCGGCAGGGGTTGACGGCATCTTTATTGAAACACATCCGGAGCCGGCCAGGGCATTATCAGACGGGGCAAATATGCTTCCGCTTGGCAATCTTAATGAATTGCTTGTTGTCCTGAAAAAAATAAAAGAGGCAATAAATTGAGCTATGGCCTGAAATCAATAGCTGTCGTACAAAATATTTGGCCAGGTATAATAGTCGCCCCCGGTATTTACGTCATTATTATACACTCCATTCCAATCATAGTCGGCCGGTGAGGTGGCATTGCCGTCCCCGTTGGTATCGCCCTTTGCTGAGTCATCCTTGATGGAAGTGAACAACACACCGCTGCCATTGTAGTTAACCCGTAACTCCGCACAAGTTTTACGTAATATGTTTTATACCGAGTTTGGCGATTAGTTTTTGAGTTTTACCGTGAATTTCACAAGTGA
>JAFGME010000151.1 GCA_016927695.1 Bacteroidales bacterium
CAAAGCCTCACAGGGAAAACCCGGTGAGGTATTTTTTTTGTAGCACAGCAGGATCAGAGTATCCCGAGTACCCGGGAGGGTCATCCCACACAGAGCCTCGCCGCATACAGCAGGCCTTCTTACTTTAATTGAACACTCTTACCAGGTAAGACAATCCGCCATTATGCCCATTTTATTATTCATGGCATCGCCTGATGACATGTTGAAACAGGGGGTTTATTCCTGTTCCGGCGCTTATATCGGTTTTGGGTATCGGTTCTGTATCCACATGTTGAAAATCCCGCTGATATCTTATTGTTTCAAAGTTCGGTAAGCGTGGCTTTTATTTTATATTTGCATTGTATCTGCAACAAATATCGGGCTTTGATGACGCATTGGAAATATTTTTCTGGCCTGGCCATTATACTGGCCGCATTCCTGCATTCCTGCAATCCTGCAAGACATCTGGCCGATAAACAGTATTTGCTGCTCAAGAATGTGGTGGCGGTGGAAAACCCTCAAAAAAATGCCGAGAGTTCCGACCTTTCTCCTCTTATCTTACAAAAGCCCAACAGGAAGATATTAGGCGTGGCACAATTCAGGCTTTCGATGTATTACACTTTCAAAAAGGGTTGGTTGCACCGCGAAATAGGGGAGCCGCCGGCCATAATGGACCCATCCCAGACAGAGGCTTCCCGGATTCAGATCGTAAAATATCTGGAGAACATCGGCTACTTCAACTCCAGCGTGGAAACGGAAGTGCTTGGCAACCGGCCCAAAAAAAGAAAAGTCAGGTATAATGTCAGGCTTAACGAACCTTACCGGGTCAGGGACATACAATACAAAATTCAGGATGAAACCCTGCTCGGACTGGTACTGCACGATACTGCCAATTCACTCATTAAGAACGGCAATATATACAATGCTTATGTGTTCGACAATGAGAGAGACAGGATCACATCCTATCTTCAGGATATAGGCTATTATGGTTTTTTAAAAGACAATATTTTTTACAGGATCGACAGCTCTTTCAGAGCGAGGAAACTTGATGTTTACCTGAACATTGAAAACAACGCCGGTGCAGGCATGGAAAAAGGAAAATTTGAACAGTATCATGTGAATAATATTTATGTTTATCCGAATTTCAAACCCTTTGTTTCCGATACGACCGTTTTTGATACCCTGGATTTTTTGGTTGATCCTTTCCGGAGGGAAACGGCGCAACTTTACAGATATATTTATGCACCGCCACTGAAGATCAATCCCAGGATCATCTCCCAATCCCTGTTCATTGAATCGGACAAACGCTACAACCTGTCACGCGTCAAAAGGACGCTCAGAAGGCTGAATGACCTCAGCATTTACAAATTTGCAGATGTGGTTTTTAAAGAACCCGACACGGCTGTTACATTTTCGCCGGAGCAAAACAATCAGCTTGATTGCCATGTTTATCTTACACGTGCCCCGGTACACTCTTATTCTGTTGAGCTTCAGGGCACCAATACAGGAGGGGACCTTGGTTTAGCCGCTTATCTTGTTTACCAGAACAGAAATATTTTTCGTGGCGCTGAAACCTTCAGGGTGAGACTGAAAGGCGCCCTTGAAGCACAAAAATACACCACCGTTGTGGATGATTCCCAATTAGAAAATCTGCCTTTTTTTAACACCATTGAAACCGGAATTGAGGCCAACCTCTTTTTTCCAAAGTTTCTTCTTCCTGTCAGGCAGGAGAGGTTTTCCAAATCCTTTGAACCCAAAACAAGTATCAATACGGGGTATAATTATCAAAGCCGGCCTGACTACAAACGCTTTCTGAGCAACCTCTCATTCGGTTATGAATGGACGGAATCAAAATTCAGACAACACATGTTTTTTCCTGCCGATATCAGCCTGATAAAAGTGAGCAACACTCCCGCGTTTGATTCGCTTTTGAACATCACCAATGATGAACAACTCAAAAGTCAGTACACCGACCACCTGATCACCTCGATGAGGTACACTTACACTTACAACAACCAGGAGATAAACCGTATTAAAAATTTTATTTATTTCAGGGGCACCTTTGAAACCTCCGGAAACCTGGTGAACACACTGCAGAAACTTGGCGGGATAGCTAAGAATGAAGACGGCTACCGGACCCTCCTGTATATCCGGTATGCCCAATACATTAAACCCAACCTCGAATTCAGATATTATTACTTTATCAACAGGGTAAACAGTTTGGTATTCAGAGCTTTTACCGGAATTGCAAAGACCTATGGCAACTCCATCGCCATGCCTTTCGAAAAGGGATATTTTGCAGGGGGCGCCAATGGCATGAGAGGATGGCAGCTCCGTTCACTGGGCCCCGGGTCGTACAGCCCCGGGTCAATCAGGGTGGAACGGGTAGGAGACCTCCAGATCGAGGGAAATATAGAATACAGATTCCCGGTGTATAGCTTTCTGGCATCGGCTCTGTTCCTGGATGTGGGAAATATCTGGCTTCTAAACGATAACAGCACCTTCCCCGGGGGGAAGTTTAATATTGATTCTTTCTGGAAAGAGATCGCCATGGATGGCGGACTCGGCATACGGTTCGATTTTAATTTTTTTATCATAAGAATGGACATTGCCCATAAACTTCACGATCCTTCATTGCCGCAGGGCGACCGTTGGGTTTTCGATAACCTGATGTGGAGGACGCTTGTCTGGAACCTGGGTATTGGATATCCGTTCTGACGTACCTGATGAAATGAAATGTTCCAAAATAATAAATGCATTATGAAAAAGCAGATACTGTTCATTTTGTTTGTTGTTGTCACAGCGCGAAGTCAGGCGCAGTTCGACCGCTGGTTCTATCCCCAAACCCTCAGAATAGATTATATTCATGCCGGCAACCATGATTCGGAATCATATTATCTGAGCGAAGTTAAAACAGAACCCTTCTGGGCAGGTTCAGAGGTCAACCTGGCGGATACATTTTTTTACGGCCATTATTATCTGAAACTGTTCGACCGCAGTACCGACAGCCTGATCTATTCCAGGGGCTACAGCACACTTTTTATGGAGTGGCAAACCACGGAAGAAGCGAAAACGATGAGCAGGGCATTCCATGAAACGGTGGTTATGCCTTTGCCGAAAAAAGAGGCCGTTGCTGTGCTGTTCAGCAGGGACAGTAAGGGCGTCTTCACGGAAAGGTTCAGGGTGGAGTATCACCCTCAGGATTATTTCATCCGTCCGGAGCCCTCCATCGTTTTTCCCTCCTTCGATGTGCATCTCTCCGGAGAGCCCTCCAGAAAGGTGGATGTGGTGATCCTTCCGGATGGATACACCGAAGCGGAAATGGGTCTGTTTATCTCTGATTGCAAACGGTTTGCCGACATCCTTTTTTCTTTTGAACCTTATCAATCTTACAAGGATCACTTCAATATAAGGGGAATACTTGCCCCTTCATGGGATTCGGGCAATGACATACCGGCCGGTACCCTGTGGAAAAGAACCATTCTCAATACTTCCTACTATACCTTTGACAGTGAGAGGTATTGTATGACCTATGACAATAAATCGGTACGCGACCTGGCTGCCAATGCCCCCTATGATCAGATATATATCCTGGTCAACTCTGACAAATACGGTGGTGGGGCAATATATAACCACTACTCAGTGTGTATCAACGGGAACCTGAGCGCTGCCAGTATACTGGTCCATGAATTCGGACACGGATTTGCAGGTTTAGGGGATGAATACTACAACTCAGAAGTGGCTTACAGCGATTTTTATCCGGAAAACATTGAGCCCTGGGAACCCAACCTGACAACCCTTATTGATTTTGACAAAAAGTGGAAAAACCTGCTTTTGCCGGGCACCCCCATACCCACCCCGGCTTCACTCCGGAGTGATTACAAAACAGGCGTTTACGAGGGAGGAGGATACGTGGCCAAAGGCGTATACCGGCCTGCATACGATTGCCTTATGAACAGCTTCACGGGCAATAGTTTTTGCGAAGTTTGCACCGGAGCCATCATAAAAATGATCCTCTTTTATTCTGAATGATAGATTTGTGAATTGATTAACAATTTCTATTTTTGCAAGCTCAAACAATGTATTAGTAATATCAAAAGTAAAATTATGGTAACCAAATTATCGGAGCTGGTCGATATGGCCAAAGCAAAGAAAACAAGAAGGATATCTGTGGCCGGGGCAGGGGATTATGAAGTGTTGATTGCCCTTAAACAGGCCCAGGAAGAGAGGATTGTGGTCCCGTTGCTTGTAGGGATCAAGCCAAAGATAGAACAGATCGCCAGGGAGATAGGATATGATATTTCAGGTCTTGAGATCATTGACATTGATGACAGGCTCGAAGCTTCCATGAAAGCCGCCCACCTGGTTCGTGAAGGCCATGCCGAGATACTTATGAAAGGTCTGGTGAGTTCGCAGTTTATACTTAAAGCCGTTTTAAACAAGGAGCATGGATTGAGGAAAGGAGAAGTACTGAGCCACGTTGCTTTGTTTGAATCGCCATACTACCATAAGATATTAGGTCTGACGGATGCCGCCATGAATGTAACTCCATCTTTTGAGGACATGATCGCGCTGATCAATAATGCCGTGGAGCTGTTCCACCTGATCGGGATAGAAACGCCCAAAGTGGCTGTGGTCGGGTCTGTTGAAACCGTTAACCCTCGGATGGAAGCCACCATGCAGGCTGCCACGTTGAGCATGATGAATAAAAGGAAGCAGATCAAAGGATGTATTATCGACGGCCCCCTGGCTCTTGACAATGCGATATCCAAAAAATCAGCAGCCCTCAAGCATATCGAAAGTGATGTTGCAGGCGATGCCGACCTGATCGTGGCTCCTGAGATCAACGGCGCAAATTTCCTTTATAAAGCGCTGAACTTTCTGGGTGGCGCCACTTCCGCTGCCGTGATCATGGGCGCTCAGGTTCCTGTGGTGCTGACATCACGCGCAGATTCGGAAAAAAGCAAATTTTTGTCCATCGCCCTTGCAGCCGCCATCGGATAGTTTTTTAATTGAATCCGTAATGCAAAAGGCAGGGGAAGGATAAACAACACCGTTATGAGCGTCATTATACGTATTCTGGCCATCAATCCTGGTTCTACGTCAACCAAAACAGCGGTGTATGAAAACGAAACCCCCGTCTTTGTTAAGAATATCAAACACACGAAGGAAGAATTGGAGGTGTATGAAAAGATCACCGACCAGTTTATGTTTCGTAAAGACTTGATACTGAAAGCGGTTAAGGAGGCAGAAATCGAACTCGACTCCCTCCGCATTGTGATCGGCAGGGGAGGGTTGCTTAAACCCATCGAATCCGGGGTGTATGAGGTGAATGAAAGAATGCTCGGAGACCTCCTGAACCGTTCTTTCGGCGAGCATGCCAGCAACCTTGGAGGCCTCATTGCGCATGACATTGCCAGACAACTTCCCGGGGCTAAAGCATATATTGCCAACCCGGTGGTGGTGGACGAACTGGATGACATCGCACGTATCGCCGGACATCCCAGGTTTCAAAGGAGGTCGATATTCCATGCTCTGAACCAGAAAGCGGTGGCACGCGAGCATGCCAAATCGATCATGAAAACCTACGAAGAGCTTAACCTGATCGTGGCTCACCTGGGCGGGGGTATCACCGTGGGCGCACATAAAAAGGGAAAGGTGATCGACGTTAACCAGGGACTCGACGGCGAAGGGCCTTTTTCTCCTGAAAGGTCGGGCACACTTCCGGTGGGCGACCTGGCCAGACTTTGCTTCAGCGGTGATGTCAATTATAATGAGGTAAAGAAAATGATCACCGGCGAAGGAGGATTGGTTGCCTATTTCGGAACAAACAATGCCTATGAGGTTGAGAAAAGGGCAGCGGCAGGAGATATGGAGGCGAAGCTGCTGCTGGAGGCCATGGCTTATCAGGTAGCCAAGGAAATCGGGGCAATGGCCACAGTGCTCAGGGGAGATGTTGACGGAATCCTGATCACCGGCGGCCTTGCCAACAGCAAATGGATGGTGAACCTTATCATCGAAAGGGTGCATAAGATAGCCCCCACACACGTCTATCCGGGCGAAGATGAACTGAGGGCGCTGGCATTCAACGGCCTGCGTATCATACGGGGCGAGGCGGTTCCGAAGGTTTATGCGTGATTTTTCCTTTGAATTGCGGCACCTGGCTGCCTGCGTCACCGTTGTTCTGGAAAAGTTTAACTTTTTACACAGGTTCCTGATTCTTTAAATTTAGCGTTGAATGAAATCGTCCCTGCATTGTGAATAATGAGAAGAGATTTTTGATTTTTGATTTTTGATTTGGCCAGTAATTGTACAAACAAGAAATCACAAATCTATAATCACAAATCACAATTTTCAAATCATAGGAGGGGTAAATAAATCGGTTTTGAAAGAAAAAATGTATCGGATCATCCCTGAACCCTGAAAGGGTGATATAAAAATGATTCACAAAAACACCAAAATACCGATTATATCACCCCTTCAGGGTTCCCTTTTCCGTTCCGGATTCCACACTAAAATCCTGACATCCCTTCTGGGTTTGACTATTTGTCTTACAAGACATGTAGGGTGAAGGGAATATTTCGTGCACCCGAAGAATATTTATTATTTAAGGTCAATTTACCGTATTTTTGTATTGATCCTTAATACAAAGAGGAATGAAAAACTTATGGAAAAGATCTGTTCTGCTTCTGTTGTATGTGGTATTTGCAATTAGTACCAATGCAGATATCCTCCATGTCCCCGGCCAATTCCCCGATGTTCAGTCTGCCATCGATGCCGCCTCTAATGGCGATACTGTATTGGTTGATCCGGGAGTTTATTACGGAGGTTTTGTTATTGACAACAAAACCATCACTCTTTGCTCACAATTCATTTATAACAACGACAAGACATATATCAACAATACGGTCCTTGATGGTGGAAACACTGAAAGGGTCCTGGAGGTTTCGAGCAATTCCGATACGAATTACATTACCGGCCTGACAATTCAAAACGGATATGTTTTCTCAGATTCCCCAGGAAGTATTATGGGTGGAGGCATCTGTGCAAGCGGTAATATTATTGTTTCCCATAGCAGAGTTCTGAACAATATTATTAAACATGATATAGATCAGGATAATGCAGGCGTCATGGGCGGAGGAATGTATTCGGATGGATATTGTATTGTCAAAGGATGTTTGTTTGCCAGTAATGAAGCCAATGCATTGTCTAATGTAATTGGTTCCTCTTCTGGCTTTTCATCAGCAAAGGGTGGAGGATTGTGTGCTGCCAAGGCATTGGTCCAAAAAAGTGTTTTTGAATACAACATTTTGTATAGCTGGGCTCAGCATGATGATCCAATGTCCGGAAAGTTGTCCAAATCCGCATCGGCCAACGCCGGGGGAGGAGGTTTGTATATTGCATCGGAGGGTATGGTTGTTTCGAATATTATAAGTTCAAATGAGGCTGTTGCTGATTATAAGTACCAGTGGACCGATGATGGAATATTTGAACAGAAATCAGGAAGTTCATCTGCCACGGGAGGTGGTATCTTTGGCCATTGTTCAAAAATAAACAACCTCATCAGTGATAATTTTGTTTCTGCCGACGGGTATGAGGAACCCGGTTCTGTTGATTGTACTGTTATGGGATCCGGAGTATGCGGGAGTGGGCCCGTTATCAGTTGTACCATTATCTTTAACCAATATTACGTCAATGAAATGGGCGATAAATACGGTCTTGGAGTACACGGGGGTTCTGTCGAAAACTCCATACTGTGGGGCA
The DNA here is from genome assembly GCA_016927695.1 of Bacteroidales bacterium. Lineage (GTDB taxonomy): Bacteria > Bacteroidota > Bacteroidia > Bacteroidales > JAFGHD01 > JAFGHD01. Next base: position 7,744 of record JAFGME010000151.1, read on the forward strand.
ACGGAGACGGTTTCAATGAAGTGTACAATGTTACATCCGTTATTTATACCTGCATTGATGATAACGATTATCCGGGTACCGGCAATATTTATGATAATCCTCAGTTTCTTGGTACCGGAGACTTTCCGTACAGCCTCTCCCTGAATTCTCCCTGTATCGATGCCGGTAATCCGGCAACCCCTCCTTCCAACCTGCCTGAGACTGACCTGGCCGGAAATCCGAGGTTCACGGATGGAGATGGGAACGGTTCTGTTGTGATTGATATGGGCGCGTATGAATTCTTCAATGCAGCATTATTGGTTAATTTTTCTGCAACACCCACGCAAACCGAACCCAGCAAGCAGATTCAGTTCACTTCGGAGGTAACGGCGATCAATACCGAGCCTGAACTCTATCAGTGGGATTTTCAGAACGACGGGATCATTGATTCTTACGAACAGGATCCTGTCTTCGCGTATTCAGAACCGGGTGAGTACGACGTTAAACTGATGGTTACTGATACTTCCGGATCGGTATCAGTATATCTAATTAAAAATCAGTATATTACCATTTCCCTGTTTGAAGCTGCCTTCACCATGGATAAGAAAATTGCAAATGCTCCCATTTACGTTCATTTTTATGATACCTCTGAAATCCTTTACACCCAGGTAGCATCATGGAAATGGGATTTCAACAATGATGGAGTGGTTGATTCACAGGTTCAGAACCCCAGCTGGACATACCAGGAGCCGGGGCTTTATTCCGTTACCCTGATGATCTTCGATGTTACCGGATTGTTTTCCGATACCCTTACTAAATTGAACTGTGTCACGGCTACTGAGTTCTATCCTGGCTTCCTGGCCGATCAGAAATATGGCAAGATACCGCTTACAGTCCACTTTGAAGACACTTCCATGTCATCCTTCACCCAGATAGACTCCTGGCAATGGGATCTGGACGGTGATAACATCATTGACTCCGAGGAACAAAATCCCGTATGGCTGTATGAAAACACGGGTGTATACACCGTCAGCCTGATCATCACAGACACTTCAGGCTTACTGACCGATACGGCGAAATACTTGAACTATATTGATGCGTGCAGGCTTAAGGCCACCTTCAATGCATATCCGGTGTCTGGTGAAGCGCCATTGACGGTGAACTTTACTGATCTCTCCCAGGTGGAGTTTACAAAAATAGGAACATGGGAATGGGATTTCAACAATGACGGAACCATAGATTCGGAGCTACAGGATCCTCTATTTACATACAACGGTGCCGGCATCTGGAGTGTGGCGCTTACCATTACCGATACCAGCGGATTGCTGACCGATTATGTCCTTTTGGAGGATATGATAGAGGTAACCACAAATGTTGCCATTGATGAGTATCCCGGAAATGACAAATTTGAGATCTGTCCCAATCCTTTCAGTGAAACTCTGACAATATCTCTAAACTATGATTGTAATGATGCTGTTGTGATCCTTTTTGATATATCCGGTAATCCGGTGAGGGAGTTGCGTCCTGAAAGATCAGGCCGGGGAAGATTCCAATGCGCCTGGGACGGCAGGAACAGTGAAGGAGTGAAGGTGGGAAAGGGACTCTACATGGCAAAAATCATGGACGCTGATAAAGTTTTGGCAACGCGAAAAATCTTATACACCAGATGATATTATGAAAAAGCTAATTGTGCTGTTGTGCATATTATTTGCATACCATTCATTTGCCCAGAATCCAATCCTTCACTGGAAATTTCTGAATCCCGCGGAATACGGAGGAGAGTTCTATTACTGGGAGTTCGATGTCGGGCTGTCGTGCGACATGCCGGGCACCTACCACACCACCCTGAACCTTTTCATTGAATATGATACTGTGGCCTTTGGTCCCAATGTGATCTCGGAGGGCATGCTGACCTGTGAGCCCGGTGAGCTTTTACAGGGCACCTTCCAGGGTAATCCGAAATATACCCTAACAGAACAGACGGATTACGCCCCAGGTATCATCAAGCTGGGTTTCCATGGCAATTTGCTGATTGCCAATCCCCTATTTTTGAACCAGGTGCCCCAGTTGCCGCAATATTCCTATTTGTGTAAGCTGACCTTCAAAATCAAACAGGTCAGCAGTTATGGATTCTTCAGGTTTGCACAGGCCGGAATGAATGGTCAGCAATACTATGTGGACGCCACCCATCCCACCGAAACCAAATACGGCAGCCCCCCATTGTACGGGGGTGTTTATGAAAATGAGATCAATTCTCTGATGGGTTGCCATGCCACCTGGTACAATCTGAATGTTTTCCTGCAGGGAGCATACGACACCGCTTTACATGCCATGCGTTGCGACCTGGATGCCAATGGATACCTGCCTTTGTCTCAGCCTTATGGCCCTGTATTGCCCTGGTATGGCAATTCATTGCCTTGCTGGTACTATACAGGAAATGAATCGGTTACCAGCTTTCCTCCTGATGTGGTGGACTGGGTAATGGTGGAAGTCCGTGATGCACCTGATGCCGCCTCTGCCACAACTGCCACCACTATGGTAAAAGGCGCCTTTCTTCTGAAATCCAATGGGGAAATTGTTGATATGAATGGCTTCCAGACAATAGAATTTGATACGCCCAGGCTGGTCCGCAAAGGAATGTTTGTGATAGTGTGGCACCGGAACCACCTCGGCATCATGAATGCACAGCCCATTCAACCTTCTTCACCGGGGAAATGCAATGACTATAATTATAATTTCTATTCCGGTGAGAACAAGGTGTATGGAGGGATCAACGGGCATGTTGAACTGGAGCCCGGTGTGTGGGGAATGATCTCGGGTGATGGAAACGCGGATAAAAACATTGGAACTCCGGATAAAATGGATGTCTGGGTACCGGATGCCGGCCAATCCGGATACAGATCAGGCGATTTCAATCTCAGCGGAAACTGCAACAATGCCGATAAAAACGATTTTTATTATCCCAATGCGGGTAGAAGTTCCCAGGCGCCTGACTAAAATGCAGGAGGGATAATTCATTGCGGCACCTGGCTGCCTGCGTCACCGTTGTTCTGGAAAAGTTTAACTTTTTACCCATGTTCCTG
>JAFGME010000152.1 GCA_016927695.1 Bacteroidales bacterium
CTTCATACTTCTTTTGCAAAACAATATCTTCAATCATATCAATATTTTTTTGCAAATGTACTATTTATTTCTTAACAAATACTTAGTTTCAGAAGGTCTGTTTCTATTATGCCGGCCACTTCTGTCATCTGGGGAGTGAATTTCATCCGGGCATCAGTGTATCCCACAACAGGTGTAACCAGAAAATTGCTGGGTGGAATGTAAATGTTTGTCAGGGTGCCGATGATATGAATCTGATTCCGGAGGATGCCTATCTCTTCCTCTGCTTCCCTGATGGCTGTAAATATTATACTTTCGTCGGAATCCTCCCTCTTCCCACCTGGGAAGGATATTTGACCGGAATGCACCCCGTCGTACTGCTGGCGTTCAATGAAAACCGTATAAACAGAGCCGTTCTTCTGATAGAGCAGTATGAGAACAGCCCCCTGCCTTGCACTGTGCATGCCTTTGCAGTGCTCCATGTACAATTCTCTTGATCTGGATGACATTTTCAGGTGTGATTCGTATCCGGGAAGTTCACCTTTAAGACGCTCCGTGAGTGTTTGAATAAATTGGGGAAATTGCAATTCAGACACCTTTAAAATTTTTTGCGAAATTATGAATATCCGGCTTGCTTTCATCGCTTGAATCACAAAATACGGGATATAATTAAAAAACAGATGCTTTTTGCAAAAAATTGCTTACTTTTACACGGTTATTAAACATCGAGAAATGTTAAAGGAAAAGCAAAATCCTGTGGATATCGGCAAAGAAACCGGTGGAAACGGTAAAGAACTGATTCTTTATAATGATGATGTAAACACTTTTGATTTTGTTATCGAAACCCTGGTGGAGGTTTGCGGACATGATCCGGTTCAGGCAGAACAATGCACCCTCATAGCGCATTACAAGGGGAATTGCCCTGTGAAATCCGGCGTGGACAGCGAACTTCAGCCTCTTTTTCTTGAAATGACCGACAGAAAACTAACCGTATCTATTCGTGAAATATGACCTGGACTGTTATAATTGTCCTGATAATCATCGGATTTTTGTTTTTGTTGCTTGAAGTACTGGTGCTTCCGGGAACAAATATTGCCGGAGTTTTGGGCTTTATCCTCATTGCCATAGGCGTATGGCAGGCATATACCGGTTATGGAACAGTTGCAGGCACTGTCACTTTGGGAGGTTCTCTGGCAGCATCATTTGTATCTCTTTATTTTGCCCTGAAATCAAAAACATGGTCCAGGGCATCCCTGAAAACAGAAATAAATGGCCGTGTCAACCTGGTTGACATCAGCAAGTTGAAGCCTGGAGACACAGGAAAGACGGTCAGCCGGCTAAACCCCATGGGAAAAGCGTTCATTAATGGAGAATATTATGAGGTGAAAACCACCGGTGAATATCTGGAACCGGGCACAGAAATAGAGGTGTTACGGATAGAACAAAGCAAGATCACAGTTAAATCAATAAAACTATAGAATATGGAAAACAATATTTTGATTGTCGTTGCGATAGGGGTTGCTGCCCTTTTTGGATTATGGATCATTTTTTATTTTATACCTGTGGGTTTATGGTTCACGGCATTGTTGTCGGGGGTCAGAATCTCCCTTCTTCAGCTGATTTTTATGAGGTGGCGTAAAGTGCCGCCGACAGTGATAGTGAGAAGCCTTATCTCCTCAACCAAGGCAGGTCTCCAACTTAAAAGGGACGACCTTGAGGCCCATTATCTGGCCGGGGGAAATGTGATATCTGTCGTCAACGCTTTGATATCGGCTGATAAAGCCAATATGTCGCTTGATTTTAAAACGGCCACAGCCATCGACCTGGCAGGGCGCGATGTCCTCGAAGCGGTGCAGATGTCGGTTAATCCTAAAGTGATTGATACACCCCCTGTTACTGCGGTTGCAAAAGACGGGATACAGCTGATTGCAAAAGCCAGGGTGACTGTCAGGGCCAATATCAAGCAGCTTGTCGGGGGAGCAGGGGAGGAAACCGTCCTGGCCAGGGTAGGCGAGGGTGTGGTTTCCTCTATCGGTTCGGCCGATTCACATAAAACGGTTCTTGAAAATCCCGACTCCATTTCCAGGGTGGTACTCGAAAAGGGACTCGACTCGGGAACGGCTTTTGAAATCCTTAGTATTGATATTGCTGATATTGATGTGGGGAAAAACATTGGCGCTGTACTCCAGATGGATCAGGCCAATGCCGACAAAAATATTGCACAGGCAAAAGCTGAGGAAAAAAGGGCCATGGCGGTTGCCACTGAGCAGGTAATGAAGGCAAAAGCCCAGGAAGCCCGTGCAAAGGTGATCGAAGCCGAAGCTCAGATACCCCTGGCCATTGCGGAAGCATTCAGGAGCGGCAACCTGGGCATAATGGATTATTACCGATTTAACAACATTCAGGCCGATACCCGCATGAGGGATTCCATTGCTGAACCCGATGGTTTCAAACCCAAAACCGAAAGGGAAAGGGAAAGAGACAAAAAGGATAAAAACGATCAGGGAACCAAACTCAGATAATCCCCGGGCATTTTCAACGGTCCGGGGCCTGTGTCTGCACAGGCTCCGGCCTCAGGCCATGAGGCTCTTTCCTGTATAATGCTACTTATTAGTAATGCGAAGTGTTTTTTTTGTTTAAAGCAATAATGCCTTTAGACGCAGCACGGTATTTTTCCCGAACCCATTCAGTAGCGGTATAAATCATTTTTCATATTGTTAGTTTATCAGGCATTGTATTTCTAATTTTGCCGATTTATATTATGTTGTAATATTTCTGCCGGTGAAAGAGGCTCAGAACAGGCGTATTCAAAGGATTTACAGGGAACTGCTCCTGCTGTGCAGGCCCTTTGTCCACAAACATGATGTGGCGAAGCTTCGCAAGGCCTTCGATATTGTGCTGGAGTACCACAGGCCTACATGGGAAGAAACAGGTCAGGATTACATTTATCATTCCATTGAAGTAGCGAAAATTGTCATCCGGGAACTCAACCTCGGCGTTACTTCAGTAATATGCGCACTCCTGCACAATGTGGTGGACAATAAAAAAGTTACGATTGAACAGATTCAGGAGGGTTTTGGAATGGAGGTGGCAACCATAGTGGAAGGTTATGTGAAGCTTTCAGACCTTCAGACTGAAAAGATTTCTGTCCAATCCGATAACTTCAGGAAACTTTATCTCAGCATCATCAGTGACATCCGGGTAATTCTGATCAAGCTGGCCCACAGGCTGCAGGATATGCGAAACTTCGGGCAAGTCCGAAATACAGGAAAGGACAGGTTCCTTGAGGAA
>JAFGME010000153.1 GCA_016927695.1 Bacteroidales bacterium
CATGAACAGACAAATATTTTGTATAACCCGCTGGTATTTTTATCTGACAGGGGATAGGTTTTGCATTGTATTCTTCTCAATTAAAAAGTCAAATAAAAAAATATGATTGTAAAGCAATGAGGAGTCTTTGAGTCATTTAATTAGGGGGGAAACTGGTTAAATAGGGGCCGAATTAAGCCAAAATGGCGTATGTTTATTATGAAGACGACTATAATGCAAGAATGGTGTCATATTGGCAGTCATTGCCTTTCAATTATGGAGTATTCTAAAATCAATTAAATCATATAGTAAAGTGCATTATTATTGTTTGGCACAACCCTTGCTTAATATATCAAAGATTAAGATATGCCAAAAATATAAATGCCAAAATGGCGTAAATTTTTAAAATTGAGATTGAACCAAGAGGAATCATTCATGTCCGAAAATGAAATAAAGGAAACACAACAAGACACTGTTGATGAACATGAAATTCCGGTTACCATTGAAAATTCAAGTAATCAGAAACCGGAACCAGCTTCTGAGTCAGATGCCGCCAAAGAAGCAGATGTTGATTACCTTCAGCTTCTGCAGCGGCTTCAGGCAGAATTTGATAACTATCGCAAACGAACTGAAAAGGAAAAAGGGCAGCAATATCTTTTCGGTAAAAGTCAGCTGATGCTGCAGCTGTTGCCTGTTCTGGATGATTTTGAACGTCTCCTCGGTCATCATGGTCAGGAAGGCAAAGAGGATACAGAAGCAACACGGCTGATCTATCAAAAATTGTTAAAAACATTGATCGATGAAGGGCTGAGAGTTATTATCACGAAAGATGAAGATTTCAATCCTGATTTGCATGAAGCTTTGAGTATGGAAGAAGTGGACACTGAAGAGCTGGACCACAGGATACTTGAAACATGGCAAAAGGGCTTTCTTTTTAATGAAAGACTCCTGCGTCCGGCCAGGGTGAAAATTGGCAAGTTTGTGGTGAAAGGGAATGAAGCCTGATGGGAGCCAAGGATTATTATAAAATCCTGGGAGTCGGAGAAAAAGCCGGTGCTTCAGAGATAAAATCGAGCTACAGGAAACTGGCCAAGCAGCATCACCCGGATGCCAATCCCGGCAACAAACAGGCTGAGGACCGATTCAAAGAAATTTCTGAAGCATATGATGTATTGAGTGACGAGAAAAAGCGGCAGAAATATGATCAAATGCGTCGTTTCGGTGGAAGCTCCGGTTTTGATTTTAGCAATATGGACTTTGGCGGATTTCAGGGAGCACGGGGCGCAAGAAGAACAAAAAAGACATCATTTGACGGGTTTGATATGTTTGGGGGGTTGGGAGATGTTTTCTCCCAGTTTTTTGATGGAAATCCCTTTAAAAACCAGGGACCTCAACCCGGGAAGGATATTCATGTGAATGTCAACATCCCCTTTGAGCTTTCAGTTACCGGCGGCGAAACCTCTTTCTCTGTCAGTAAAGAAAAGATCTGTCCGTCATGTGAGGGCGGCGGTGCCAAACCAGGATCCCGGGTAACAACCTGTCCAACCTGCGGTGGCAAAGGGCATGTTTCGGTATTGCAGGGCAGTTTCGGTGTCAGTCGTCCCTGTCCCCGCTGCTATGGGAAAGGGCAGATGATCGAAAATCCCTGCGATAAATGCAAAGGCAAGGGACGTGTTCACGGGAAACGGTCCTACACAGTCAAAGTTGCACCCAACACACAGGATGGCAAGATTATCCGTCTGAAAAAAGAAGGGGAGCTGGGTGACAATGGCATGCCCCCAGGAGATATGCTGGTGAAACTCAAGGTAAAATCCCATTCTTTTTTTAAAAAAGAAGGGAATAATGTCACCTGCAGTATCGAACTGAAGCTGAAGCAGGTGATGAATGGCACCATGGTACGGGTGAAAACCGTTGACGGGAAAAAAGTTCAGTTAAAAATCGCACCTGGAACACAGAATGGTACCATTCTGAGAATTCCCGGCATGGGTGTTGAAGAAAACGGAAAAAAAGGAGATCAGTTTGTTACCATCAGGGTTCAGGTGCCGGAGAATCCCACTCCTGAAGAGAAAGAATATTTGAGAAAATCAGCATAGAATTGAATGGAATGAGGTAAAGTATCATGCCAACGTATGATTATCAATGTACAAAATGCGGTCATACTTTTGAAGTGTTTCAGTCAATGACAGAACCGTCGTTGAAAACATGTCCGGAATGTGCAGGGAAAGTGAAACGTCTGATTAGTGGTGGTTCAGGATTGATTTTTAAGGGATCGGGATTTTATATTACCGATTACAAAAAAAGTAACAGCTCAACTGATGGGGGCAGTCAAACGTCTAATAAAAGTGAAACATCGAAATCCTCATCAACGGACAAACAGAGCAAAGAATAAAATACATTTATTGATGATTGGAGGAAATTTATCATGGGTAAAATTATTGGAATTGATTTGGGAACCACGAATTCATGTGTGGCTGTTCTGGAAGGTGGCGAACCGGTTGTCATTCCCAACGCTGAAGGAGCCAGAACAACACCTTCCATGGTGGCTTTTGCGAAAAACGGAGAAAGGCTGGTAGGTGCACCTGCTAAACGGCAGGCTATTACCAATCCTGAAAATACTATTTTTTCCATCAAACGGTTTATGGGGCGTATGTATGATGAGGTGAAAAAAGAAATTTCAGAAGTGCCATACAAAGTCGTTCGCGGCAAGAATAATGTGGCCCGTGTTCAGATTGAAGACAAGCAGTATTCACCGCCTGAAATTTCGGCCATGATACTTCAGAAAATGAAGCAGACGGCTGAAGATTATCTGGGGCAGAAAGTCACGGAAGCCGTGGTTACGGTTCCGGCCTATTTCAATGACAGTCAGCGACAGGCTACCAAAGAAGCGGGTGTGATTGCAGGCCTTGAAGTGAAACGTATTATCAATGAACCGACAGCTGCTTCTCTGGCCTATGGTCTTGATAAAAATAAAAATGAAAAAATTGCGGTGTATGATCTGGGTGGTGGCACCTTTGATATTTCCATCCTTGAGCTGGGTGATGGTGTGTTTGAAGTGAAAGCCACCAATGGTGATACCCATCTGGGTGGTGATGATTTTGATCAGCGCATTATTGAATGGCTGGTTAATGAATTCAAAAAGGCGGAAGGGGTGGATCTGTCCAAAGATCCTATGGCTTTGCAGCGACTGAAAGAAGCTTCCGAAAAGGCCAAGATCGAATTGTCGTC
>JAFGME010000024.1 GCA_016927695.1 Bacteroidales bacterium
TGCAAAAACGGATTACAACAATGTCAAAGAACTAAATTGCAACCAGCTGTCTCTCAGCTTATTCTAAGTGGACAGTAGTGAGTCAAAATAAAAAACAACAAATAATCAAAGTACAAAGTGAATGAAAGAAGAATTTAAAACTTTGCACTTTTCACTTTGATTACTCGATATTTGTACTTTACTAAGCTTAACAGACAACAAACGAAAACAAAAATGAATAATATTTTATTTGAACAGAATGCAAAAAGTGACCTTGAGGCGAGGCTGGTAAAATATGCTGTTCTTATTATTGAAATATCTGAGGATCTTCCCAAAACTCCTGCTGGAAATCACCTTACAGGACAACTGGTGCGATCAGGTACTTCCCCCGCACTAAACTATGGAGAAGCAAGCAGTGCTGAATCCAGAAAGGATTTTATTCATAAAATAAAAATCGTTTTAAAGGAACTTAAAGAAACCAGGATTGCATTAAAAATAATTCAAATGGCCAATATGTTTCCAGATAACAATAAGGTTGAGAGTGCTATTAAAGAAACAGGCGAGCTGGTTGCAATCTTTATTACAAGTGTTAACACTGCATTAAGGAATATGAAAAGTCAAAATGGAAAACAATAAATAATCAAAGTACAAAGTGAATGAGATAAGAATTTAAAACTTTGCACTTCTCACTTTGATTATTTGATATTTGTACTTAAAAATGCGATACCACATAATAACCCTCGGCTGTCAGATGAATATGTCAGACACGGAGCGCACAAAGCCCGTGATCGAGGGCATGGGATATACCTGGACGGATCATGAAGCAGAAGCCAATCTTCTTGGAATACTTGCTTGTTCGGTGAGGCAGAAGGCCATCGACAAAGTGTACTCCCGTATAAACAAATGGAACCATCTTAAAAAGAAAAAGAACCTCCTCACCTTTGTCACAGGATGTATTCTTCCATCCGACAGGGAGAAGTTTCTCCAGCTCTTCGACCTTGTTTTTCCTATGAGTGAGCTGCAGGAATTGCCGGATATGATCAGGCAGTATGGAATTGTTACACCGTTCAGTCTGAGCCGCTCCGGCCCGGTCGATATAAATCTTAATAATCAGCCGGAAGTATTGGCCGGGCTGAAAAAAAGGGCAGCTGCACTCAGACTCAACGAACACATGCCGGACTTCTGGCAGATTCATCCCAAATATGAGTCGGACTTTGAGGCTTTCGTACCCATTCAGAACGGATGCGATAAGTTCTGCACTTTTTGTGCCGTACCCTACACCCGTGGCCGGGAGGTTTCAAGGCCCTCAGGAGAGATACTGGAAGAGGTGGAATCCCTGATCGGCAAAAATTACAAATCGATCACACTTCTTGGTCAAAACGTAAACTCCTACGGCAAAGATAAGAATGGCGATGAGATAAGTTTTCCGGAGCTGCTCCGTAAGATTGGGGAAACCGGGAAAAAATCGGGAAAAGAATTCTGGGTATATTTCACCTCTCCCCACCCCCGCGACATGAGCCGTGAAGTCATTGAGGTGATCGCTCATTACCCCTGTTTAGCCAAACAAATCCATCTCCCCCTGCAGTCAGGGGATGACAAGGTGCTGATCCGCATGAACAGGAAGCACTCGGTAGAAGAATACAGGCAAATCGTGAACGGCATAAGGGAACTCATTCCGCAGGCCACCCTTTTTACTGACATCATTGTCGGGTTCACAGGCGAAACGGATGAACAATTTACAAATACCCGCAAAGCCATGGAGGAATTCAGGTACAACATGGCGTATATTGCGCAATACTCCCAGAGGCCCGGCGCTGTGAGTGCCCGTTGGGTTGACGATGTTCCGAAAGATGTCAAAAAGGAAAGGTATCACCGGCTTACCGGCGATCTGATGAAGACTTCACACATCCACAACAGGGAAATGGTCGGGAAAACATTCCGTGTGCTGGTAAGAGGGTTTGACCGCAAGGGTGAGCATCTGGCCGGCCTTACCGAAGGAAGGATCAACGTAAGGATCTTCTCAACAGATAAATTCTTTATTGGCAGAATCATCGATGTAAGAATCTCTTCCGCAGAACATTTTTCAGTGGCCGGCGAAGCGCTTGTTATGCCCAGACAAACGGTGTTATGAAAAAGAAGAGGATAGCATTCAAAACGCTTGGCTGCCGGCTGAACCAGTACGAAACCGACTCGCTTGTCACCGATTTCGTGAACGGGGGTTACGACATCGTTGGCTTTGACGAAGATGCGGATGCATACATCATCAATACCTGTACGGTTACAAATATGAGCGACCACAAGTCGAGGCAGACAATAAGCCAGGCATACCGGAGAAATCCCGGAGCGGTTCTCGTGGTAACGGGCTGTATGGCCAACCATCACAAGGAAAAGCTGGAGAAAAACGGGCGCATCACCTATACAGTGGAAAACGAACGGAAAGGATCCATTTTTCATTTGTTAGACAGCCATTTCAAGGGTGAAATCATCCATCCTGAAGAACTTGTGCACGACCGTTTCAATTTTGGCGCTGCCGAAAAAAGCTTTCACTCGCGCAGCCTGATTAAGATACAGGACGGATGCAACAATTTCTGCACTTTCTGTATTGTCCCTTTTGTACGAGGAAGAGCGGTCAGCCGTCCGTACCGGGACATTGAAAAAAACATCAGGGAAGTGGCCGGGTTTGGTTACAAAGAGGTCGTTCTGACAGGCGTGAACATCGGAAGATACGAACATGAAGGGTTGAACTTTGAGGGCTTGATCGAAAAAATCCTCAACATACCCGGAGAATTCAGGGTAAGGATATCTTCGATAGAACCGGAAGGATTTGGCGACCGGCTGTTTGATATGTTCAGCCATCCCAGGCTGACACCCCACCTGCATTTATGCCTCCAAAGCGGTTCGGATAAAATCCTTCTGAAAATGAAAAGGCAATACACTGTGGGTGAATTCACTTCAATGGTGTACAAAATCAGATCAATCATTCCCGACTTCAATTTCACCACCGACATCATTGTGGGTTTTCCCGGCGAAACAGAGGAAGATTTCAGAGAGACCTGTCATATTGCCGATGAAACAGGCTTCAGCCATATACATACCTTCAAATATTCTGTCAGAAAAGGCACCCGTGCGGAACACATGCCGGATCATATTCCTGAAAAAGTCAAGAATGAGCGTAGCGCCGTGATCAGGGCAATTGCCGGAAAGCACAAACAGGCCTACAGGTCATCCTTTATCGGCAAAGAACAAATGGTACTGGTGGAAAAGATCGATGGCAAAGACTTTGCAGGCGGTTACGGGGAGCACTATATCCCCGTCAGGTTCAGGGCGGATGATGACACAGCGATACGTGAGTTCCGGAAAGTGATGATCACCGGATGGGACACAGGCCCGGATGGGTTGTTAAGAGGTACCGTAGTGCATTGAGCAGCCCTGAGAATTCAGGGATAGTAAGGAAAATCTCAAATCATCATCGTCATTATTAAGATGACAGGGCAAAAAGCCAGCCTTTTACCCGGCTTATTCAGTGACTTCAATATTCTTACCCGTATCCCTGATATGGCCAAAGCTGAATCTCATCAAACCCACTGCCAGTGAAACGGTAGGTTTTTCCTGTGAAAAATAGGTGGTGACATCGTTGATGGCAAGTCCTAATTCCCAGGTCAGTTTTTCATTATTGAAGGGGAAGAAAGATATACCCATTGGGATTCCCGTGCCAAAATTTCCACCGGTCATAAGGCCTGCAGAGCAGCGCATCCATTTTGTGGCATAAATACGGCCCCCGATGCCCCAGATCAGCTTATCATAACTGCCGGGAACATCGTTGACCGGAACGATGATATCTGTTCCGAATTCGAGCTTTTCGTTGGGGATGAAAGCAGCGCCCGACCTGAATCTCATGGGCAGTTTGACGGTTTTGCTCCCGAGGCCGATCCATTCGCCCCAGTTGGTGTTTTCCACGGCAATATTCTGCCCCTCCTCAAAAATGTTGTAGTTGTTCAATCCAGCGCTCTCAATGTTTTCAAGGAAGCCGTCTTCTCCTTCATATACGTTGCCGTCCCATTTGATTTGTCCGAGATCGTTCAACGCCAGGGCAAAGCGGACTTTTCTGTTAATCAGGAATGAAAGGCCAAAATCAAGGCCGTACCCTGTTCCGACAGTCTGGTAATCATCGCCATCAATCATGGATGGGGAAGGAGTGTCGTAATTTACCCTGAAAACAGGGTTCAGGGCCGAATAAGCCTGTAATTTACCGCTTTCTTCATATCTGTAATCAAAAATACCATATCCTTTGAGGAATTTAAACCCCACACCGCCATAAATGGAAATATTCTCATTGCTGAAAACGGTCCTGCCATAAGCCAGGCCGTACTCACGGTACCAGAGCAATGACAATTCGGTGCCGGTAAACAACTCGCTGACGCTTTTCAGTTTTTCGATGGTAGCGTACCCGATGGTATCCCCTTCGATGCTTACCACAAGGGAGTCGAAATACGGTGCATTGTAACCAAAAAACAAAAATTGCGAACTGGATTCATTCAAATTGGAATTCCAGGTCAATTTCTCCCTTATGGAAAATCCGATACCTCCTATTTCCTCATCCTGGAATGCGACCCCAAATACATTTCCTTCCCCGTTTAGCTGTAACTTGGAGCCGGTGAAGTTTTGCACAGCCTCCTCTTTTTGCTCCCGGGTAAATACGAGGTCCTCGTTAAACAATTCGCTGACAAGAGCCCGTTTCAGCGGTTCAGAATAAATGGTGAATCCTGCTTCACCGGCGCCCACACTAAAATCAAAATGGTTACGTTTCCAGCCCAGGTTGGCAGGGTTAATTCCAAGGCACTGATAATCGGTGACAACAGCAGTGCTGTATCCAGCCCCTGTCACAGTAAAGGATGCAACATCAATCTGGGCGGTGGAAGAAAGAAAAGCAAAGGCAAGGAAAATAAGTATAATCTTCTTCATAATGCATGATTTATCATGTAAAAATAATAAATATTGCTTTTCACAAAACTTTTTTTAATTTAGTTCCGCATCTCTTATAATTTAACGGGCTATGCCTTTCAGATTAAAGTATTTAATATCTGTTTCCCTTGTAGTCATGACGGTTTCATTGCCATCATGCCTTGATCACAACAGAAACATGGAAAAGCTTCATAACAAGGAGGGTCCCGAAACTGACAGGATACTACGTAAAATTAAGGAAAGGGGGAAAATAATTGCCCTTCTTGATAACAATCCAACGGATTATTTCATTTACAGGGGAACCCCCGTGGGCTATCATTATGACCTGATCAGGCAGTTTGCGAAGCATCTTGAGGTGGAACTTGAAATTCAGGTTTCAGATGATCTGGAGAAAAGCTTCGAATGGCTGGAGAAAGAGAAATGCGATATACTGGCCATGGGCCTCACGATCACAAAAAACAGAAAGGAGAATTTTTCCTTCACCGATCCTCTGTTTGAGACCAGGCAGGTTCTTGTTCAAAGAAAAAAAAAGCTGGTGGGGGGTAAGGATTCCATATATATTTCAAGCCCGCTTAAACTGGGGGGCAAAACACTCCACATTCAGAAAAGCGCTACTGTTAAGAACAGAATTACAAGCCTTTCGGAGGAAATCGGGGAGGACATTTTTGTGGTGGAACATGACCATGCCAATGTTGAAGAGCTGATTGCCATGGTGGCCCGTGGGGAAATAGATTACACGGTGGCCAAAGAACATATTGCGAGGGTGAACTGCATGTACTATGAAGGGCTTGAAACCGGACCCTACCTTAGCCTGCGCCAGAATTTGGGCTGGGCGGTCAAAAAAGACGCAAACGGATTGCTTGGGGTGTTGAACCAATGGCTTTCCGGATTCAAAGGCAGCAAACTCTCTGTTTATCTTTACGGCAAATATTTTAAAAGCAGAAGACCGGGTGATTTTACAGGCAGCAGCTCCTTTTCACCTGTAGGAGGTAAAATCTCCGTGTACGATGACATCATCAGGAAATACAGCAGGGAGTACGGATGGGACTGGTTGCTGGTGGCTTCCCTGATATATCAGGAATCACGGTTCGACCCTCACATAACTTCCTGGGCCGGCGCCTTCGGCTTGATGCAGATCATGCCCGGAACCGCACGAAGATTCGGGATCGACAGTCTTTCATCCCCCGGAGAACAAATAAAGGCGGGCATTGAAATCCTGAATATGATCAACGGGAAGTTCGAGCAGGAAATTCCGGATAAAAAGGAACGCCGTAAGTTTGTCCTTGCATCTTACAATGCCGGCATAGCACACGTTTATGATGCTCGGAGACTGGCAGTAAAATACGGGAAAAATCCAAATCTCTGGACCGGGCATGTGGATTCATTTATGCTCCGGAAAGAGTTTCCCGATTATTTCAATGACAGTGTTGTAAAATTCGGATATTGCAAAGGTTCAGAAACATTTAACTTCGTAAATGAAGTCCTTGAGCGCTTCAATCATTACAAAAACCTGATTCCCGCAGATCCTGAATGAGGCCTGCACTAATTGAATCAAAAATTTCCATATTAAAAAAAAGTAGTATCTTGCAGGAACTAAATTTTAAGCTTTATGAGCAGATATTTGTACTTATCCGTATTGTTATCTATCTCCATATCAGCTTTTTGCCAAACCATAGCTGATTCTTCAGGATATGATTACGATAAAAGCCAGCAGGCCAATCTGGTGTATAATGAAGGTCTGGATCTCTCGGAACAGGGAATGTATTCGGATGCTGTAGCCAAGATGAACAAGGCAATAGAACTGAAGCCTGATTTTGTGAAAGCTTTTTACAACAGAGGCTGTTTCAGGTTACAACTCAATAATCCCGACGGAGCCATCGAGGACTTTAACAAAGTGATCCAGATGGCGCCCAATGCGAAGGCTTACTTTGGGAGAGGACTTTCAAGGTTTAAGAAAGAGGAGCATCAAAAAGCCATTGAAGACTTTTCGCTGGCCGTATTTGAAGATCCCAGATATGCCAGAGGCTACTACTACAGGGGTTGTGTGTTTTTCGAACTCGGTAAGTATCAGGAAGCCATGGACGACTTCAACAAAGCCATAGAGGTGAAATCTGATTATGCTTATGCTTATAATGACAGGGGCAGCACGTACCTTAAGTTTAATGAGCTGGAAAAAGCCCGGGCCGATTACGAAAAGGCAAGCATACTGGATCCTAAGCTGGGTTTTGTTTTTGATAACCTTGGCAAAGCAGATGAGATGTTAGGCAATCTCGAATCAGCGCTTGACGACTACACTGCTGCAATAAAAATTGATCCAGGATACTATCAAAGCTTTAACAACAGGGGAAAAGTTAAATATGAACTGGGTGATTTTGAAGGCGCCCTGGAGGATTATAACAATGCCATCAGGTTAAGTCCCGAATATGTAATAGCGTTTAACAACCGGGGCAATGCCAGGTTTATGCTGGGAGATTTTGAAGGGGCCATCCAGGATTTTACGGAAGCCATCAAACTTGATCCGAGGTATGGGGAAGCTTATCTTAACCGTGGTATTTGCAAAGAGATGCGCCGTGATGACGACGGCGCCTGCAGGGACTGGGGCAAAGCTTTCAGTTTTGGAATAACAGAAGCAGAAGGATATGTTAACGAGAAGTGTAAACAATAGTAAAATAATGATTATGAGAGGATTAATTACTATACTGGCCCTTGCTTCAATGATTCTGTCATCCACCGCACAGAGCGTTGAATTCACAAAGTACAACTTCCCCAACAACAGGAATGAGCTCAGCGATGCACTGGGCGCCATCAAAGACGGGGATAAGTTGTTTGATGATGGCCCCGGGATGTATTACCTGGCCGTTGAAAAATATAAAACAGCTTATGCCTTCAATCCGAACAACGCCCTGTTGAATTACAAACTGGGAAAATGCTACCTGCAGAACAACGATAAAGCAGAAGCCATCAAATACTTTGAAAAGGCTTATGACCTCGATCCCCGCATCAGCCTTGACATGGAATATAATGATATTAATTACCTGATGGCCAGGGCATACCACCTCAATTATAACTTTGAGAAAGCCATTGAGAAATACAAACAGCACCGAAGCCTCCTCAAACCGGAACAGCTTGCCCTGGAAGCTGAATTGCTGGATAAAAAAGTGCAGGAATGCGAAACAGCCATTGCAATGGTTAACAAACCCGTCAGGGTTTTTGTTGACAACCTGGGAAATGTTGTAAACTCAGCTTATCCTGACTATTCGCCACTGGTGGTACCGGAGGAGGATATGATTATTTTCACCTCCTCGCGTGACAATACCACAGGCGGTAAAAGAGATAAAGATTCATTTTATTTTGAAGACATCTTTGTGACGTATTATCAAAACGGATCATGGACGGTACCTGATAATGCGTACGATCTGAACAGCGATAATCATGACGCCACTGCGGGTATTTCCTCCGACGGGCTCATTTTGTATATCTACAAATCGGCAGGGGGAAACAATCTTTACGAATGCCCTCTTGTGGGAAACCAGTATAAAAACCCTTCCAAGTTGCCCAACTCCATCAACAATGGCCTGAAATCATCTTCTGCAGCCCTGACTTTTGATAAGAGAACCTTATACTTCACCAGTATACGCGACGAGGGCTACGGCGGGGCAGATATATATTATGTCCGTTTGGATGAAAAGGGAAAATGGTCGGATGTCAGGAACATCGGCGCCGGCATCAACACACCCTTTGATGAAGAAAGCGTTTTTATCACTTCTGATGGAAAGACGTTGTATTTTAGTTCAAAAGGGCATACCTCCATGGGAGGCTTTGACATTTTTAAAACCGAACTTGTGGACGGAAAATGGACAAATCCCGTCAATTTAGGCTATCCCATCAACACCCCGGATGACGATGTATTCTTTACCATTGCAGAAAACGGTCAAAGAGGGTATTATTCATCGAAGAAAGCCGACGGTTATGGGGAACAGGACCTGTATATCATCACCTTCCTGGGGGCAGCCAAACCCATGATCAACAACACAGAGCATGAATTGCTTGCCTTTAAGGCCAGGCCTGTTTTCGCCACAGAGCTTGAACCGAAAATAGAGCAAAACATAATCCTTACCGGGGTAATACTGGATGCCATCACCCTCGAACCGCTTCAGGCAACCATTGAAATTGTAGATAATTCCAAAAATGAACTGATAGCAAGTTTTGAATCGAGCAGTGTCAGCGGGGGCTACCTTCTTTCACTGAGGGCCGGGATAAACTACGGGATATCGGTCAACAAGGAAGATTACCTTTTTCACTCCGAAAATTTTGACATCCCCGCCGACGCAGCATCCAAAAAAATAAAGAAGGATATTATGCTGAAAAAGGTGGCCGTAGGCACAAAAATTGTTCTGAACAACATTTTCTTCGACTTTAACAAATCGACCCTCAGACCTGAATCCACTGCCGAACTCGATCGCCTTTACAAGCTCCTTCTGGATGTACCCACACTAAAAATTGAGATATCAGGGCACACCGATAACATTGGCGGAGCCTCCTACAACCAGAAACTGTCGGAAGACAGGGCAAAATCTGTAGTGGACTACCTGTTAGGCAAAGGAATAGAATCAGGACGGCTTAAGTTTATGGGTTATGGATTCCAGCGTCCGGTTGCTCCCAACGACACCGATGAAGGTCGCCAACTAAACAGGCGTACGGAGTTCGAAGTGCTTGAGAAATAAAAGCAGCATAACTGCTTTTCAGCAGGTATTTATGTCAATCGGAAGTTTTGCTATGTTACTCCAACCCGAATTCCTTTTTGATCTGTAGCGCCCATTTGGAAAGCCTTTGCGGGCTCAGATCACTTTCATTGTCCTCATCCAGGGCCAGGCCATAAAACATACCATTGCTGACGCCTTCCGACTCAGTGTAATCATAGCCTTTGTCGGGCCACCGGCCTGCGATAAACGCCCCCCTGACTGAAAACTCTTTCTCAAACACACCAAGACCATCCACAAAATGCAGCGGATACAGGATCTGGTCGCCCAACCCATAAAATGCAACTTTTTTATTTTCCAGATTCACCTTATCAAGCATCAGGAAAAACTCGCTCCACCTGTTGGAGTCGCTGGCATCGCGCCAGGTCTCGGCACCTGCTGTGCTTCCACCGAAAATAAAAAAATTATAACGATTCATGATTTCTTCGGTCACTTCAGAAACAGGAAACTTTTCAATCTGTCCCGGGTTAAATTCTCTGCCCAGGGCATCGGCTATCTTTTCCACATTGCCTGCTTCAGGCCAGAAAATCAATACAATTTTTTCCATAATGACAATGCACCATTAGGTTAACACTAAATTATTCTAATGAGGCTTGTCATAGAGAAAGCCCCATTTAACCGGAATTTCTTTTACTGGCTTTCCTTCCAGGTTTTATAGAGAGGAAGCAGGCTGTGGCAGTCGGCGAGATCCTCCTGCACACTGGTTTTAAAATATACTTCCCTGGTTCCGTTGGCCCACGAAATCACCGGAAAATCCTTTCCTTCCTCATTTCCAAGATGTTCGCCATCCGACTCGCTGAAGGTTTCAGAAAGAGAACCCATATAATACAGAATGGGGGCGCAGTCACAGCCGACGAAGTTCACAAAACCGGCATCAGCATAGTTACTGAAGGTAAACTCGATTCTCCCGCAAAGGACGCCATTCTCTTCAAAGATTTCTTTATTGGTAACAACGTAGGTCGGGTTCTCATCTTCAAATGTATTGCCCTGAAGATAATTGTCGATCACTTCGCCGAAATCCGTAAAAGAAACATCCTTTTCATCATCCTCCTGCGAAACGATATTCACAAATTTAACACTGCCGCTGCCTGAACCATCAGCGTTGAACTTAAACCTGTATTCCTTGTATTCAGTTGTTAAACAACTACTTACAAATATGGCCAGCATAAGCAAAAGGGCTTTGTTGAGTAAATTTTTCATATTATAAAGCGTATTGGGTAAATTTTAATACAATATTAAACAAAAAATGTTAACCGGAATGTTTTCCGGAATAAAATTATCATTTGAACAAGCAGGCAAAACAAAAATGAGGTAAAAGCGCTTTATCTGTTCAGCCATTCCCTGAATTCAGCCACCCTTTCACGGCTCACAACAATCTCCTGATCGGAAGAGTGTTTCAGTTCAAGTTTCAACCGGCTGTTCGACCATGCAAAAATGTCACTTATGGCCTCAAAACTGACAATATACTTCCGGTTAATTCTGAAAAACCCGGTGGGGTTAAGGAGGGATTCTGCCTGTTCGAGCGAATGGTCGATTACATAATCCCTGTTATCCTTTGTGTGGAGGAAGGTCGCCTTTTCAAGGCTGTAAAAATAAAGCACATCATCCACAGGTATGGAGCGGATCCTGTCGCCGATCCGGATGGCAAAACGTTGTTTATAACGGTTGGACAACATTTTCGTCACCGCATCAATAATGTGGCTTCCAATGGGATTCCGCATTTCCGGGTAAATGCGCCGGTATTTATCCAAAGCATTTGAGAGCTCGTCAAAATCAATGGGTTTGAGGAGATAATCTATGCTGTTGACCTTGAAAGCCTTCAGGGCATATTCATTGTAGGCGGTGGTGAAAATCACCGGAGCATCGACAATCGTTTTTTCAAAAATCTCAAAACTCAGGCCATCGGCCAGCTGAATATCCATAAGGATCAGGTCCGGCTTTTCACCCTTTTCAAGCCAAAGCACGCTTTTCTTTATGCTGTCGGCGATCCCTGAAATTTCAATCCCCGGGTCATATATTTTGATGAGATCTCTCAACCTTTCGCCGGCAGGCTTCTCATCTTCAATGATCAGTATCTTCATGAATCTTCTGGTTTAATAACGGCACCTTCACCGTAAAATCCTTTCCATGCTCTTCCACTGTAAATTTTTTGTCAGAAAGATAATCGTATCTCTCTTTCAGGTTGGCCAGCCCGATCCGGTTTCCTCCGGTTACAATGCTCTTCCGGTTCAGGTTATTCCTGACCACCACAAAGCCGTTTTCCCTGTAGATTGTCACTGAGAGCGGCTCGTCCATGGCAATTACATTATGTTTGATGGCGTTTTCCACAAGGATCTGAACCGACATGGGTATAACCGCTTCGCCTGCTGCCGGAGAAATATCGGTCTCAACATCCAGGCTGCTGCCGTGCCTGATTTTCTGGAGATAAACATAGCGGGTCACGAACTCAAGCTCTGTTTTTAACGCGATGAGTTCCTTATCTTTGTGTTCCAGCACATACCGGTAAACCTCCGATAGCTGCTTGATAAACTTTTCTGCCTGGGCGGGATCTTTATAAACAAGCGATGATAAGGTGTTCAGACTATTGAAGAGAAAATGCGGGTTCACCTGATTTTTTAAGGCTTCATACTGTAAGGCCAGACTTTGTCTTTTTAACCGTTCAGCTACCACGGCCGACTCCCTCCATGCTCTGAAAAAACTGATGGAAAAAAGAATACTTCCGATGATCATGGTAATCCCAAACTGTATTATCATGGTCACAAGCCAGTCAGCCGCTGAAAAACCGTGCACCTTTCCTGCCAGGACGAGATACCAGATATAGTTGACAGCGGCGATGGCGAACATCGAATAGGCAAACATAAGGAAGAGATGCATACGAAGAGCCTTCACCGGCATTTTATCCATATCAATTTTTCTTGCCAGGTAGTAGCTGATGGCTTCGTTCCCTTTCCAGATCACCCCTCCTACCGAGCCTGCATAAAGGGAATTAAACCAAAAGTTGTCCCAAACCGCCTGCAGGTCAAAACTGAACAGCCATGCAATGAAGTTCCCGATGGCGGCACAAATCAGGATATCCCTGAGATGCCTCCATATGCTGTTTTTACAGGATATTCTCCTTTTCAATTGCATAACCGCTGTTTATTTACATTTGGCAATGCTCCTTTATTATGACCTCACATTCAGCGCCTCCCCATGCGGGATCCAGCCTGCCGGCGGGGATAAAGGTAGCATATTTTTCAATGGCCTTCTGAAAAAGCGGACAGGCGACCCCGGCCCCTCCGCCAAAGGCTTCAGGGGTGTACAAAAGGTTCATGGCCTGCAGAAAATAAATCCTGGGATTGTCAGGATTAATCGCGGCGGCCCTGCCAAAGGATTCATTGGCTTTCATGGAAAACTGCATGCCCCGTCCCATCGGATCAGCCTGTATTCTCCCCTGATACAGGAATCCCTGAAGCACATAAAGTTCGTGGTTGTCCGGGCTTTGTTCCATGGCCTTTTCAAGAAATGCCTGTGCCCTGTCGAGAATGGCGTCCGCTTTTTCTTTATCCCCTGTTTCAAAGACTACATTGATGTAGCAGTAAACGGCATAATACAACGGATGCCACTCATTTGCCTCCGAAAGGGATATCCGCTCAAAAGCATTGGCACAATCCTGAAATTCTTCAGCCGTTACGGCCTTGCCGGCCAGTAAGATCTTTTCTTCCATAACCTTAACATAATCGTTACTGACCTGAGAATAGCCTGCAAAAGTGAGCAAGCCCGTTAAAATCATCAAAAAATAAGTTTTCATCTTATTTTAATTTTTATGCAAATTTTTATGTACTTTCATTGCTGAAAAAATTTCACTTGCCGAACTGTCGGATAATGGTGATGAACCGGTTTTTTATGGATACCAATAAAAATTCAGGCAACGTATGAAAGCTTGTTCCTGTCTTGGTTTTATCGCGATGGGAAACCGGGTTCCCTTGAGAATTAAACATTTTAGTGTTAACAATAAAATCCACCGCTTATGCTCAAGTTAAAAAAAAACCCTGAAACTGCAGCCTGTTTCAGAACAATTGTCCTGTTGGTTGCTACTGCATTGGTCTTCTCCTGTAGCAGTAAAAAGTATGAACTGAAGAAGGCAACCGACAAAAATGGTTTTTCGTACGAATATGTAAAGGGCGATCCTATCGATGCCCGCATGTACACCCTCGGGAACGGCCTGAAGGTATTTCTAAGCTACAATCCTGTAGAACCCAGGATTTCAACCCTCATCGGCGTGCGCGCCGGATCGACTTCCGACCCGGCAGAAACTACAGGCCTGGCGCATTATTTTGAGCACATGATGTTCAAGGGCACCGATGAAATCGGCACTTTGGACTGGGAGAAGGAGAAAGTTTATCTTGATATGATCTCCGGTCTTTTTGAAGAAAAGCGCGCTACAGACGATCCTGAAATGAAAAAGGAGATTTATAAGAAGATTGACAGTTTGTCGGCCATTGCTGCAGGTTTTGTGGCCGCCAACGAATATGACAAACTCGTTTCAAGTCTTGGCGCCAAGCGCACCAATGCAGGCACTTCCTACGAATCAACCGTTTACATCAATGACATTCCTTCCAATCAGCTTGAAAAATGGCTGAAGCTTGAAAGCGAACGTTTCACCGATATTGTGCTCCGCCTGTTTCACACTGAACTGGAAACCGTTTACGAAGAATTCAATATGTACCAGGATATGGATCAGAGCAGAGCCAGCAATGCGTTAATGGAGGGCCTCTTCCCCACCCATCCTTACGGCAGAGACGTTATCGGGCTTCCCGAGCACCTGAAAAACCCTTCGATGGTTAATATTTATGAGTTTGCCGACACCTGGTATGTTCCCAACAACATTGCCATTGCCATAGCAGGCGATTTTGATTTTGACGAAACCATCATGCTGATCGACAAATATTTCGGAAAAGCCGGGCCCAATGAAAATCTTCCTGAAATTGTTCAGCCGGTTGAGAAAGAGATCACTGAACCGGTTATCCGTGAGGTGATCGGGCCGGAAGCCGAGTCTCTCATGCTTGCTTTCAGGTTTGATGGTGAAAATTCCGAAGACCAGAAATACGTTACCCTTATCGACATGATCCTGAGCAACAGCCAGGCAGGGCTCATCGACCTGAATCTCAACCAGCAGCAAAAGGTACTCAGGGCAGGGTCCGGAGCCTGGTTCATGAGGGATTACGGCATCCATCAGTTTTACGGGCAGCCAAGAGAGGGGCAAACCCTCGAAGAGGTTAAGGACCTTTTGCTGGGCGAAATAGAAAAACTCAAAAAAGGCGAATTTGACGACTGGATGCCTGAAGCAGTCATTAATGACCTCAGGCTGTCTGAAATCAGGGGGCAGGAAAATAATTTCAGCCGCGCTTTCCAGATGATGGATGTATTTATTAAAAAAGTGCCTTACATCGACCGGCTTACCTTTCTGGATGAACTCGAAAAGATCACCAGACAGCAGCTCATGGATTTTGCTGCTGCAAATTATAAAGAGAATTACGTGATCGTTTACAAAAGAACAGGTGAAAATACCGATCTGGTGAAAGTGGAAAAACCCAACCTCACCCCTGTGGAGATCAACCGGGAAGATCAGTCGGAGTACTACAAGGAATTTTCTGCGATGGAAACCGGGACTCTTGACCCCGTTTTCGTGGATTTCAAGGGTGAAATACAATCGGAAGAACTTTACCCGGGCGTGGAGATCAGCTACATCAAAAACAAAACCAATGAGCTCTTCAGCCTTCAGTATATCATCGACATGGGCAGGAAACACAACCTGATGCTTCCGCTGGCCATCGATTATCTCCCCTACCTGGGCACCGATAAATTCTCGCCCGCCGACCTTCAGAAGGAGTTTTTCCGCTATGGCCTGAGCATGAATGTAACCTCAGGAGAGGACCGGTGTTATGTGACCGTTAGCGGGCTGCAGAAATCTTTTGAAAAAGGGATGGAGCTCATTGAACACGTTCTTGCAAACAGCAAGGCAGATCAGAAAGTCTACGACGATTACTTGGATGGCATCGTCAAAAAAAGAAACGATGCCAAGCTCAACAAAAACACCATCCTGTGGAATGCCCTGTTCAATTATGGGAAATACGGACAATTCAATCCCAATACAAACCTGCTGAAAGAAGACAAACTCAGGAGTGTCAATCCGGAAGATCTCACCCGCCTGATTGCAGAAATATATTCGTACCGGCACAAGATTTTCTTTTATGGACAGCAGGACCTTGGCGCCGTAACACCTGTGGTGAAAAAGCACCACACCGTGACAGACGAGCTGAAAGATATTCCGGAACCTGTGGTGTACCAGGAGCAACCCACTGACATGAGCAGGGTTTATTTCGTCAATTACGACATGTCGCAAACCAACATTGTGATGCTGGCGAAGGGCCCTGCCTTTGATGCAGCCCTGATACCTCCGGCAAGGCTTTTCGGCGAGTACTTCGGCAGCGGGCTTTCTTCCATCGTTTTCCAGGAAATACGCGAATCGAGGGCGCTTGCGTATTCGGCCTTTTCTGCATTCTCAGTGCCCGGAAGAATGGATCAGTCGAATTACATCTATGGCTTTGTGGGTACCCAGGCCGACAAGCTGAAAATCGCAACGGATGCCCTCCTCGGGCTTATGAACGATATGCCCCAGGCATCCAGACAGTTTGAATTAGCCAAAGAATCCATACAAAAGCAGATTGAAACCGAAAGAATCGTCAAAACGAATATTTTCTGGACATACCAGAGAAATCTTGACATGGGGATCGACTACGATATCAGGAAAGATGTGTACGAATATGCACGGAGTGTCACTTTTGACGAATTCAATGCGTTTTTCAACAGCTATATCAAGGGCAACAACTATATTTTCCTGATCATGGGCAACAAGGAAATGTTGAACCGCAAAGCGATGGAAAGCCTTGGTGAAGTAAAGGATCTCACCCTGGAAGAGATATTCAACTACTGAAACAAAAAAAAGAGATCAGAAGCCGGCATTAAGAAGTTGTTCTGGTGCCGTAAATGATTTATACTGCTGCTGTTTGGGTTTGCAAATTGCAAATTGCTTTTCCCAGAAGCATAACCGATTCTATTCAGCTTTTCTTTAAAAATTGATAAGAGTCCGTTTACTTCCGATAGGTATCGTAATTAATAAACGTTGTGATCTTTGTGCCTGCCCGGCCAGTCAGGCGGGCCTCCTTTATGTTCTCTGTGGTAAGGATAATTGCCCGGTTAACCCCAGGTTCACAATGTATTTCACAAAGGGCATTGGTCCCGAAAATAAGCACATCATTGTCTTACAGAAGCAAATTTTTTTTATCTGCTCTATAGTTATGATAAAATATTTGTGTTAATTTCGGTATTTATTCAAAATCCACTTTTATGAAAACGACCGGTTTTTTGCTTGTTGTTTTTTTCTTAACGACAAGCCTTTTTTCCCAGTCCCCCCAGGCCTTCAAATACCAGGCAGTGGCAAGGGACATCAACGGCGATCTTCTCACTAACCAGAATGTATCATTCAGGGTAAGTATCCTTCAGGGCAGTCCTTCGGGTACTGCTGTATATGTGGAAACCCATTCCACAACAACCAACGATTACGGGCTTACAGGCCTTGAAATTGGCCGGGGAACATTGGTCTCAGGTGTTTTCAGCAATATCAACTGGGAGACCGGCAGCCATTTCCTGCAGGTGGAGATGGACGAAACAGGCGGAACAAACTACCAGTTGACGGGAACTTCGGAACTGCTGAGCGTGCCTTACTCCCTGTATTCGGCATCAGCGCCGCCGGACAATGACTGGACCGTTTCGGGCACTAAGATGTATTCTGCTGTTACGGGCAATGTCGGTATAGGAACAAGCACGCCTGAGACCGACCTCAACATATATTCTGATGCCGATTACCAGGGACTCACACTGCAAACCGGCGACAACACTTTCAGCCAGGGATTGCGCTTCCGGAATTCCGGGGGCGCCTATTCATGGCATCTTTACAGGAAAAATGCAGGAAGCAACACGGCCGACCTGGTATTCGCCAATGGATCCTCAACTGACATAACAACGCTTACTGACAGGATCACCTTTAAGAACGGGGGCAAAGTGGGCATCGGTACATCCACTCCTGCCCAACAGCTCTCGGTAATCGGCCGGGTACGGGCAGCCAGCGCCACAGATGAAACCGAACATGCCGAAATATTTCACGACGGAAGCAATTCGTTTTTAAACTGGGCAGGAGACGGTAACTTAGAATTTCGGTATAATAATTCAGCGCTTGCTTCCGTATATCAATCGGGAAACTTTCATATCAATGCTGACAAGGCATATATGATTGGTGACTACAGTATTCTGCATAATGAAGGATATGCAAACATCTTTGCAGGCGCACAGGCAGGACTTAACAACACAGGCGGTTATGCAACTTTTATAGGCGCCAATTCAGGAGCATCGGGTAACTCAGGCAACTACAACACCTTCATCGGCTCCAGGTCGGGACAAATGAACTCAACCGGCACTGACAACACTTTCCTGGGTGTTGATGCAGGCAGGTATAACACCACGGGGCAGTACAATACTTTGCTTGGGTCGGCAGCCGGTCGTGGAACAACAGGTGGGACAGGTAACGTTCTTGTCGGATATTTTGCCGGAAAAAGCAATGACACCGGTAATCATAATGTTATGATCGGATACTATTCCGGGAGTGAAACTGCAAATCAATCCGGAAATGTATTTATCGGCGATATGGCAGGCTCCAATGAGGCAGGATCCGACAGGCTGTATATTGAAAATTCAAATAGTTCCAGCCCGCTGATCTGGGGGGATTTCAATTCCGATCTGGTCAACATAAATGGTAAACTTGGCATTGGAACTTCCTCCCCGGAACAGGACCTGTCCGTTATTGGCGTGGTAAGGGGGGCAAACAGTGCGGATGAATCAGAGTATGTCGAGATGAGCCACAATGGCAACAATGGCTATCTGAACTGGAACGGTGACGGCAACTTCGATATCAGGTGTAGCGATACAACCCTTGCGATGGTAAGCAGGGGGGATACAAGTTTATATGTTCCCAGGGCAAATAATGATTATGGTTCCGGCAAATCCGGCATTTTCGGATACAGGTACGGTGGTTCCCAGATTGCAAACGGAGGCAGTGCATGGAATGAAACAGGAATAGATGCAGCAGTGAAAGGATACAGCAACTATGGAAATAATTATTCGGCAGGTATTGCAGGTTACAGCAACCTCGATTTTGCCAAAAGCGCTGCCATCGTAGGCGCCAAAAATGATGCAACAGTGAAAGGATTCTTAGCTTACAAGGATGACAGCAATAAAGAATGGGCCGGGTATTTCGACGGAGATATCAAATTTACAGGGGTCATCTCCGGAGACGGATCAGGTCTGACCAATATTCCCGGTGACAATGACTGGACTGTTTCGGGGAATAATATATATTCATCTCTTACAGGGAATGTCGGGATCGGGACGACATCACCCGATCAGAAACTTTCGGTAATTGGCAGGGTAAGGGCGGCCAATGCTGCAGATGAAACCGAATACGCCGAAATTTACCATAATGGAAACCTGGCCTTCCTGAATTGGGCAGGGGATGGTAATTTTGATATAAGAAACAACAACTATACCCTTGCCACAGTGAGTTCAGGAGATGTCACATTATATATTCCGAGGGTGCACAATGGATTAAGCACCGGGAATTCATGCCTTTACGCTTACAGGACAGGATATTCAGGCGGTGACTCCTGGAGTGCTACGGCTATTGACGCCGGCATAAAGGCTTACTGTGAAAACGGGAATTGGTATACGGCCGGTATTGCCGGTTTCAACAACCTTTACGGCCCCAGAACTGCTGCCATTATGGGCGCCAAAAATGACGGAACGGTTAGGGGGTATCTGGCCTATAAGGATGAGGGTTATGTCACCTGGGCGGGATACTTCGACGGGAATATTAAAGTTACAGGAACAATCACAGGAAACGGTTCAGGCCTTACGAATGTTCCTGACGACAACGACTGGACTATTTCGGGCAATAACATGTATTCTGCCGTTTCCGGCAACGTCGGTATCGGTACAACATCTCCGGAAACCGACCTGACGATCTATTCCAATGCCAACAACGAGGGATTGACACTGCAAACCAGCAGCAACCAGTATAACCAGGGGATACGCTTCAGGAACGGTGGAGGACCCTATACATGGCATATCTACAAAAAGGACCAGGGAAATGACAATGCCGACCTGATTTTTGCAAGTGGTCCCAATTCGTTGGTCTCCTCTATGACAAACAGGGTTGCATTCAGATACAACGGGAAAGTGGGAATAGGCACCATCACTCCGGCCCAACAACTCTCGGTGATCGGTTACGTCAGGGCGGCCAATGCAGCGAATGAAGCTGAATATTCAGAAATATATCACACCGGCAGCAATGCCATTTTAAACTGGGCGGGTGATGGAGATTTAAACATACAATATAACAATAATACAATGGCCACAATTAGTACAGGCAATAACAGGCTTTATCTTTCAAGACCAGCTTCTGATTTCGGGGCCAATAAAACCTGCCTGTACGGATACAGATATGGAGGGACTCAGGCTGCTAACGGTGGCACCTCCTGGAATGTTACCGGTATAGATGCTGCTATCAAAGGACATTGTGAGAACGGTAATAATTATACTGCCGGAGTTGCAGGATACAGCTATCTTGACTTTCCTGAAAGCGCCGGTGTTGTCGGGGCAATCAGCGGAGGCGCTGCAAGGGGTTTTCTCGCTTACAGAGATGCAACAAACACTGTCTGGTCAGGGTACTTCTTCGGAAATGTAAAAGTGACTGGAAATACCACTATCTCAGGGAACCTTGGAATCGGAACCGCCTCTCCTGTAAGACCGCTTTCAGTGGTCGGAATTATCAGGGGAGCCAGCGATGCCGGCGAAACAAAATACCTGGAGTTCAGCCATGGAGGGAGCAATGCCTATATCAACTGGGCAGGCGCCGGCAACCTTGATTTCAGGTACAACAACACCACCCTGGCAACGCTCGATCAGTCAGGTAATTTGAATGTATCAGGAGGATTATATGTTCATACCATGCCTTTGGGTGATAAAAAGAATGTCCAGTGGGACGATGTTACCGGCCAGTTCTATTACGATAACTCTTCCATACGTTTTAAAGAGAACATCTGTGCCATAGAGGATGATTTTGCCAGGCTGCTGACAGTCACCCCCAAAACCTATACCCGTCCCGGCAATCCCGACGTATGGGAAATCGGATATATCGCCGAGGAATTCGATGCTGCCGGCCTGGATAAGTTGGTATGGTATGATGATAGCGGCCAGCCTGAAGGGATCAACTATGACAAGATTGTGCTGTACACCAATGAAAATGTGAAAGCTCTCGCCGAGGAAAATCAGGCTCTGAAGGATAAGCTTGCTGAAATGGAAAGCAGATTGCAAATTCTGGAGCAAGAATCAGCCCGATAACGTATTCAGCATCACCAATAAAATACAAAGCGGACACTCTGTTTAACGTAAACCGGAAATACCGGTAGTTCTGCCAGGGACGACATACGGGTAAGTCCGCGCTTCAGTTCAGGGCAGGGAAAAAAAAGTAGCAGAAAGTTCTACTGCGCCCCTCCGGCCAGCCATTTTTCCGGATCGAGTAAGGTTTTGCCCTTCCACAGCTCGAAATGGAGTTCAGTTTTCATATCTTTGACATTGGTGTAGATCCTGCCGATTTCCTTTTTGATGGTGATAGGATCGTCTTTTTCCACATATACCTCATCCAGATTGGAATACACGGTGAGGTATTCACCGTGCCTTACCATCACCACATAATTATAATTGGGAATGGACATCACTCTGGTGACCACTCCTGCAAAAACTGCACGGGCTTTGGTATTGGCCGAAGCGAGGATATTGATGCCGTTGTTTTTAGTTTTCACATTCTTAAGGACTGCATGGGGATGCTCCCCGAATTTTGCCGCAATGAGCCCCCTGTCAACGGGCCAAGGCAATCCGCCCCTGTTGAGTTCAAAATTGTCGGACAATATTTTTTCCTCGGGGGTAAGGGAAAAAACTCCCGCTTTTGTGGTTCCGGTTTTTTCAGCAGCAAGTCTGATCTCTTCCTCAATGATTTTCTGTATCTCCTTCTGTAGTTTAGCTGCTGCCGTTTCCTTTTCTTTCAGCACTGCCATCAGCTCCTTTTCCTTGTTGCTCAGCTTGTTCACCGTTTGATCATGAAGGGTTTTTTCCTGAGTGAGGTTCAACTTCTCGGCTTCCTTAACGGTCAGAAGTTCAAGTTTCTCTGCTTTGTATTTCTCCAGTCCGGCTATGGCAGTGTCGAGCTCCACCCTCGTCTGTTCAATTAACCCGACCTGATTTTTCCTGTATTCTGAATATTGCCCGAAATATTTAAGCCTTCTGTAAGCCTGGTTGAAATCTGAGGCAGAGAAAATGAACATCAACCTGCTGTATGCATCACGGTTCTTATACCCGTGATATATCATCATCGCATACTCACTTTTTAAATTCTCCAGATCCCTGGAAAGATCTTTGATGATCTCATTATTCATTGCAATCCGGTCATCCACCATTTCAATTTCATCTGCAATATTGTGAATCAGTTTTTCACGGTATGAGATTTTATTTCTAATGATCGAAAGCTGGTCCAAAGAAGCCTTTTTCGATTGTTTGGTTTCCTCCAGGAGGCTGTTGGTGTAAGATATCTCTTCTTCAATTCTGGCCTTTTCCTGCTTCAATTCTGATTTTTTGTCCTGGGACAATGCGTATCCGGGCAACATCCAGAGGAGGACAAACACCACAATAGCTATGAAAAAGTGTTTAGCCATACATAAGATTCAGAAATCAATCCAAAAGTAATAGATTAATAAATACGGGTATATTTATGGGGGATATTAAAAGGCATTTTCTGCATTTCACCAAGGGTGATTCTGGAGTAGTTTATAGATACAACGATGGGGACATCTGCCATGATGTCATAATCAATATGGTGTGGAAAAAGCTGTCCGTCAACCGGTTGAAATGCGGAATAACGTGCTTCCAGTTTTTTGGTTTCCTTTTGCACTTCTTTGATCCTGAGCTGAGTGATTTTGAAGGTAAGAGGGTCAAGAAAAATATTCTGAATGTACACCCTGTTTTCATCCTCCCTGTTTTTAACATACTTTTTCAGTTTTGCCCTCCCGGCTGTAACCAGGTGGTATTCCCTGCTGTCGTATGAAACCCTGAATTTGCCGTTCTCATAATAAGTGAGGTCGTTGCCTAAAAGCAGTGACTGGATGACATCAAAATCGATGTTGGTTTGCAGAAAATTGTTCACAAAATCCATTGAGCCCCTGAAAGCGGTGTTATTTATCCTGTTGAGATACAACACTGAATCTGCGGTGATGAGCAGTCTTGCCATTTCAATGCCGAGCACAGGGGAAAACGAAACCCAGATGGCGCTGTCCTTTCTTGCCCTTATCTGCCCATTGAAGGAGGTTTTCTTTTTATCCAGGATCAGATCCAGTGAAAACTTACCGGAAAACCAGTCGAATTTCAGTTCATTTTCCTTCAGTTTCTCAAAAATATAATCGGCGCCATATTCCCTGATAGGTTCCTTGACAAGACTTCTCTTAGTAATACAACCGGCAAACAAAACAAGCAGGAGAACCGGCAGAAACACAATTAAATTCTTCCGTAAAGCCATATCATGCCACCGATCAACCGGGAAGTTATTCATACAGGGTTTTATCCATCAGTTTTTTTTCCAGAAGATCGGATCCTTTGCCTGCCTCTCCGGCCTTTTGCCAGTATTCATAAGCTTCGTCAGTCTTTCCGAGTCTGAAAAGTACATCCCCGTAATGTTCAAGAATGACAGGATTTGCATCCCCTCCGTTTTCGATGGCCTGCCCGATCCGGTTTTCAGCCTCATCGTAATTACCCATTTTATATAATACCCATCCGTATGTATCCAGATTGGCAGAACTCCCCGGTTTCAGAACGGTGGCTCTTTCGGCCATCTGTGCAGCCTTTTCAAGGTTTTCATTTCTAAGGGAAAGATAATAGGCATAATTGTTCAGCACGTAATCGTTGTCCGGATCAAGGGCCAGCACCTGCTCATACGATTCATCAGATTTGGCGTAATTGCCGGTCTGGTAAAAAGCATCTCCCAAATAGGTATGGAATTGCATGAGGAGCAAACGGTTATCGGCCACGAAGAAAAGTCCTTTGGTCAGAACATCGACGCAATCATCCCACTGTTTCTTCATATAAAGCGCCGATCCTTTGAGCAGATAAAAAAGAGGCTGTTCGGGAAACAGCTCCAGCGCCCTGCTGCTTTCATCCAGTATGGCGCCGGTATCGTTCAGTTCCGATTCTACCAGCAGCAATTGTTCCCAGTAATAATACCTGCTGCTGTCAATAGATATAACTTTTCTGAAGGCATCACGTGCCTGTTCATTTTTATCATCCTGTGCCAGGAAATCGCCATACACAGAGTATGCTTCAGGACTTTCCGGATGTGTTTCCACCAGTATTTCAGCCAATTGACTTGCCTCATCAAACACATTGCTGATGTCGCCCGCCTCAGAATAATAAGTAATGATGACCTGTATTTTAGTTTCAATTTCAAGATTGGGATTGGAAAAACCCTCTTTCAGTTCCTCAAAGGCCTTCCCGGTATCTCCTTTGCTTCTGTAATATTCAGCCAATGAAATATGCACGTAAGGGTTTTGCGGATCGATTTCAAGAATTTTTTCATAGGCTTCCAGGGCCTTTTTTTCCATCCTGCCAGCGAGGCATACCTCGGCTAAAATAGCATAATAGCGGCTTTGGTCAGGAAAGGCCCTGATCAGCTTTTCGATTTCGTAAACCGCCTTTTCAGCGTTATTGTCCTGCATATAAATACTCTGCTTTTTCAGGGAGAATTCTTCCGTCACCCCGAAAAGCTCCTCCAGCCGGTCATATACTTTAACAGCTTCATCAGGTTTTCCCGAATAAATATAGGCAACTGCAAGCTGATTAGCATATTCCGGGTTCCCGGGCTGATCCTGAAAAAGCCGTTCATACACTTCAACCGCTTTGTCGTACTTCCCCGACTTCTTCAGGACACGGGCGTAAAGCAACTGGTACCACTTGTTTTCAGGAGAAAGCGAAGCAGCCTTTCCGGCATACTCCAATGCTTCTTCCGTTTCATTTGTAATAAGCATAAGATTGGCAAGTTCATACATGGAAGCCGCGTCGTTTGGATCTTCCGTGAGGCATGCCCTGAACAATTTTATGGCTTCCCCGAAGTTGCCTGTAATTTTGTGCCTGTTGGCTTCTATGAACAGGGCGGTATTGTCTTTCCCGGCATATTGTTTCGGCAGGGTTTCCTTATCATGCCTGTTTGTGCCTTTTCCAACATTTTCAGATGTTTTGCAGCCTGAAAACATTACGGCGGCAAAAACTGCAGCTATCCCAAAAAGATGTTTATATGTCATGGGCAGAATCGGTAGTTTTTTCAAATGTTATTTTTTTCCGGTACTTCCGAATCCTCCTGTTCCCCGTGTGGTTGATTCAAGCTCTTCAACTCTGATCCATTCGGCCTTTTCATGCCGGGCGATTACCATCTGGGCGATACGGTCGCCATCGCAAATAGTATAATTTTCAGCCGAAACGTTGGCAACAATGATCTTTATTTCACCCCTGTAATCGGCGTCGATGGTACCCGGTGTGTTCAGAAGGGTAAGTCCGTGCTTTATCGCCAGGCCGCTTCTCGGCCTGATCTGGGCTTCATAGCCCTGAGGCAATTCGATGAACAATCCTGTCGGAACCAAAACCCGGTCCAGCGATCTGACTTCCACCGGGGCGTCAAGGGAAGCCCTGATGTCCATCCCTGCTGAATACGGAGTTTCATAAGAAGGAAGTTCGTGATGTGATGTATTGACGATTTTAATTTTCATACCAGCCAATTGTTCTGAAAAAAGCAGTAAAATCCTGGCAAAGTTACTTAAAAATAAGTATTACAAGCGTTAAATGATGTTAAACCGTTTTCGTTCAGCGAGAAATACCATAACGGCGAAAACTCCGAACAGCAATGTGTTGATCAGAAGCCTTGCCGGGAGATGGCCGGGATCAAGGAAGATGCTGGCGGCATAAACAGTCAGCGCCGAAAAAATGTACAAACCTATCCTTTTCATGTCGTAGTCAACAGGAAGAAACCTTCTGCCCCAGAAATAGGAAATCATTACCATCACAAAATAGCATGCAAGATGTGCCCATGCCGAACCAAGGTACCCGATTACAGGAATGAGTAAAACATTCAGCACTATGGTGGTCAGCGCGCCGATAACTGCTATCGCTGCACCGTAGCGGGTCAGATTGTTGAGTTTGTACCATATTGACAGGTTGTAAAAAATCCCCAGCAACAGATTTGCCATAAGAATGATGGGTACAATATGCAAACCCTCACGGAAATTGCGGCCTATAAAGAATTGCACAAGGTCAATGTACAGCATGACTCCGAGAAAAATGAACAGGCCGAAGATGACAAAATATTTCATCACCGATGCATACACCTCTTTTGAGTTTGACTCTTTTGCCTGGGCAAAGAAGAAGGGTTCCGCCGCATACCTGAACACCTGTGTAAAGAGGGTCATCAGGACGGCCAGCCTGAAGCTGGCGCCATAAATCCCAACCTGCTCCAGGGCGGTGGACGGATCGGGCCATAAGTATTTCAGGAATATCTTGTCGGAAACTTCGTTTATCATGCCGGCCAAACCAATTACCAGCAGGGGAAGTGCATACCGGAGCATTTTTTTGAACAGCGCTGAATCAAAAATAAGTCTGACCCTGAATGTTTCAGGTAATATCAGCGCAAAAGTGACAACCGATGCCACAAGATTGGAAATAAACGCATAGCCAACCCCGATGTCAGGAGAATAGATGAGTTTGACGATGGATCCTGGGTTCGATTTCAAAATTTCGGGGCACAAAAACAGAAAAAAGAGATTCAGTACAATGTTAACAAAAACGTTAACGATTTTCAGTGAGGCAAAGCGGAAAGCTTTTCTCTGTTGCCGGAGACTTGCAAACGGGATGGACATAAATGCATCCATTCCGATAATCAGCCCGAAATATATGATGTATTCCCGGTTGGATGAGTACCTGATCATTGTTGCCAGATCCCCGGAAAACAGCAGGGTCAGCAGTATGAAGGCCGCTGAGGTGACCAGCAGGGCAAGCAGGGAGGTGCTGTAAACCCTGGATTTGTCATCCTCTGTTTCAGCAAACCTGAAAAATGTGGTCTCCATGCCATAGGTAAGCAAAACCAGCAGAAAAGCGGCATAAGCGTAAAGTTCGGTCACCACCCCGTATTCTCCCTGCTGGAAAATACGTGTATAGAAAAATGTTAATAAAAGATAGTTCAGGGTGCGGGGAACAATGGTTCCTAAACCATATATGGCCGTTTCTCCGGCAAGTTGCCTGATCGGGTTGCCTGCGTTCAATTCCTGAATGTTTTGGCAAATGTATTAATAAAACACAACAGCATAATTATTTAGAATGATTATAAATTCGGGCAGGAGGTTGAAAATTATTGCAATTTTATCGGTTTACTCATTAATTTTGGCATTAACTGATTCATAGCGGCTTATTACTTAAGTTTAAAAAATAAAACGTTTTAAAATTCCTAAAAAATGAAAACAAATTTCCTATTGACAAAACTTCTGGTCATGATGTTGCTGTTCGTGGCCATTGGGGTGTACGGTGAAAAAACCGTTTACAGCGACAACTGGGGAGCCCAGGGGCTTACCCTTAAAGCGCAGGACAACAGCTATGTTGTTTTAAACTATTCGTTGACTTCTTTTGTAATGGACAATTTAGAGGCTGAAGGAGAGAGCGGCAAAGTGCTTCAGGTTCCGGGTATCTTTTTACCCAACGATGCCGGAGCGCCCAATCTTCCCGGGATGTCACGCTACATCGCAATACCACAGGGTTCTGTGGCTGCGATAAAGGTAGTTGGATTCCGTACCGAAGTGATTGAGGGCATTGATATTGCCCCGTCACCCGAGCTGCCCCTGGATACCGACACAGGACCTTTGCATTATGAACGCAACGCTGCTATTTACGGACAGAACGCTTATTATCCGGCCGAGCCGGTAAAGCTTTCCGAACCTATGCAGATCCGTGGCCTCGATGTGGTATTGGTGGGCATCACCCCCTTCCAATATAATCCGGTCACGCGGGAGCTGATCATTTACAAAGACATTGAGATAGAAGTAACCACATCAGGGGGCAACGGACAATACGGAGATATCCGCCTCAGGAGCCGCTGGTGGGATCCTATCATGCAGGATGCCGTACTTAATCCTGATGTGCTGCCGGAAATTGACTATTCAAAAAGGTATGAAAGCATCGACCCGGCAGAAAACACCGATTACGAATATGTGATCATCACCCCTGCCGACCCGGTATTCCAGGCTTGGGCTGACTCGATCAAAATCTGGCGCCAGCTCCAGGGCATCCGTACAGGTGTTTTCACAACCACGGAAGTTGGAGGCAATACAACTACAGCTATTGAGTCATTCATTAACAATGCCTACAATACATGGACCATCCCGCCGGCCGCCTGTTTGCTCCTTGGTGATTTCGGATCCACCGGCAGTACGATCATTTCCCCGATTTACAACAACTATTGTGCATCAGATAACATCTACGCCGATGTTAACAGCGACCACATGCCCGATGTGGTGTTTGCGAGGATGACAGCCCAGAATGCCACTCATCTGGAAACGATGGTAACCAAATTCCTGGACCATGAGCGGACACCTCCCACAAACCCCGGCTATTACAACAATCCGATCACCGCCTTAGGCTGGCAAACCGAGCGGTGGTTCCAGATATGCTCCGAGACGGTTGGAGGCTTCTGGAAGCATGTACAGGGCAAAACCCCGGTGCGTATCAACGAGATTTACTCCGGCACTCCGGGAACGGTCTGGTCATCTAATCAGAATACTTACATGGTAACCGATTATTTCGGACCAAACGGTTTAGGCTATATTCCTGCCACACCGGCCGAACTTGGCGGCTGGTCGGGCGGCAATGCCACCATGATCAACAATGCCATCAACAGCGGAGCTTTCATGCTGCAGCACCGTGACCACGGCTCCACTACAGGTTGGGGAGAACCGTCTTACAACAGTTCAAACATTGACGGGTTAACCAATACCGACCTTGTTTTCGTTTTCTCAATCAATTGTCTGACCGGCAAATACAACCTGTCGGGCGAATGTTTTACCGAAAAATTTCACCGTTATACTTACGGGGGTCATAATTCAGGAGCTTTGGGCCTGATAGCCGCCTCAGAAACATCCTACAGTTTTGTGAACGACACATACGTCTGGGGGATGATGGACAATATGTGGACTAACTTTATGCCCAGTTATGGCACAACGCCTCCGTCAAGAGATGTCCTGCCTGCTTTCGGCAATGCAGCAGGAAAATATTTCCTCCAGCAAAGTAACTGGCCATACAACACGAGCAATAAGGAAGTGACCTATCATTTGTTCCATCTTCACGGCGATGCCTTTATGACAGTGTATTGCGAAGTGCCACAAAACCTGACCGTATTGCATGATCCGGTATTGCTGAGCGGTGTGCAAACATTCACGGTGACTGCCGACAACGGATCTTTCATTGCACTTACAGTAAACGGTGAGATCATTGGTACGGCCCAGGGCACAGGAAACCCGGTAAACATCAGTATTGCGCCCCAGATGCCCGGCGATGTGATGATAGTTACCGTTACCAAACAGAATTACTATCGTTATTCGTCTTCTGTTAATGTGATCCCGCCAAGCGGACCTTATGTGACCTTTGATGCATACATCATCAACGATGCATTGGGCAATGACAACGGACTGGCTGATTATGGCGAGGACATCACTCTGCACATGACCCTGGAGAACCTTGGCAGCGCCACAGCTACAGGTGTAACGGCCAATGTAATCAGCAGCGATGCCAACATTTCAATAACCGGCGCCACAGCCACCTGGCCAGACATCCCGGCAGGAAGCACCTCCACGGTGAACGACGCCTTTGCCATCAGCATCAACGACCTGATCCCCGACCAGCATGTAGTATTGTTCGAATTGCAGGTCACCGGCGCCGATAAGGATACCTGGACTTCTTACTTTACCATGACCCTGAATGCCCCGGTACTTGATCTGGGCAATATGGTGATCGACGACATAGCCGGCGGCAATGGAAACGGCAGGCTTGATCCGGGGGAAACCGCAGATCTCTACATTCCGAACATCAACAGCGGACATAGTGATTCACCCTATGGGACCTCCACCCTCGTAAGCACCGACACTTACGTCACTGTAAACAGCGGAAACTGGAACGTAGGTGTGATACCTGCAGGAACTACGGTGAATGCCATATTCAATATCAGCATTGACCCAATGACACCTATCGGCCATGTGGTTGACCTGGTGTATGACATGACAGCCGGAGCCTATCCGTTAAATAAAACCTATTATCAGAGTGTTGGCCTGATCCTGGAGGACTGGGAAACAGGCGACTTCTCAAGATTTTTCTGGGGTTTTGGCGGAAATGCCGACTGGCAGATCGAAACCGCCGCTCCTTATGAAGGCATCTATTGCGCTAAATCTGGCCCCATCGGAAACAGTCAGAAAAGCGAGCTGATCGTTCAAATGGATGTAGCTACCAGCTCCACCATCAGTTTCTTCCGCAAAGTCAGCAGCGAAGTGGACGACTACCTGCGTTTCTATATTGACGGAACCATGCAGGGTCAATGGTCAGGAACTGTGGCCTGGGGCGAAGTGTCATACACTGTGGGCACCGGTATTCATCAGTTCAAATGGTCGTATGAGAAAGATGCTTCCACTGCCACTGGTTCCGATGCTGCATGGGTGGATTATATTATCTTCCCCCCATTAGGCGCAGAGATTCCGCAGATCAATGTTTCAACAAATATGATTGACTTTGAGAATGTTTTTGTGGGCGATCTTTACACGAAAACATTCACTGTCACTAACAGCGGCACAGGGCTGCTCACCGGCTCAATGACCACACCGGTGGATGTTTTCACTGTGGGTTGCCAGGGAGGTAAAAATACCTATAACTATGAAGTGCTTCCCGGCTTTACCACTGAATTCGAGGTTACTTTTGCACCTGTTGCCATACAGACTTACAGCGGCGACATGACCATCACCCACAATGTGAGCGGCGGCGGCACAGAGTTGATTTTCCTTACGGGTAACGGCATCAGCGGCCTGCCACTGCCTTACGACCAGCCTTTTGAAGAAGCGGGAGGATGGCCCTATGCATGGAACAATGTCACCGGTGATGACTTTGACTGGACAATGGATTCAGGAGGAACCCCTTCCTCCGGAACAGGCCCCTCAGGGGATCATACCACCGGATCGGGGTATTACGTTTTTACTGAATCCTCCAGCCCCAATTACCCGAGCAAGCTGGCCATACTTGAAACCCCCGTTTTTGACCTCGCCGGGGCTACCGTTCCTACAGTGTCGTTCTGGTACCACATGTACGGTACAGCTATGGGACAGCTTCACCTTGATATTCTTAGCGGAGGTGTCTGGACCAATGATGTGATGTCACCCATTTCCGGAAACCAGGGCAACCAGTGGAATCTGCAGGTGGTTGACCTCACCGGATACACCGGCACAGTAAAATTCAGGTTCCGCGGCATAACAGGCACCTCTTACACCAGCGACATGGCCATCGACGACTTTTCCATTTTCAATAACACCGGTGTGCCCACGATCGTGGTCAATCCCACCAGCCTGAATTTCGGACCTGTCTGGGTTGGCAATACGGCCAATTTACAGTTTACCATTGAGAATAACGGTCAGGGTACCCTTTCGGGTGACATTACCACACCCGCAGGCTACAGTGTGGCCGAAGTGGTTGACGGATTAACCCAGGCAGTGGTCACTCCTGAAAACAATTCCGACAATGTCATTACATATTCCGTTCCTTTCCTTATGACAAAGACTTTTGCGGTCACCTTTGCACCTTCGGCAGCACAGAGTTATGACAATTTCATTGTAATTACCAGCAATGATCCCAACAATCCCACTTTCAACCTGGATGTGTTTGGATCAGGGGTAAACCCGCCCGACATTGATGTGAACCCGACCAGCTTCACGGTGACACTGCCTCCTGACGGCACGACACATGAAAACTTCTATATCAGCAACCTGGGAGATGTTGGCCTTGACTTTACCATCATCACAATGGATGCCGATGAAACCGGAGGGAAGATGGAAGGCTATTTCAGTGAGGAACAGTTGCAAATGGTTGCCAATGCGCCGGATATGTCGAACCAGACGGACGAACTTGATCCAAATGCTGTAGGCGAAGAACAGTTTTTCCTGCCTCCCATATTCAAATATGGTGACAATACAGATATTGAAGAGGTCTTCGGAGCTTTCACCAGTACTTTCTCAGGCGGTGACCGCGACAGGGGCAACATCTTCCATGTGACACAAAACACCATGCTGTCTGAACAGAGGATGTATCTGAATATCCCGACATCCACGGAGCTATACTTCTTTGTATATGAAGGAACGGCAACAACCGGAACATTCACGAAAATAGCTGAGAAATACATTGCATCCTCCGGAACAGGGACAGGATGGTATTCATCCGGCACAATGATTGTCAGCCTCCAGGCAGGGAAATACTATTATATCGGAACAGCATGGCTGGGTTCAGTTACCTATGGCCGCGGCAGCCAGTCTGTCCCGATCCCGTGTTCTTTCGGGGAACTGACAACAGGTATCCCTGGCAACATTGCAGGAGGGTTCCCGCCTGCTGCCACAGCATCAAGCACTTATACGAATTTCTCCCCCTATTATCAGACCATAGTTACAGGTCCGGTTTTCACATGGCTTACACCCACTCCGTCAACCGGCCAGGCAACAGGAGGAGGATCCGTTACAATTGACCTGCTGTTCGATGCCACGGGTCTCGCCGAAGGTACCTATATGAAAAATATGATCATCAACAGCAATGACCCGGATGAACCAACGGTAACCGTACCCGTTACACTCATTGTGATGTCGGGCGCCACCCTGGATATAAAAGCCTTCCTGGAAGGCCCTTTCAACGGAACCAACATGCCTTCATTCCTTAATGTTTACGGCTATGTGCCTCTTGCACAGCCTTATAACATGCCGCCCTGGAATTACACAGGCACTGAAGCTGTCGCTGCAATACCGTCCCAGGTGGTCGACTGGGTGTTGGTAGAGCTCAGGGATGCCCCGGATGCACCAGGCGCAGTAACCGCTACAATAATTGAACGGCAGGCAGCTTTTATCCTGGAAAACGGTTCTGTAGTGGGTCTGGATGGTACAAGTTTGTTGAACTTTACCTCACCGGTGACCCAAAACCTCTTTGTGGTTCTCCGTCACAGGAATCATTTAGGCATCATGTCGGCTGATCCGGTAGTACAAACCGGAGGCGTTTTTACCATTGATTTCACCTCCACGAGCGCTGCTGCATACAACGGGATGCTGGCACAAAATGAAGTGGCAGCCGGTGTTTGGGGAATGGCAGGAGGTGACGGCGATGGAAACGGACAGGTATCCATCCCTGACAAGGTGGAAGTATGGTTGCCACAATCAGGTACCAGCGGATACCTTGGAGGGGATTTTGATATGAACGGAACAGTGGACAACGCTGACAAGCTGGATGTCTGGGCCCCGAATTCAGGAAAAGGCGCACAGATTCCCTATTGATCTGAAAAGATAATACATAATAAAAGCCGGCCTTTATGAGCCGGCTTTTTTTGT
Organism: Bacteroidales bacterium; assembly: GCA_016927695.1. Taxonomy (GTDB): domain Bacteria; phylum Bacteroidota; class Bacteroidia; order Bacteroidales; family JAFGHD01; genus JAFGHD01. The sequence goes on from JAFGME010000024.1 coordinate 33,539, forward strand.
TCCATTTGTCTTTTGGCTGTTGGCCTTCATCTGATTCACCCCGGATCAGTTATGCTTCAACCAGGTTATACAGCCACCTGATCTCCTCTGCCCACAGGCTGTCGTCGGGGGTTTCCAGGATGATGGGCATGTTGTCGAACCTCGGGTCGTTCATGATCCTTTTAAAGACATCTGCACCCAACAGGCCTTTGCCGATACTGTCGTGCCTGTCCACCCTGCTTCCGAGTTCTTTCTTTGAATCGTTCAAGTGCAGTCCTTTCAGGTATCTGAACCCGACAATCTTTTCAAACTCATCAAATGTTTTCACGTATCCTTCTTCAGTTTTGATGTCATAACCGGAAGTATAGGTATGGCAGGTATCAAGGCAAACGCCGATCCGGCTTTGGTCCTCAATTCTGTCGATGATATAGCGCAGGTGTCCGAACCTGTAGCCCACGTTGCTCCCTTGTCCGGCAGTATTTTCAATCACTGCCGTCACACCTTTGGTTTTCGAAAGGGCAATGTTTATTGATTCTGCAATGATATCAAGACATTCTTCTTCGGATATCTGTTTCAGATGCGATCCCGGGTGGAAATTAAGCATTTCCAGGCCAAGCAGCTCACAGCGTTTCATCTCGTCCAGAAATGAATTTCTTGATTTTTTCAGGTTTTCGGGTACGGGATTTCCCAGGTTGATCAGGTAGCTGTCGTGGGGCATCACCTGCCAGGATTTGTAGCCGCATTTTACCATATTTTCCCTGAAAAGCCTGACATTGTCATCAGTAAGAGGGTTTGAGAACCACTGTTTCTGGTTTTTGGTAAACAACGCGAAAGCCTTCGCGCCAATTTCCGCGGCATTGACAGGGGCGTTTTCCACACCTCCCGAAGCGCTGACATGGGCTCCTACATATTTCATGTGATATGAATTTTAAAGGCAAAGGTAAGAAATCAGACTGAATAGCCGGAAGTAAGGACTGTTCTATTCTTTGCGGTAAAGACCTGTAATCCGTCGCTTTCCGACTGTGCCGGTGAAATTATCTTTTGTGGCAATGCTCAGATCGAGCCTGCAATCCCGGAAGCCACCGGGTATCTTCATATAGAAAGCATAGTCGTTCCACTCATTGGCATGGCTGATCGGACTGAAAAGGCGTATCCTGACCTCCCTGGCCGAATCGCCCTCAATAATCCGTGCTTTCAGCCAGCTTTCGTAAAATCCTCTGTGTATCAAAGCGTTCACTTCAATTTTCAGCCATCTGTCATTTTGAACATTCCCGGAGGTAAACCCAGGGCAAACCGTCAGGCTCTCAATGAGTTGTTCCCCATCTGCCGGCAGTTCTACCTGCAGTTCACGGGATGATTCCATCAGCATAACGGTCTTGTATCTGCTCTCATTTCCGATCCATTCATCCGTGTCGAGCAGGCTCATATCCAGAGGATCCGGATCAGGATTCAGATATATGCGGCTATAGTATTTCCGGTTCATGTCAGAGAAATGCAGCACCGTATTGTTGCACTGTCTGATCTGGAAAAGGTTGACAACTAACAGATAAACCGCTGCAGGATAGAACAGATATCTCCATTTCATCCTGCTTATCCTGTCGATGAATGCAGCAAGGGGCAGGGCAAACACCGGGTAACTCTGGGTAAGCGCCCTGGCGGAATAGCTGCCACCGTATCTCCAGTCGTGCCATGAAATAATGATATAGATATTCAACAGGCAAAACACCAGGACTGATTTTCCGAAAGGGAACTTTTTTATGACAAAAAATCCGGCTACGAAGAAAAGGGTGACGGGAGTGTAAACGAACCAGCCTTTTTCCCAGCCAGTCAAAACCCGCAGGTGCGGGGTAAGGAAATCCCATTTGGATCCGACGTCGTAAACGAATGATCCGGTGGCGATCTTCCAGTAAATCAGTTGGGGAAGGACCCCGGCCAATCCCGCCAAAGCAGCAACAAGGATATGGCTTTTATTTTCTTTTAAGAGCGCCCATTTCAGTTTGGCTGCCTCTTTTGTATGGGTGTTCCAGAACAAGGGGATGAAAAGCATGATGGCTTCGGTAGGACGGCTTATGGTAGCCAGGCCGATGATCAACCCGGTGGCTGCCGCCCATGCCATGGATGGCCTGATGTGCCATTGCAGGGTAGTATAAAGAACAAAAACATAAAGAGGAAAAATCCAGGCGTGGCTTTGTCCGCCATCCACGGCGATGTACTGTATGAGATTGCTGGCAATGGTGAGAAGGATAAGGGTAATCGCCGTAACATGGTCGGAAAACCACCGTCGAAGGATGTTTATCAGTAAAACAATGGATAAAAGGCACCAGAAAACAGCGCCAAAACCGATAGCATACTGATAAGGCATCGAAAAACCATCCGCTTCATAACCGCCGGCCAAAGCAGCAATATGACCGGCGAAAAAAAAGGGAAGTTGAAGAATGGCAACGCCCCCCAGATATTTGAACACATAATTACCATTCTTATACCGGTTTGCCTGATAAACCCAGCCCCCGGAAACTGTGTATTTTTCATCGATTCCTGCGAACCATTTCAACTCCTTTACATCGTGATAAATGAAAACAGCAGGCAGGTACATATAATAACCCAAAGCATCATAAGTGGTTACTTTCAAGGGCCAGCCATAGTGCATTTCAGAATATACAAACCGCGTCCTGATAAAAAAAAAGGCAATGATTACAAAAGCCGTTATAGAAAGTTTGTTCGAGGTTATATACGAGCGTAGAGAATTCAACATCAAATTTTTATCAAAAATAATACGGATCGGAAATATTTCTATCGTATTTGTTACAAATATTTCCTGAACCAAAAAAAATATATAAATTTATGACCTTCTTTTACTCAATATTAAGAACATAAAAATTCACGCATTGTACAGAATTGATTCAAAAGTAGATACAAACTCAGATGAATTCATAAGGAATAAACAGGAATTTCTCAGGATTCTAGATGAATACAAACTGATTCTCGACCAGGTAAAACATGGCGCTCCGGAACAGTCCGTAGCCCGTCACAAGGAGCGCGATAAGCTGCTGGCCCGGGAAAGGATAGACCTTTTGGTTGACCCCAACACCCCGTTCCTTGAATTATCGCCCCTTGCTGCTTACGGCGAATATAACTACCAGTTCCCGTCGGCAGGGATCATTACAGGTGTAGGTGTGATCCACGGCAGGGAAACACTGATCATCGCCAACGATGCCACTGTTAAAGGAGGGACTTACGTAAAGGAAACCATAAAAAAGCACGTGAGGGCGCAGCAGGTGGCCATTGAAAACCGGCTTCCCTGTGTGTATATGGTCGATTCCGGCGGGATATTCCTGCCGGAACAGTCGAAAGTCTTTGCCGACCGTTTCAATTTCGGAAGATTTTTTTACAACCAGGCACGGCTTTCGGCTATGGGCGTCCCACAGATCGCCATCGTGATGGGCTCCTGCACTGCCGGTGGCGCTTATGTTCCCGCCATGAGCGATGAAACCATCATTGTTAAAAAGCAGGGCACCATCTTCATCGGCGGACCACCGCTGGTGAAAGCAGCTACCGGCGAAGTGGTCACACCCGAAGAACTCGGTGGCGCCGATGTGCATACCGCCATTTCAGGTGTGGCCGACCATTACGCTGAAAACGACAGGCACGCCATACAGATCTGCAGGAACATCTTCCAGAACCTGGAAGCCGTGGACAAACAGAAGCTCGACATTTCCGTTCCGGAAGACCCTTACTATGATCCGGAGGAAATTTACGGACTGGCTCCCATCGACTTCCGGAAGCCGGTGGACGCAAAGGAGATCATTGCCAGAATGGTGGATGGAAGCCGTTTCCACGAGTTCAAGACCAGGTACGCACCCACCCTTGTCACGGGCTTTGCCCGGATCATGGGCTATCCGGTTGGCATCCTGGCCAACAACGGGGTGCTGTTTTCCGAATCATCCCTGAAAGGGGCTCATTTTGTAGAGCTGTGCCAGATCAGGAAGATACCCCTGCTTTTTATGCAAAACATCACCGGCTTCATTGTGGGAAAACAATATGAGCATGGCGGCATCGCCAGGGACGGCGCCAAGTTCGTGCATGCCGTGGCGAATGCAGATGTACCTAAGTTCACCGTGGTTTTCGGCGGGTCTTTCGGCGCCGGCAATTATGCTATGGCTGGCAGGGCCTATGATCCGAGACTGTTGTTCATGTGGCCCAATGCCAGGATATCTGTGATGGGCGGGGAGCAGGCTTCAGGGGTGCTCATCCAGGTGAAGGAAGAGCAACTCGCAAAGGCAGGAAAAGAACTTGACCCGGAAACCAAAGAAAAACTCCGCCAGGAAATCCTCCACAAATACGATGTGGAAGGTTCTCCTTACTTCAGCACTTCGAGGCTATGGGACGACGGCATCATCGACCCTGTGGACACCCGTAAAATCCTTGCCATGGGCATCGCCATGTCGCTGAACCAGAAATTCCCCGACATGAAGAACGGGGTGTTCAGGATGTAACAATATTCCCGGTTTTCAGAACTACTCGCGCAGATAACAAACGGTTTGGCCATCAGAGTTCAATCCGGGCGGTTTTTCAAAACCGCTTTCTGATTTCCCACATGTCAACTTTTTCAGGTATTCCAGATTCACCGAATTCTCCATGAAAGTGCCCATCCACCGTTGACAACGGTTGGCGTTCAGTGGCATTCCAACTACAGGAATGCCTTTGGCATGGACCTTTCTCATCCCGGCTGCCAACTCAGGTATGCAGGCAATCCCCAGTACCCCAATGGAACCGTGTTTCCGGCCTGGTTCGTTCAGCAGTTGTTTAAGGCCGGCCGTCATCCAGATGTAAGGCATGATCCCCTGCTTATTCAGGATTTCAGAAACTTCACTCACATAACACCCTTTCCTGCAACTCCTGCACAGATAGTCAGTGCCATCGCTTTCGGCCCGGCAGCCGTCAATGTCCTCCCGGAGGCAATGGGGAAGCAGTGCGATCCGGCAGCCAGTTCCGAGGAATTTCTCCCGGTTCATGCGGTTCATCACGGCTATCGAAATCATGTCAGAGTAATACCTGCTCCTTTTGTTGCGCAGCATGCTGTTCAGCGGGGTGAAGAACGGCAGCTCCTTCAGGTGCAGGTCAAGGTCGGTAATGTAAGCGGAAAGGATCTGCGCTTCCTGAGTGATCTGATACTTCTCCGTGAAATGCATGAATGCCTTAAGCGACCTGCCTGCTTTCCTGAGCTCTTCCGGCAGATGGGAGGGATTGACGGTATTCGAAAGCAATTTTTCTGCAAGGCCATCTACAAGTACATAATAGGCTGCAGTGTCCCCTTCCGCACCGAAAAGGGAGTATGTCCTTCCGCGGACGGGTTGGTATTGTTTTTTCACCGTCATTGGCCAATCTTTATACCATGTTTATTAAGGAGAAAAATAAAGTATGCTTATTCGCTTTTCTTATAAAAAGCAACTCCCACTCTTTGAACGTGTTCTTTCAATTCAGGATGAATTGTTTCATTTATATCAACAATGTCGACTTTGTAAGGCAGGCTGCTGTCTTCGAAATCAGCTTTCAGATGGCGTATGGTCCTTTCGCTGACACCTGTATTGACGATGGCCAGGTCGATGTCGCTGCCGGGTTTGCGGTTTCCTTTGGCCCTGCTCCCGAAGATATGAACCTCAGTTATTTCAGGATACTCAAAAAGAATACTGCTAATGGTATCCATGTCCCGCTGCGTCAGGCCGAATTGATTTAACTGACTATCTGTCATTGAACAGATTAGTTTGTGCCTGTTCGTTTTCCTGAATAAAAAACATATAGAGACTCTGCAAGGCAGGAAAAATTTCTTTTCGCAGGTAGCCTTCTGCTTTTTCAAATTTCAATCCGTCGTAATCATGCGAAAGTTCATTCCGTATTTCAAATCCGTCAATCAAAACCTGCGCGTAATCGATGAAACCGCTTTCCTGTGCCTGCCTCATTGTATCCTTGGGTGATGGCTTGAATGCAAATCCTTTTTCTTCCAGGTAATCCTTCATCACTTTCCAGGCAAGGTCTATTGTAAATTCAAACCGCTGTATCAGTCCGTTGCGTTCAAGTTCATTCAGCGATTCTGCTTCAATCGCTTCTTTCAGGCGCAAAAATGCTTTTTCATAATTCTGAAATCGCTGTATCCATCTGATATCTTTGTTTGTCATAATGCAAATGTACGAATTCTATTTTCCGATGCTGCACCGGAAGATGAATTTCACTAATATTGAAACATTGTCAGTTTGCAACAGGATTGTCTATTCGATAATGACCTTTCCTGAACGGAGCAGGGTGTTTTGCCTGGTTATCAAAAAGAGATAAATTCCTTTGCTGACTGTTGAAACATCGATGCGGTCATCCTTTCCGGAAAGTGAAGCTTGCATCACTGTCCGTCCGGAGATGTCTTTGAGAGTCAGCAGGCATCCCCTGAGGTTTTCATATTCGGACTGCACAGAAATGAAATCGCCTGCCGGGTTAGGGGAAACCAATAAGCCGATGTGATTTTCAGCACAATGATCGGGTATTTTTACATAAAGCAAGCTATCAGGTGTGATCGTTCCTACTGTGTCTCCATCCTTAATGTAGCCTTCTAACTTATATACATCGTCATCCTCAAAATAATAGGCATTGTACTCCACAATCCCAAGATTGCTTTTCAGAGTGATTCCTAAAATACCTTCAAAATTGTAGTATTCATCATACCTTGCCATAGTATCAATACAAGCCTCCATCTCTGAAAGCAATTCTCCATCTATGGTAAAATCATCAGATTGCCACCTGAAGCCAATCGTTTTGGTATTGATGTCCAGTGAATCTTTGGAAAAAAGCGGGCGTGCAAATACAGTCCCATTATAGCAATCAATACAGTAACAATCCTCAAGAAATACGAGCTCATTTGGCATTAAATCAGACAACGGCATTGATGATGCAGTATAAACAAGCAATCCGGATACAGGGAAGGCATAATTGTAGGAGAAGGACGGATTAAATAAATCCATTACAAATCCTTTCTTATACCCTTGGTACCCGTACTTAAGTTCTGTTATGGAAGAATCTTTGGAGGTAATGGCGTACTTCAACGTATAATAGTCGATTTGTCCTGTTGATCCTCCACCCGCATCACCTGTATATTGAAATACATCCCCTGTCTGAAAATCGAATATATTCCGGAAATCTGTTACGGATGTCCCATATTCCGTTCCCTGAATCCCTTCAAGGGTATAAACTCCATCGTCTTCAAGGTCCGGGAATCCGATCAGTCCGAAGTTCTTTGAAATCCTGATGATATCCTCGATACCTGAATTCAGATCTATTGTTTTCACCGAATCGGCAATTCCGAAAATGTCCATTATCGTAGTTTCGATGACAGTTGCAACAATATTGCCCGTGGAATCAAAAATCCAGGTATCCCCTGTTTTTGCATGGGTGTTCAGGTAGAATTTACCCGGCTGGCTGAACCTGTACCATCCTGAATTTCCAAGGCGGACCATTTCCTTTTCAAGAAACTGGGGTTGATTCCGCAACACAATGTCCGGGTTGCCGGGAACATCTTTCACAATACGATTGAAATAAAAAGCAGAATCACCATACACGATTTTTACTGAATCCACCCAGATCGTGTTTGTTATGATATCGGCCCCGGAATGCCTGAAGTTCATTTTACTGTTCGCCCTGATGGGGCGCCAGTTTTGGGCTAATAGTGGTATCCCCAAAAAAATCAAAAGAATACTGATCAGATATTTCACAATATCAAAGTTTAGGTAAAAACAAAAATACAAAAAACATTACTAATTTGTTTTAAATCATTTTACGACGGGAAATTGTCGTTTTGACCGGGACGAGAAGGGTCGATAAAACCACTTTATAAAACCCAACCATCCGTCTAACCCATTACCTGGTTAAACGGATGGTCAAAAAACTATTTCTTCAGCAGCGCAAATGCTGAACTGTCACTGGCCTCGTATGCCCTGATGGCGCTATGGCCGTCGCGGGTGCGGGGAAAGGTATGCAGCCAGACGGCAAAAGCACAGCGGTCGTAAAGACCCAACAGGTCTTTCACCACAAATGATTTCACGGCAGGGACGGGCGCAGGAATGGTTTCATACAATGAACCGACACCGGTTCCCGAGATGCCCCGCTTTACACTCATGGTGTAGTGGTGCAGGAAGTTATGAGAGGTCTCCGGATGATAGGCTTTGTATTCAATGTCAACAGTATCATTATCCTTAAAATGGCCATTATCCGACCTCCCTGAATGAGCTGAGAAACCTTTGATTAAAATAACGTTAATCCAGACCGCATTCGGAAGCAAAGTGCACCAGGTCGGCGATGTTTTTCAGTTCCAATTTCTTCAATATGTTTTTGCGGTGGTTATTGGCGGTATAAATACTGATATGAAGTTCATCGGCGATCTCCTGGCTGGTTTTCCCTCCCGCGATCTGCCTGATGATCTGTTTCTCCCGTTTTGTAAGGCAGGAAATCCCCAATTCGTGGCGAAGCTGCTGGTTTTCCCTGTAAAGATCTTTAAATTGTTTCATCGTTTTGAAATTGTCGGTGAAATCGATGCAGATGCCTAATATCTGTTCCGGCAATCCCTCTTTATCCCTTTTATAAACAATGGAATTGGAATACACCCAAACCCAGTGACCGTCTTTGTGCCTGATCCGGTAGATTCCTGAGAAAGCCACTCCCTCACCCTGCCTGAAATACTCAATCCTGTCCCCGATGATTTCGATATCGTCTGGATGGTAGTTCTGTTTTGCCCAATCAGGGCCCATCTGCTTTACCTCTTTATCACTGTAACCGATGATATTGAAATAATTGTCGTTCGTCCAGATATGGCGGAGTTTTCTGAGGTCATGGATGAATATGGCAATGTTCAGCTGCGAAATAATATTTTTCAGAAACCTGACCTGATGGATGATCTTATGATTGGTTTTAATGTAATCACTGATAAGTGTATGAATATCATCCTCAACAACCTGGTTGGCCTGCGAATTCATAATTTGTAAATTTGGTGGATGACAAAGATACTGATATATGGATACAAATCCAACATATTATGATTTTATATAATTTTTTTTTGAGACATAAAATGGAGGATAAAGAATGCATTATGAAGGTTATCCGGGTATCAGTTGTGTAAAAGCTACCGTTCTCCGGCTTGCATTGCCAATGAAAAACCCGGCCATGCCCGTCCGTAGGTCTTGCAGACGTTTGTGGCAAAGAAAGAAATTCAATCCTTCCCGCCGTTCCGGGATCGCCGACCGGGAATATTCCCCGACAGTTGGTTACTGCGGCACCTGCGTTCCCTTGCCTGAATTGGGCGCCCAAAGGTCGATTTTGTCGCCGTTGGTCACGTTGGCATCGAGGTCAAAATCACCGGGAAGGTACCCGCTGGCGCCTGCCTGCATTACCCAGACATCATTTTTATCGCCCGTGCCCACCTGTCCGGTGGCATCACCGTCGCCGGCCGTCATTCCAAACACACCGTTTCCCAGACCGGTATGGGCCAATCCTCCGCCGTAAGCCTGATAGGCATCCGTTGAGAAATCCCACGAATATACGCCGCCGGTTTTCTGCAACGGGCCTGACGACATCACCGAAAGGTGGTTCCTGTGGTGTACCAGCGCATAAAGGTTATCTTCAACAGAGCCCGCAAAAATCAGGGGGCTGACGCCGTCAACCGCTACCACCTGCCCGTTTTTAAGCAGCAATGCAGCCATTTTTGCTATCATAGTTGACGATGTGGCTGTTGCCGCCCCGCCTGCTGTTTCGCGCAACTCCATCAGTATCCAGTCTACTGCGTCGGGTACCGGTGAGCCCTGCAATGCAATGCTGCCCTGGTAATTCCATGGCTGAGAAGAATAGGGCTGATTTAAAGGAATATAGCCTCCCGTATTCAGATAAGTTTCCATTTCTGTCCCGCTGTAAGGCCCTTCCAGGAATACCTTTATGTTTATATTCTGCAGGGTAACCACCGGCGGGAAAGTGATCATGTCAACCCATCCGCAGTCGCTGCCGCTGACGGTGTTCTGATCCTTGGTGTAATTCCATTTAAATATGTGTGTGCCTTTGGTAACCGCATAACTCTCATATCCCCAGGCCACATTGCCCGACCATTTCTCCTTCTCCTGCCCGTCGATGGTGAAACGCAGGTAATCATAACTGCTTTCGGAGGAGACTTTCCGGTAGAAAGAAATATTCCCGGCCATCACCACATCAAGGGTAATCTCCAGCGCCGTTGACTGGTTGTTCCCGATGGCCCCGGATTTGGCACAATAAACCCCTTCATAAGGGCTCACTGAGGTGATGGTCCAGTTTTGATTGCCGGAGAAGTTCCAGTTGTATTGTGAAAAGTCCCCTGTTTCGAAATCCTCATGCGCCGTCAGTGAACCGATGGCTTCATATACAGTCTGTGATGTCGTGGCTTCCAGCGATTCAAAGAGGAGGACAAAATCGATCACAGTCCCTGAAGGAGTGTTCGCTTCTACCGAAATATTATAAGTGGCCTGGGTTGTGCTGTAGGGGTTAATTGTTCCTAATGCAACCGGCGCCGACATTATCTGCATGAAAGGGCTGGCCGAAGTAAGGCTTGAAACTGTCTGGCTGGCAGGCCCCATTCCATTGTTGATCAGGCTGAAGGTAATGGCAGCCGTCTCACCCGCTTCAAGGACGCCATTGCCGTTACCCGTACCAGAATCATCGATGGAAACGCTTTGTATCTCAATCACAGGATTGGTGTTGTAAGGTGGGAAAATGATGTAATCAATCCAGGCCCTGTCGCTGCCGGCCACAGTATAGGTATCCTTGATGTACACCCATTTGAATTCATGTGCCCCGGAGGTCACGGGGAAAGCAACTTCCCCCCAGCCGACATTTCCTGACCACTGGCCCTGCTGGACATTGTCGATGTAAAAACGGAGGAAATCGTAACTGGCCTCAGAGGATACCTTTCTGTAAAAGGAAATGTTTCCGCCCGATGTCAGATCCATGGTGATGGCGAGTGTGGACGACTGGTTGTTGCCAATGCTTCCTGAACGGGTGCAGTAAGCTCCGTCGTAAGGATCTTCAGTAGTGATGAACCAGGGGGCGTTTCCGCCCGTGGACCACTGCGGCTCAAATGTACCCTGCTCAAAACTCCAGGCCGTACTCTGCTGAAGCTGAAAATCAATCACCGTATTCTGCGGATTTACGTTCACATCCTGAATAATGGTGGCATAATTAAGGGCATGCACCCTGAAAGGATGCGTTCCTTCGAACAGTGTGGAAATGGTGTACTGTCCGTTCTGGTTTGTTATGGCAGGCGGCAAAGGAGTATCCAGCACCTCCACGGATGCATTTTCGATGGGAAGGCCTGTGGCGAGGTCGGTTACCGTGCCGGAAATACTCAATACCTGTGCCGGTACAAGGAAAACATCCAGTATAGTCTGGTTCAGGCTGTTGATGTTCACATTGCTGAAAGTCTGGCTGATATAACCATAAGCCGAAAAGGTAACAGTGTAATTGCCGGTCTGCAGCATCCTGTAATACCTCCCGAATGCAGCATCGCTCTTGTAGGGTTCGCGGAAGGAGCCTGAATTGTCAATTCCATTTACAAAAACCTCGGCTTCAACAGGCTGGCTGTTGGAGGCGTTGTAAACATGCCCCGTGAGCGTGGATTTGTTGATCCTGTCAAGCATGATAAGGCCCGCCTGGAGGTTGTTCTGGCAGATGGTCAGTATCTGGGTGGATGAAGGTATAAACTGCGTCGCCAGTTCAATAGTGTATCCGAAAATCCCGTGTTGTCCGTAAGTATAATCGTCGGTTGTTCCGGAGCAGGCATACAGTTGCCAGGCAGCCTGGGGTGTGTAGTATCCTCCGGAGAGGCCGGGAATGGTTTGCGCCATGAATGTTCCAAGCTGTGAAATAGCAGCCTGGTCAGGTGCAACGGCGCTGCTGGTATAACCGAATGGCCAGAGGACAAGCTCCCCATAGCTGTGATATGAAATACCAGCTACAAAATGATGGTTGGATACGAGGTCCTGCATGGCGGAAATCTCAGGCTCGGAAGCGGCGGAAGGGCCTCTGTAGGTTTCGTCATTCGGGTCGGTGGAGGCCCCCTCCCCTCCCCACTCAAAAGAATAGTTACGGTTGGGGTCCACACCGTCAGGGTAATTGCTATAGCCGGTCTCTGGGTCAATTACTCCGTTTGAATTGTTGTCCCTGATGTTTTTCCTCCACCAGACATCCTGCTGGTCCCATACGATCTTATGGCCGTTCGGATTGACCAGTGGAACAAACCAGATCTGGGTGTTATTGACATTGGCTGTTATCTGGGGGTCGCTTCCATAGTTATTGAGAATATGGTTCAGGATGTATATGGTTACCTCAAGGCTGATGGGCTCGCGGGCATGATGGGCGCCCATATAATAAATACACGGCTCATCTTCTTCCTGAAGTACATTGTCGGATACTTTTAGCGCCCAGATCTCATGATTATACTCTAAATAATTGAAATTTCCGCCCAGATAGTATTCTTTGCCCCTCGAATTGCCAATATCATAAAGTTTACAGATACCAGGGTGGGCCGATTCCATCTGCTGAAGATCGGCCAGAAGGCCTGAGTAGGAACGGTATCCGTTCAGGGCTTTCCCTTCGGCAAGATTTTCCCTGAGTTCGGCTTCAGTGACTGTTACGGAAACTTCAAAGCCTTCCGCCTTCAGTTGAAGGTACAAATTATAATCCCCGACAAGATCAATGAATTCCTTCGGCCTGAATGCCGCAACATCATAGTCTCCTTTATAAAACCGTTCGACCGCCTGTTCAGATGGATTGGCTATTCTCAGCACAGCCCTGTCCTGAAACTGTGCCATTACCGTCTGAAAGAAAACAAAACCGCAAAGTAGCAAAGTAATTTTTTTCATACCTGAATGTTTTATTGATGCAAACGAAAACCTGACAAATGTAATATTTATGTATTAGGTATTAAGACCTTGCCGATAAGAATTTCGTTGCATACCAGATAGTCTTAATGATGTCACGAACTATTTTCAATTTCCTTTGTTAAAATATATAATCAGAAAAATATGCAAATAAAGGCTGACACTCCCGGGCAATATATTGAACAGCTTCCCGGTGAAAGGAAAGAGGCCATGACCAGGCTGAGACATATCATTACGGCCAATCTGCCTGATGGGTTTTCGGAGTGCATGAGCTACGGAATGATCGGATATGTGATTCCTCATTCGGTGTATCCATCCGGATACCACTGTGATCCCGCACTGCCCCTGCCATTTATGAGCATTGCATCTCAAAAAAATCACATCTCTGTTTATCACATGGGGCTTTATGCCGACGAAAAGCTGATGGGCTGGTTCCTGGAAGAATATCCGAAACATTCAAAGGCAAAACCGGATATAGGCAAAAGCTGTATCCGCTTTAAAAAACCGGAAAATATTCCCTTTGAACTGATCTGCGAGCTGGCAGGAAAAATGCAGGCACAGGAATGGATCAGCCTTTATGAATCGCAGATAAAGAGATAGGTTTTTTTAATCATTCTTTTTGTACTGCAAATCTTCCATAAAGCGCTCCGGATATCCTGGCAGAAGCGGCCTTTCCCTCAATTTCCTGACAGCGGTTCAACATTGACCGGCAGCGTGGACTCCGGTTTTCGCCCTGTTTTAATAAGGTTTTAAGGAGTAAGGCTGTCATAGTAAGTTTCCCCCGGTTTCCATTCCCTCATTATGTCTTGATTTCAGCTTCCGGATGTGCCAAATTTGAACCGGAAAACAAATAAAACTCAACACAATGAAAACACAAACGATCTTTACAGCTTTATTGCTCGCAGGCTTTATGTATGCATTTGGCCAGCAATCCCCCTCCATTCACTGGAGGTTTGCCAACCCTGTTGTATATGAACAATGGGGTGACTCCTTCCTGCAGTTCGACATTGAAATTTCCGCTGACCGGCCCGGAACATTCCACAGCGATTTGCAGGTATATCTCGACTACAATCCCGGGGCTTTCGGCGAAAATGTGGCAGCTTCAGGGAATATTTCCGTAGAACGTTTAGGACTGCTCAGCGGAAATGTTTCGGGGGCCGAAAAGTATATTCAGCTTCCTCCCGGAGTTCCCGGGGTGGACAACATGGTCAGCAGGCATGCCTGTCTTACCGAGGCTTTGTTCAGAGTACCCAGGCAGAATTTTATGAACGAGGCGCCTGTTCTGCCTGAATGGGGCGGCCTGTTCAGGTACAGGATCAGAATCCTGGACGCTTCTGAAACGGCAGGGATTTCTTTTGTTGCAGCCGACACCCGCGGCATTCCCCTGATGGACGACGGGCAGTATTATCTTAACCGCGATTTCACCAACCCTTTGAAATACGGACAGGATGACCTCTTCAGCGGCCTCTACGAAAACAACCTCCTGGATTTTCCGCTCACCCCCTCGGGCGCTTTTGCAGGAAATGAAACGGGAATAAGCATTTTTTCCGATGGGAATAATATTTTTATCAAAGCAGGTGAAGTCAGTGATCTGAATTTGAAACTGCATGATGTTTACGGTAAAACCGTACTCAGCGCCTCACTCTCGGGAAACCACGAATACCAGGTAACCGCTTCCGTTGTCAAAGGAATCTACATTGCTGAAGTTCAGGATGGTACGGAAATCACGACAAAGAAAGTTTTTCTTTCGAGATAACACCCCTCTTGTGCTCTGATTCCCAAAAGGCCGGACCGCTGTTGGCAGCGCCGGCCTTCTCCTTTTTTATATCTTTGCCGCCAAAATGATCACAGATATGAGTGAAAGGGAAATACGGGTGCGCTTTGCGCCAAGCCCCACAGGGCCTCTGCACATCGGAGGGGTTAGGACGGCTTTGTTCAATTACCTGTTTGCACGGAAAAACAACGGGAAATTCATCCTCAGGATAGAAGACACCGATCAGAACCGCTATGTGGAAGGAGCCGTGGATTACATTCTTGAATCCCTTGAATGGTGCGGCATACATTTCGACGAAGGCGTTCACAAAGGAGGCCCTTTTGCCCCGTACAGGCAATCCGAAAGAAAAAATATCTACCGGCAATATGCAGATACATTGATTGAAAACGGATTTGCCTATTATGCCTTCGACACACCGGATGAGCTCGAAAATCTCAGGAAAGAGCTTGAAAGGAACCAGGTTCCCAATACCAGTTACAGCTATCACTGCAGAAACCGGATGAGCAATTCACTTTCTCTCAGCCGCGGCGAAGTGCAGCAAGAGCTGGCCTCGGGCACACCCTTTGTGATCCGGTTTAAAATGCCTGAAAATGTTGAAATAGCTTTCAGCGACATCGTCAGGGGCGACATTTCGGTGAACACCTCCACCTTAGACGACAAGGTGCTGTTCAAGTCCGATGGCATGCCGACCTACCATCTGGCCAATGTGGTGGACGATCACCTGATGGAGATATCGCATGTGATCCGGGGCGAAGAATGGCTCCCCTCTCTGCCCCTGCATGTGATGTTGTACCGTGCTTTCGGGTGGGATGAATCCATGCCCCTGTTCGCACATATGCCACTGACACTGAAACCCGACGGCAAGGGAAAACTGAGCAAACGCGACGGCGACCGGCTCGGATTCCCTGTTTTTCCATTGGAATGGAAAAATCCGCAAACCGGTGAAGTGTCAGGCGGATACCGCGAGTCGGGCTATTTCCCCGAAGCCTTCATCAATATCCTTGCACTCCTGGGCTGGAACCCCGGCACAGAGCAGGAATTATTCACTATGGACGAACTCATTGAAATTTTCTCCCTCGATCGTATCATCAAATCGGGCTCAAGGTTTGACCCGGCCAAGGCCAGATGGTTCAATCACCAGTATCTTATGAAAAAAAATGATGATGAACTGGCAGCAATGTTTTCAGCCGACCTGGAGAAAAGAGGCGTCAGGGCAGACCCGGATACGGTCCGTAAGGTGGCAGGACTGGTCAAAGAAAGGGCCGACTTTGTAAAAGATTTCTGGCAACATTCCTGTTTTTTCTTCCAGCGGCCTGAAAACTATGATGCAGAGATGGTGAAAAAACAATGGAAGCAGGAAACACCGCAGCTTCTTTTGGAATTTGCACAAAAAATCAAGGCCGTAGACGGGTTTGACAAAGACAAAACGGAACTGTTGGTAAAAGCATTTCTTGAGGAAAAACAAACCGGCACGGGCAAACTTATGAATCCGTTGCGCCTTGCGCTGGTGGGCTCCCCCATGGGCCCCGGCATGTTCGATATCATGGAAATATTAGGAAGGGAAGAGGTGGTGGCAAGAATAGAAAATGCCCTGGACAAAATAAAAATCTGATTATGGCAACAATTGAGCTTGAAGGAATGGAATTCTTCGCCCGGCACGGGGTTTACGAAGAAGAAAGGATCACGGGAAACACCTTCCTGATCGACCTGTACCTTGAGGTGGACACCGAAAAGGCAGAAACCGGCGACGACATCAATGATGCGGTCGACTACGGCAAAATCTATGAAGCGGTAAGGCAGGAAATGGAAGTCCCTTCCCGTTTGCTTGAACATCTCGCAAGGCGTATCCTGAACCGTCTTCAGGGAGATTTCCCGCGCGCAGAGTCATGGGAAATTCGGGTTTCCAAGCTGAATCCTCCCCTGGGAGGGAATGTGGAGGCTGTATCGGTGGTACTCTCTGCAGACAGTTTCCACAATGCCTGACCCGTAATAATCTGAAAAATTTTGCGGGATGAAAAAATATTACTAAATTTGCGATCCTTTAAAAACGGTACCGTGGCCGAGGGGTTAGGCAGTGGTCTGCAAAACCACGTACAGCGGTTCGAATCCGCTCGGTACCTCGAAACATTTTTTGATAAGCCTTTAGCTGCTTTTTCTGAGCAAAACTTCCTGAACTGAAAACTCAATATCATCCACTGATTTATACCTGCTAATAAGTTCCTGTTTTGGACAATTTAAATAAAAAATAATTTTTGATTCATATTTTTGGCTGACAACATCACTTTAAAATCTCAGATGGCGCCAATGAGTGGGTTTTGAAAGTTCAGAGGCAGATCAGAGATAAGATAAGCGGTGAAATCACAAATTAAACACCCTCCAACTGCCTTATTTTTTTATATTTGCACAGGAATATTTCCGAAAAGCATTGATAATGAATAACAACTACTATTGTGTGATTATGGCCGGCGGGGTCGGAGCCAGGTTCTGGCCCATGAGCCGTATCAACCGTCCCAAACAATTCATCGATATTTCAGGCGCCGGCAAAACACTGATACAACAAACCTACGAACGTTTTCTGGATATTTGCCCCCAACAAAACATCCTTGTTGTGACCAATGAGATTTACAAAGAACAGGTACTGGCTCAACTGGACGGGATGACTGAAAAGCAGGTTCTTTGTGAACCCATGCGAAAAAATACGGCGCCCTGTGTGGCTTACGCCAGCCACAGGATTTATAATGAAAACCCAAACGCCGTAATGGTGGTTGCCCCATCGGACCATATCATCCTCAATGAAACCCTTTTTAAAGAAGTGATCGGTTCAACCCTCAAGGCAGCCACTGAAAACGACTGGCTGCTTACCCTGGGAATTACCCCGTCACGACCCGAAACAGGTTACGGTTATATTCAATTTTGCAACGACCAGCCTTCCCGGGAAGACAAAAGAATCAGGAAAGTCAAAACTTTCACTGAAAAGCCCGGCCGTGAACTGGCCGCCACATTCCTTGAAAGCGGCGAATTCCTGTGGAACTCAGGCATATTTATCTGGTCGGCAGCCGCAATATTGAATGCCTTCAAAAATCACCTTCCGGATATCGACGGCCTTTTTTCGGAAGGGAAAAACATATATGGCACCTCCGGTGAAAAAGCATTCATCAACAGGATATACCCGCTGTGTCCCAATATTTCCATTGACTATGGCATCATGGAAAAGGCCGGCAATGTGTATGTTCTTGCCTCTGACTTTGGATGGTCGGATCTCGGCACCTGGGGTTCGCTTTATGAAATCCGGGAAAAAGACACCCATGGAAATGCAGTGATCGGTAAAAATGTGATGGTGTACGACAGCAATAACTGCATTGTTACCGTTCCCCATGACAAGCTGGTGGTTATTCAGGGCCTTGAGGATTACATTGTGGTGGAAGATGAGAATCATCTCCTGATCTGCAAAAAGCAGGATGAACAAAAGATACGGGAGATTGTGAATACAATAAAAATTGAGAAGGGAGAAAAATTTGTCTGATACTGATTAATCTTATTTTTAATGAAACGACTTTTATTCATTGCATTGGCTGCCGGATGTATGTTCCGCTTCAATGCCAGGGCCGATGAGGGCATGTGGATGCCGGTGTTTATCGAAAGCATTTACGGCGACATGAAAGAAATGGGATTGAAACTTTCACCTGAAGAGATCTACAGCATCAATCAATCCAGCCTTAAAGACGCCATCGCTATTTTCGGAAGGGGTTGCACCGGCGAACTTATTTCTGATCAGGGACTGCTGCTCACCAATCATCATTGCGGTTATGGCAGGATACAGGCCCATTCCTCAATCGACCATGATTATCTCAGCAACGGTTTCTGGGCCGAAAGCATGAAGGATGAACTCCCCAACCCGGGCCTGACGGCTACTTTTTTAATCCGGATAGAAGACGTTACAGGCCGCGTTTTGGAAAAACTCAACGCAAATATGAGTGAAAGCGACCGTTATGAAGCCATTGCAGAGGTTTCAGGCGTCATTGAAAAAGAATCGACCGGAAATACCCATTACAATGCCTCTGTCAGAACTTTTTATGGTGGAAATGAGTTCTATCTTTTTGTTTATGAAACATATACAGATGTCAGGCTGGTAGGAGCCCCCCCCTCCGCCATCGGAAAATTCGGCGCCGACACCGACAACTGGATGTGGCCAAGGCATACCGGCGACTTTTCCCTGTTCAGAATATACACCGGCAAAGATGGAAAACCGGCTGAGTATTCTGAAGACAATATACCCATGAAACCCCGGCGCCACCTTCCCGTTTCACTTGAGGGGGTTGAAAAAGGAGATTTCGCCATGATCCTGGGCTATCCCGGAAGCACCGAAAGGTATCTTACCTCTTTCGGCGTCAGAATGGCGCTCGACATCACCAACCAGACCATCGTTTCCATCAGGGATAAAAAACTGAAAATCATGATGGAAGATATGAGGGCCAGCGATGGAATCAGAATCAAATATGCTTCAAAATATGCTCGTACTTCCAATTACTGGAAATACTATATCGGTCAGACAAAAGGACTGAAGAGACTGGATGTTTATGAGAAAAAACTGCAACTGGAAGAGGAATTCCTGAATTGGACCGAAAGTGATCCGGAGAGGAAAACCCGGTATGGCGAAGCGCTTGTTTTGATTGAAGATGCATATAATACCCTGTCACAGTACGAAATGGTTGGGATTTACCTGCGCGAAGCCATTACAAGGGGAAGCGAAATACTTGACTTTGCAGCCGCCTTTTCAAACCTGAAGGCAGAGCTTGAAAAAAAGGATGCCGACCAGGAAAAAATTGACAAAATGGTTGCCGGGCTCCGTGAAAGGAGCTCTTCCCACTTCAAAGACTACAATGCCCCTACCGATCAGAAACTGCTTGCAGCCATGCTTGAAATGTACTATCAGAATGTACCGTCAGCACAACAGCCCGGGTGGTTGAAAAGCACTGCATCCGGATATAAAAATGACTTTTCTGCTTTTGCTTCCGATCTGTTTAAAACCAGTTGCTTCTCCGATCCTGAAAAAGTAGAAAGCCTTTTACAAAAGCCTTCGGCAAAGAAAATTGAAAAGGATATTGCTTATCAGGCCGTCAGGGCTTTTTACAATTTCTATTATGAAGAACTGTATCCCAATACCGGCCCGGCATTTGATAAGCTTGAGGCCGGAAACCGCCTTTTTATCCGGGGCTTGAGAGATATGATGCCCGACAGGAAATTCTATCCGGATGCAAATTTCACGATGAGGCTTACCTACGGGCAGGTACTCGATTATTTCCCTGCTGATGCAGTGCATTATAATTACTTTACCACCCTTGGCGGTGTGATGGAAAAGGAAGATCCCTCAAACTGGGAATTCGTTGTCCCTGATAAGCTGAAAACTCTTTTTGATAACAGGGATTTTGGAAGATATGGAGAGGGGGATGTGATGAAGGTCTGTTTCCTGACCAATCATGACATTACGGGTGGAAATTCAGGCAGTCCCGTCATCAATTGCAACGGTGAGCTCATTGGACTGGCATTCGACGGCAACTGGGAGGCAATGAGCGGTGACATCGCTTTTGAACCCGAACTGCAGAGAACCATCAATGTGGATATCCGGTATGTGCTGTTCATCATCGATAAATATGCAGGCGCACAAAGGCTGATCGACGAGATGGACATCGCTGAAAAAAGAAAGATGCCTTCAGAAGAAATTCTGGAAGAGGTGTCCACCGGAACAGATATGGAAGGGGAATAAATAATCAGCCCTTAAACCCGGGGGCTGTTTTTGGTTTACTGTTCAGCGCTGCTCATATTAATCATACCCCTTGCGATTTGCACCGTGTACTGATGAACCAGTTTTAAAGCCTCAAGTATGTCAGTGTGCAACTCATGTGTTGCTATCGACTTTTCCTGCATTTCAGTAAGCCTTTTCAAATGTTTCATCCCGAAATCCTCTTCCATTTCAAGGTATTTGAATTGTTTATACAATATTTTCCGGGCTTTTTCGAAGCTTTTCTCTTCAAAAACCGATCTCAGGCGCATGAGCTGTTTGCTTACCTTTATATGATAAGCCTTCAGATCTTCTTTCCCTTCATGCGAGAAATCAAGGTCAATCTGCTGCTTCCTGGCTATCACAGGCAGCATATTCTTTTTAATTACATCGCTGATATTCTCAACAGATTTCACTGTCGAAAGGAGTGTGAAAATCTCAGCTGACTGCCTGCCGGTGAGGGTATGCTTGTTGACATCCAGCAGGAAGCGGGTCAGGTTTTCCTGGGCCTGGTCAATTTTTTTTTCCATCCATTCGATCTCCCGTATAATAACAGATCCGGAAGACATAGCCATAGGGGATTTCTCTTCGAGCAGGGGTTGTATGGCCTTGGCAAACATTTCTTCCACCATTTTGATCATCCCGGCTATTTCCGCCCTGGTAAGAGCAAGGGCTAACGAAGGAGTACCGGCGCTTTTTTTATCAATGCCTGTCAATCCTGTGCCGGAAATAACCGCCCCTTCCCTTCCCGGCAGTATTTTCAGGATCAGCCGGTTGAACAGGCCGGTGAAAGGAAGAAAAACAAGCGCTATCCCGATATTGAACAGGGAATGTGCATTGGCAATTTGCCTGGGTGTTTCAGCGGCCACTTTCTCCGTCCCGTAAAGGTCTGACACCGGAGATATGCTGACCACCAGATCTGAAAAAGCGGGTATCCAGAATACCAGTAGCAGGACGCCTGCCATCTTGAACAATACATGGCCCAATGCCACCCTCTTAGCCTCCCTTCCGGATGAGAAACTTGCCAGCGCTGCAGTTACACAGGTTCCGATATTGGCGCCCAATATCAGGGGAACCCAGGCCTCAAGGGATAGCGCTCCCTGCTGTGACAACACGATGATGATCCCGATGAAAGCGCTGCTGCTTTGCATCAATGCCGTAAAAAGTGTTCCGGCCAGAAGGCCCAGAAACGGATTTTCCAGACTATGGAGTATGGAAAGAAAAGGAGGATAGCTCCTCAGAGGATCCATGGAATCAGACATCAGTTTCATTCCATAAAAAAGAATCCCAAATCCAAAGATGGCCTCCCCTATATGTTTCAAGGTATTGCGCTTACCGTAGAACATCAGGAAAAAACCTGCAATAACAAGGATGAGGGCATAATCGGTGAGCTCAAATGCGATCAGTTGTGCGGTGAAAGTGGTTCCGATATCTGCCCCCAGAATCACCCCAAGTGACTGTTTCAGTGTAATCAAACCGGCCCTTACAAAACTGATGAGCATTACGGTGGTGGCGCTGCTGCTTTGTATCACTGCCGTCACCAACGCACCGGTAAGAAGGCCGGTAAACCGGTTGTTGGTGAGCAAAGCCACTACCTTGCGCATACCGCTTCCGGCCGAGTGCTTAAGACCTTCACTCATCCTCCACATCCCGTAAAGGAAAAAGACTAGACCACCAAAGAGGCCGGCCAAAAGAAATCCCCAGGCCAAAGGTGTTGTTGCAGCTTGCTCCATAACGCAATTATGAGTGGGCAAATTACAAAAAAAAACAGGAAGTAATGATGACTCCCTGTTTTTAAAATGTATTTTGATACGCTCAACTACCAGTCATCGTCATTATCCTCTGCAGGGGGTTTCATTCCCTCTTTCAACGCCTGGATCCAGCTTGTGGCAAATTCATCAATCTGAGCCAGATACTGATCCCAGAGCGGATTGTATTGAGGATCCTCCCGGTTCATCCATTTCTCCACCGGTATTTTGGAACTCTGCCGCAAAACAAATTCATTAAGGGTACACCTGTACCGGTTGTCCTTCAGTTCAATGGCAAAATTGTATTGAACCAGACCTGCATCCGTTTGGGATCCATCTTCAGCGGTGTTCCTTATCTTCAAACGATGTACGCCCTTGATCTCCCCTGTTTCGGCATCCCTGACCTTTGTCACATCTGCGGGGTTTTTATAATACTCGTTGATCCAATATACAGCCCAGTTAAACAGGTCGGATTTTGCGCCCTCTATTTCCACCACTTCGCGGTATGTGATAAGGCCGGTTTTTTCATCCACCGGCAGTGCCGGCAACGGTTCCTGTGCAAAGGAAACACCGGCAAACAACAAGGCGGAAAAGCAAACCCACACTGACATTTTCGGATTACCCATACTCATTTTAAAAAATCGATTGAATTAATAACGAAAGTATGAAAAATTTATTCCTTCCGTGAATCCTGAAAAAAAAAGGCTGTCCTGATAAGACAGCCTCTTTGGGTCTGCTAATACATTCCTCCCATACCTCCCGGAGGCATAGGCGGTGCAGCCGGCTTTTCGTCTTTATTTTCAGCCACCACACACTCTGTCGTCAGCATCATGCCTGCAATCGAGGCAGCATTTTCGAGGGCTACCCTTGCCACCTTGGTGGGATCGATCACCCCTGATTTGAACAGGTTTTCGTACTTGTCGGTGCGGGCATTGTATCCAAAATCTCCTTTACCTTCCCTGATCTTCTGTACCACCACTGAACCTTCCATACCTGCATTCTCAACGATTTGCCTTACCGGCTCCTCTAATGCCCTTCTGATGATGGCAACTCCGGTTTCTTCATCTTCGTTATCGACTTTTACATTTTTCAGCGCATCAATGGCACGGATGTAACCCACACCGCCGCCGGGAATAATTCCTTCCTCGATGGCTGCCCTGGTAGCATTCAGTGCATCATCGAAACGGTCCTTTTTTTCTTTCATTTCCACTTCGCTGGCTGCACCCACATATATCACTGCTACTCCGCCGGAGAGCTTGGCCAGACGTTCCTGCAGCTTTTCCTTGTCATAATCGGAGGTAGTGTTCTCAACCTGTGCCTTGATCTGGTTGATACGTGCTTTGATATCTTCTTTTTTACCTTTTCCGCTTACAATGGTCGTATTGTCTTTGTCAACGGTGATTTTTTCAGCCCTGCCTAACATTTCAAGGGTAGTGTCTTCAAGTTTGTAGCCTTTCTCTTCCGAGACAACCACACCACCTGACAGTATGGCAATGTCCTCCAGCATTTCTTTTCTTCTGTCGCCAAATCCGGGGGCTTTCACTGCCACCACCTTAAGACCGCCCCTGAGTTTATTGACCACCAGTGTGGCAAGGGCTTCCGTTTCCACATCTTCAGCAATGATAAGCATCGGCCTTCCTGATTGTGCCACCTTCTCCAAAATAGGAAGCAGGTCTTTCATCACGGAGATTTTCTTGTCATGGATCAGTATGAAAGGAGATTCATACACTGATTCCATTTTTTCAGTGTCGGTAACAAAATAAGGGGAAATATACCCTCTGTCGAATTGCATACCTTCAACAACGTCAACATAGGTTTCCATACTTTTGGCTTCCTCAATGGTGATCACGCCGTCTTTTTTCACCTTGCTCATCGCTTCGGCGATCATTTTTCCGATGGTGATTTCATTATTTGCCGAGATGGTGGCCACCTGTTCAACTTTCTCACCGCTGTCGTTGATCTGTTTGGTTTGCTTTTTCAATGAGATCAGCACCTCTGCAACGGCCTTGTCGATACCCCTTTTCAGGTCCATCGGGTTTGCGCCTGCCGTAACGTTTTTGAGGCCTGTAGTGAATATTGCCTGAGCAAGGACTGTAGCTGTGGTTGTACCATCGCCGGCTACATCATTAGTTTTGGATGCCACCTCTTTTACGAGCTGGGCTCCGATGTTTTCGACCGGATCTTTCAGTTCTATTTCCTTGGCTACGGTCACGCCGTCTTTTGTAATTGTAGGAGCGCCGTATGATTTCTCAAGGATCACGTTCCGTCCTTTAGGACCGAGGGTAACTTTAACTGCATTTGAAAGCGCATCAACGCCTTTCTTGAGGGCGTCCCTTGCTTTCAGATCAAAAATAATGTCTTTTGCCATTTTTATAATAGTTTTAGTGTTTACAATAATTAAAGGGTTGCATACAAATCAGACTCCTTCATAATGAGGAAGCTTTTCCCCTCGAAAGTGAGTTCTGTGCCGGAGTATTTTCCATAAAGGACCATATCCCCCACTTTAACGGTGATTTTGTTGTCTTTTGTGCCCGGGCCAACGGCCACGATAACGCCTTTCTGGGGTTTTTCCTTTGCCGTGTCGGGAATAATGATCCCTCCTGCGGTTTTTTCTTCAGCCGGTGACGGTTCAATCAGAACCCTGTCGCCTAACGGTTTGATCTTCATCTTTGCCATATTCTTTTTTTTAAATATTGTTTGAAATAATAAATTTACCAATGCGAATTAGCACATTGCGGCCCTGACATAATCCATGCCAAAAAATTTTTTTTGATCTGTTATTACATACTGATGCCCGCACACCCTGTGGAATTCCCTACAATGCTTATAAGTATAACTTTACGGCCGCGTACTGTATGGGTATTCCGGAGCCGGGGGATAAAAAAAATGTCAGAATATTTCTGACATTCTGACATTTTTTTAAGAATCAAGTCACCGTGTTATTCTTCATCCGGCACCTCACCGTCCTGGGACGGAGGGGGAACAAAGTCCTCAACAGGTTGATTTTCCATTGCATTTTCCAGTTGCTCCCTGAGTTCAGTGTCTATCTGGGCAACGTTTCCCCTGGGGATCACGAAAATGGAAAACAAACTGAAAACCAAAAGAACGACGGCCAGCGTCCATGTTGCTTTCTCAAGAAAATCGGCTGTTTTTCTCACACCCATGAATTGATTGGAAGAAGAGAAACTGGATGCCAGCCCTCCGCCTTTTGAACTCTGTACAAGAACGATCAGCACAAGTAAAACACATGTGATGATGATCAGGACGCCGATTGTTACGTATGCAGCCATTGTATTGCCTTTAAGTTATTTACTGATTTCTTTCTCTATTTTCAAAATTTGGGCTGCAAAGTAACTACTTTTTTCGGGATTAAGCAAACTTAATTTCCGGTAAATTTTGAGGGCCCTGGCATAATTGCCCTGTTTCAGGTAAATTTTTGCCAAAGTTTCGGAAACAATCTCATCTTTATCGGCAAGGCTGGCCCTGGCAAGTTTTTCGGGAGTGAAAAAATCGGACTTTTTTGGAGGTGTGATTTTGGGTTCATTCTTAATGAACCTTTCAATGAGTTCGTTCTTTTGTTTGAATTCCTCTGCGGATGGGTTATCCATTTCCTGAGGATGGTCAAAGGAGTACTCCCCTGCGGGGGTATGCAGCCCGGCCTTCCCCTTACTTTCATCCTGAGCCGGGGCTTCTCCGGCATATTTCAGTACTTCACCGAGTCTGAAGATGACATCCTGTATCATCAGAAACCTCCTGGAATCAGCATCATGACGTTCTGCAACTGAAATCAACCCGATGGTTTCTGACAATTCATCCATCAGCCTCATAAACCGTTCATTCTCCGGGATTTTTTCTGATATTCCCGGAAGATCGTTTATACTTTGATGGCTGACATCAGCGGGCGCCTCCTGACTGCGTTCCTTCCCTGCCAATGTCGCAGAAGTGTCGCTTTCACCGGCTTTCACCGAGTTGAGAAGGCTCTTTAAGAGGCTCCTGTCAGGGGCCACTGCTGCGGCAAATCTCAATTGCCGTGTATAGTCAATATGATCGTATTTATAAAGGTTAAGCAGATAAAGCAGTCCTGCAGTATGACACCAGGGGTAATCCGCCACAAGACTTTTCAGGGATGAAAGAGCCCCGGCTTTCATTTTTGAGGGTTCATTGAGAAAATCGATGAATTGCTGACGGTTCATTTCGATCGGGTTACCAGTTTACCACTGCTTTATTGAAAATATCTTCCACCAGCCATTGTGAAATTTCCTGGATGAGCCCTTCCTGCACAGCGCTGAGGTTCTGGCTGCTGGAGTAATCTGAATATCTTGAAAAGGAGGATTCAAAACTCATCTTATCGTCAACGGTATTGGTATATTTCACCTGAACGGAAATGGTCAGCCGGTTCATGGCAGCCTGGTCATTGCCCTGAATGGCCACAGGCTGGGTGGAATACCCTGTGATGGCCCCCTCGATGATGAGATCGCCCCCCTGGTTGGTGAGAATAAGGCTGGTCTCATTGATGAATTTATCCTTGAGCGCTTCTGTGAATGTCTGGCTGAGTGTAGGTTCAACAAGGCCTGCCCGGTTGGGAAAGTACTTAATGTTGAGGGTTTTCGCTTCCGGCGGTATGGAGGCTCCCGTAAAAGAGTAATTCATCTTGCATGCGCTCAGGGATGCCACTGCAAGAATAACCACCCATGATAATATATTTTGTGTAGTGCTCAAAACTGAATCTTACTCTATTTCGTATTCCTTAATCTTCCTGTAAAGGGTGCGTTCGGAAATACCCAGTTCCCGGGCGGCGTTTTTTCTTCTTCCTCCATGCCTTGCCAGCGCTTTTCTGATAAGATCGATTTCCTTTTCCTGTATGGAGAGGGATTCTTCAATCAGCTCCGGCTCCTGCAGGCCGTCGTCTTCAGGGTCATTTACAATATGGTGGAATCTCACCTCGCCGGTGCGAAGGTCCTCAATGGCTTCGGCATCTGTATACAACTTTTTCAGCAGGCTTGCATTGGATTGACTGATGTCTTTGATTCCGTCTTCACTTTGCAGGATATCGCCCACGATTTTTTTCAGGTCATTGATGTCCCTTTTCAAGTCGAAAAGCACTTTGTAGAGCAGGTCACGTTCGGAGATACCCATGCCTGAATCCCTGTTCCGGTAGAGGACGGGTAGTTCCCTTGACTGGGTTTCAGGCAGATATTTCATGAGTTTTTCAGGTGTGATCCTGCGTTCTGACTCAATGATGGATATCTGCTCGGTGATGTTCTTGAGCTGCCTGACATTGCCCTGCCAGGAATAAGAAGTAAGGATTTTTACCGCATCTTCTGTCAGTTCCAGTGCAGGCATCCTGTATTTCTCCGCAAAATCAAGCGTAAATTTCCTGAACAACAGGTAGATATCTTCTTTTCTTTGCCTGAGCGGCGGAACAAAAACAGGGACGGTGTTGAGCCGGTAATAGAGATCTTCCCTGAATTTCCCATGCCTGATCGCTTCAGGGATATCGACATTGGTGGCCACTACCACCCTCACATCCGTTTTAATGACCTTTGAGGAACCCACCTTGAAGAATTCTCCCGTTTCGAGTATGCGCAGGAGCCTTACCTGTGTAGAAAGGGGCAATTCCGCCACTTCATCCAGAAAAATAGTGCCTCCGTCAACCACTTCGAAATAACCTTTCCGTGCTTCGTGGGCTCCTGTGAAAGAACCTTTTTCATGGCCGAACAGCTCTGAATCAATGGTGCCTTCAGGAATGGCGCCGCAGTTCACAGCAATATACGGCCCATGCTTCCGGGCGCTTAACTGGTGGATGATCTTGGGAAAAACCTCCTTTCCAACGCCGCTCTCGCCGGCTATCAGCACTGTAAGATCAGTGGGCGCCACCTGCCGCGCTATGTCAATGGCCCGATCCAGTAAATGAGAGGTGCCGATGATTCCAAATCTTTGCTTAATCGCCTGAACATCCATCTTTTGATTTTTTCTTCAAATAAAATTCAGGGTAAAATTAATCAAAAATTAAAACCCGGGTTTCTTATACTTTTGAAAATCCGTTGTCAATAATTTCATTAAACCGACATTGTGCTTTTGGTTGACGGTATTGATTCTGATTCGCCTCAGGGAAAAGTTCATACATATTTATCTCCTGGTTGTCGTCGCTGACAGGGAATTATGCAGAGCTAAGATTTAAATATTGGAATGGACTAAAACCGGATCAATTACAACTAACAAATCACGGAATTGGACAGGGAGATCAAATTGGACAGGAAAAAAAGGAAACCGGCTTCCTGTCAGCATAAAAACCCGGTCGGCATAGGCAAACCTGTTACCGGAGAATGTATATAACACTTGTTGAAGACAAGCCCTGCCGTGATCACCATAAACGGCCACACCCAAAAACAGCCATCAGAGGGGTTGGCTGATTGGAATGGGGTCAGAAAGGCGATTGCTCTGAGTGACAGTTTGAAATCCGAAACCCTGATACATGGAAATGGCGACATCTTCTCCTATGAAAAGGGGATCGTACACGCTTTAAGATTCAAGGTTGAGGGTATTATGACAGGCAGGGGAATCTTTAATAATCCTTGAAACTTTGTGCTTTTGCCGGCAAAAAAATGTATCTTTATTTTTTTTAATTTTTGTATTATTTTATTTACATAATTATCAATATGATAGAATCATGTCCCAAAAACGAACTTAAGATTTTACAGGAGGGGAAATTCAACGAGGTTGACAAGTCCGATCCTGAAAAGGCCATAAACATTCTTCAGGACAGGATCAGATTTCTGGAGGAGATCATCGACAACGTAAATGCTACCATATATATCAACGACATCCTTAAGCCGGAAAGTGTATGGGCAAATAAAATGGCATTTGCAATGTTCGGGGCCACCATCAGTGAAATGAATGAAGGGAGCCTTTCATGGTATAAAAAGCATTACCATCCCGATGATTTTGAAATCATTGCACACAGTACCGATTCCCTTCAACAAGACACTGCTGATAAGTACAATGGCATCTACCGGACGAGAAAATCCCCGGATGACACATGGCATACACATTTCGGATCGGGAAAGGTCTTCAGGAAAA